>NZ_CP170102.1:3960999-4287749 GCF_042188925.1 Pseudooceanicola sp. LIPI14-2-Ac024
CTGGCTGCCCGAGTTCGGCTGCACGTTGGCAAAGCCGCAGCCGAAGAGTTCTTTCGCCCGGTCGATCGCCAGTGTCTCGGCGATGTCGACATACTGGCAGCCGCCGTAGTAGCGCTTGCCCGGGTAGCCCTCGGCGTACTTGTTGGTCAGGACGGATCCCTGCGCCTCGAGCACCGCGGCCGAGACGATGTTCTCGGAGGCGATCAGCTCGATCTCGTCGCGCTGGCGGCCGAGCTCCTTGCCGATGGTGTCGAAGATTTCCGGGTCGCGTTCCGCGAGCGGGCTGGAAAAGAAGCCGACATCCTTCATGGAATGGTCCTTCCTCATTCGGTGGCGTTGGCGCTTCCTACCCGGAACCGCGGCGGCGCAAAAGGTCCGAAGGCGACATAATGAACATGAAATACGCTGGCCGGGCAGGCGGGCTGGCGCATTCGGGGCGGATATGCTTCTTTCGGAACCGATTGGGCGCTATGGGAAACGGAACCTGCGGGTCATGGACATGAAGATCGCCTTCACGGCAAGCCATGGCGACATGGCCCGCTCGGCCTGCGCCGCGCTGATCGCCCGCTACGGCGACGTGCCCGAGCCCGAGGCCGACGTGATCGTGGCGCTTGGCGGCGACGGCTTCATGCTGCAGACTCTGCATCGCACCCAGAACCTGCCCGCGCCGGTCTACGGCATGAACCGCGGCACCGTCGGCTTCCTGATGAACGAGTACCACGAGGACGGGCTGCTGGAGCGGCTGGCGCTGGCCGAGGAAGAGGTTATCAACCCGCTGGCCATGCGCGCGATCCGGCAGGACGGCACCGAAAAGCACCGCCTCGCGATCAACGAGGTGTCGCTGCTGCGCGCCGGTCCGCAGGCGGCGAAGCTGAGGATCAGCGTCGACGGCAAGGTGCGGCTGGCGGAACTTGTCTGCGACGGGGCGCTGGTGGCGACGCCCGCGGGCTCGACCGCCTACAACCACTCGGCACACGGGCCGATCCTGCCGATCGGCGCGGATGTGCTGGCGGTGACGGCGGTGGCCGCCTACCGGCCGCGGCGCTGGCGCGGGGCGCTGCTGCCCAAGATCGCGCAGGTGCGGTTCGATGTCCTCGAACCCGAGAAGCGGCCGGTCATGGCCGATGCCGATGGCCGCTCGGTCCGCGACGTGGTGGCGGTCGAGGTGCATTCCGAACCCTCGGTTTCGCACCGCATCCTCTTTGACCCGGGCCACGGGCTCGAAGAGCGGCTGATCAGCGAACAGTTCGTCTAACGCGTGTTTGACGCCAATTGGCGTCGCAAACAGGCTTGACTTGCACGGTCCTTTGTTGACTGAATCAAGTATGACCGAGTCCACATCCCTCTCGCGCGCCGTGACCGAGGCCCGCCGGTTCACCCGGTTCTACACCTCGTTCACCAACGCGCTGTCGGACCGGATGCTGAAGTCGGCCTTTTCCCTGCCGCAGGCCCGGGTCCTGCACGAGATCGCGACCGGCCCGAAGGGCGCGCAGGCCGCCGATATGGCGCGCGAGCTCAGGATGGACGCAGGCCAGATGAGCCGCGTGCTGGCCGGGCTGCAGAAAAAGGGGCTGATCACCCGCAGCCCCGACCCGGCCAATGCCAAGCGGCTCAGGATCACGCTGACCGAGAGGGGCAGGCGGCCTTTGCCGACCTCGACGCCCAGTCCTCGGACCTGATGGGCAACGCGCTCGGGCCCTTGTCGGGCGAGGACAGGACGCGGGTCATCCGGGCGATGCGGCTGATCACGCGGCTCCTTGGCGGGCGGCCGCACCCGGCCGCCACGCTCGAGCTGCGCGCGCCCGAGGCGGGCGATCTGGGCTGGGTCATCGAACGGCAGTCGCGCCTCTATGCCGCCGAATACGGCTGGAACGCCGATTACGAGACGCTGGTCCTGCGCATCCTCGCCGACTTCGCCGCCGATCACGACCCGGCCCGCGAACGCGGCTGGATCGCCGAGATCGAGGGCGAGCCGGTCGGCGCCGTCTTCGTGGTGCGCAAGGACGACCGGACCGCCAAGCTGCGGCTGCTGCATGTCGAGGGCCGCGCCCGCGGCGCGGGCGTCGGGCGGCGGCTGGTGGACGAGGTGCTGACCTTTGCGCGCGCCGCCGGGTACAGCCGGATCGAGCTCTGGACCAACGACGTGCTCAGCTCGGCCAGGAAGCTTTATGTCCACGCGGGATTCCAGCTGGTCGGCAGCGAGGAACACGACAGTTTCGGCCACCGCCTGACCGGGGAAACCTGGGCCCGCGACCTCTGATCGGGGCCGGGCGGAAGGGTGCCGATGCGGCTGCGATCGCCGGGAACCATGCCCCCGGCCGCGCGTTTCTTAGGGGAAGCCGGGTGCTGATGTCCGGCCGTTTCCCAAGGAGAGAAGACCATGAACTGGGATCGTATCGAAGGTAACTGGAAACAGATGAAAGGTCAGGCCCTGGAACAGTGGGGCAAGCTGACCGACGATGATCTGGACAAGGCCGCCGGCAAGCGCGAGCAGCTGGTCGGCAAGGTCCAGGAACGTTACGGCATCGCCAAGGACGAAGCCGAACGCCAGGTTGACGAGTTTGCCAATCGCTTCTGATGAGCCCGTCTAACGAGTGGCGGCGCCGGTTCACCCCCCGGCGCCGTTCTCGTATCTAGCCCTTGGCCAGCCCGATACCCTGAAGCGCCAGCCTGATCTCGTCCAGGATGGCCGGATCATCGATCGTGGCGGGCATCTTGAACTCCTGGTTGTCGGCGATCTTGACCATGGTCGCGCGCAGGATCTTTCCCGACCGGGTCTTGGGCAGCCGGTCCACCACCACCGCAGACTTGAATGCCGCGACCGGGCCGATCTGGTCCCGGACCATGCCGACGCATTCGCGCACGATCTCGTCATGCGGGCGGTTCACGCCCTTGGTCAGGCAAAGAAAGCCGACCGGAAGCTGCCCTTTCAGATCGTCGCTGACCCCGATCACCGCGGTTTCGGCCACGTCCGGGTGGTTCGCCAGGATCTCCTCCATCGCGCCGGTCGACAGGCGGTGGCCCGCGACGTTGATGACGTCATCGGTGCGGGCCATGATGTAGAGGTATCCATCCGCGTCGATCATCCCCGCATCGCCGGTCTCGTAGTAGCCCGGGAAGGTGTCGAGATAGCTTTTCCGGAACCGCGCCTCGGCGTTCCATAGCGTCGGCAGCGTGCCCGGCGGCAGCGGCAGCTTGACCGCAATGGCCCCCAGCTCGCCCGCCGGAAGCTCCTTTCCGGCCTCGTCGAGGATGTGGATCTCGTAGCCCGGCATCGGCACGGAGGGGGAGCCTACCTTGACCGGCAGCAGCTCGATCCCGACCGGGTTCGCGGCGATCGACCAGCCGGTCTCGGTCTGCCACCAGTGGTCGATGATCGGCTTGTCGAGCATCTTCTGCGCCCAGTGGATCGTGTCCGGATCGGCGCGTTCGCCGGCCAGGTAGACGGTCTTAAGGTGGCTCAGGTCGTATTTCCGGATGAACTCGCCCTTGGGATCCTCGCGCTTCACCGCGCGGAAGGCGGTCGGCGCGGTGAAGAAGCTCTTCACCTTGTGATCCGCCATCACCCGCCAGAAGGTGCCCGCGTCCGGCGTGCCGACCGGCTTGCCCTCGAACACGATGCTGGTGTTGCCGTGGATCAGCGGGGCGTAGCAGATGTAGCTGTGGCCCACGACCCAGCCGACATCCGAGGCCGCCCAGAACACGTCGCCCGGGTCCACGTCATAGACATTCTTCATCGACCAGTTCAGCGCGACGAGGTGCCCGGCGGTCGGCCGGATCACGCCTTTGGGCTGGCCCGTGGTGCCCGAGGTATAGAGGATGTAGGCCGGGTGGTTGCCCTCGACCGGCACGCATTCGGCCGGTTCGGCACCGTACTGGAAGGAATGCCAGGCCACGTCGCGGCCCGGTTCCAGCTTGGCCACTTCCTGTTCGCGCTGGAAGATCACGCAGAATTCGGGCTTGTGGCTGGCCTGGTCGATGGCGCCGTCGAGGAGCGGCTTGTAATGCACCACGCGCCCCGGCTCGATCCCGCAGGAGGCCGCGATGATCGCCTTGGGCTGGCAGTCGTCGATCCGCACCGCCAGCTCGTGGCTGGCAAAGCCGCCGAAGACGACCGAATGGATCGCCCCGAGGCGGGCGCAGGCCAGCATCGCCTCGATCGCCTGCGGCACCATCGGCATGTAGATGATGACCCGGTCGCCCTTTTCGATCCCCTTGGCGCGCAGCGCACCGGCCAGCAGGGCGACGCGGTTGCGCAGTTCGTCATAGGTGATCTTCTGCACGGTGCCGGTGACCGGGCTGTCGTGGATCAGCGCGACCTGCGCGCCGCGCCCGGCCTCGACATGGCGGTCGACCGCGTTCCAGCAGGTGTTCACCTTGCCGTCGACGAACCATTCGTAAAGCGGTGCGTTCTCGTCCCAGAGCGCCTTTGACGGCTTCTCGACCCAGTCGATCGCCTCGGCCTGCGCCATCCAGAACGCATCCGGGTCCGCCTTCCAGCTGTCGTAAATCTCTTTGTAGCCCATCCGCGTGCTCCTCCTTCGCGCGTGACGACGTTTGCAGGAGTTAGACGCCCCTGCGTCACGCTTGCAAGGGCCGCAGCCGCGCGATCCGGTCGCAGGTGCGCAGATTCCGGGGCCGGATCCGGCCCTTGTCACGCAGCTTCACAAGCGTTGTCCCGGTCTGCAAATTTCTTCACAGCGCGTCGCGGTGCCCAGGACCGGCCATAAGGCGCCGATCCGGGCGATCACGGGGCCTGTAACAGCCGCGATCGTGCTTGCCGACTCGGCCCGCGCGGCGCTTGGATTTCCCCAGGGCCGGCATCCCGCCGGCCCTTTGCACCAAGGATGCACGCCCATGGGCGACAAGAAGCAGAAGCCGGCCAAACCCGGCGAGAAGACCGTCAAGAAATGATCTGAGGAGGCCTCCGCGCCGCCGCCCCGGTGACGACGGCGCGGAACCGTGGGTCAGCCGTAGTGCGCCACCGGCGTGCCCGCGATGGCCGCCATGTTCAGCAGCCCGCGCGGCGTGATCGAGTTCGTGACGATATGCGCGCGGTTGCCCATCCCCATCAGGATCGGCCCGACCTCGAGCCCGCCGCCCTTCATCTTCAGGATGTTGCGCACCCCCGACGCGGCGTCGGCATGGGCAAAGATCAGAACGTTCGCCGCGCCCTTCATCCGGTTGCCGGGCAGCACCGTTTCCCGCAGGACGGGGTCGAGCGCGGTGTCCACGTTCATCTCGCCCTCGTAGCAGAAATCGCGCTGCGCGCTGTCGAGGATCGCCATCGCCTCGCGCAGGCGGCGCGCGGTCAGGGTGTCCTGGTTGCCGAACTGCGACCGGCCGCAGAGCGCGATGTTGGGCACGATGCCGAAACGCTTCACGTGCCGCGCCGCGCCAATGACGACATTCGCGATCTCCTCGGCGGTCGGGTCGGAATGCACATGCGTGTCGCCGAGGAAGAGCGGCCCGTCCTCGAGGATCATCATCGACAGCCCGCCGACCGTCCGGTAGGTGCCGCCGCCCAGGATCTGTTCGACATAGCCCAGGTGCCAGCGGTATTCGCCGAAGGTGCCGCAGATCAGGCTGTCGGCCTCGCCCCGGTGCACCATCACCGCGCCGATGGCCGTGGTGTTGGTTCGCATGATCGCGCGGGCGGTGTCGGGGGTGACGCCGCGCCGTGCCATGATCTCGTGGTAGGTGCCCCAGTAGTCGCGGTAGCGCGGGTCGTTTTCCGGGTTCACGATATGGAAATCGGCATCCGGCCGGATCGTCAGGCCCGCGCGTTCGCAGCGGGTCTCGATCACCTCGGGGCGGCCGATCAGGATCGGCGTCTCGGTGGTTTCCTCGAGGATCGCCTGCGCCGCGCGCAGCACGCGTTCGTCTTCGCCCTCGGCAAAGACGATCCGGCGCGACGCGGTGCGCGCGGCGTCGAACACTGGGCGCATCAGCAGGGCGGACTTGAACACCGAGGACCGCAGCTTTTCGCGGTAGGCGTCGAGGTCGGCCAGCGGCCGGGTCGCCACGCCCGAGGCCATGGCGGCCTTGGCCACGGCGGTCGAAACGACGCCCGACAGGCGCGGGTCAAAGGGTTTCGGGATCAGGTAGTCGGCGCCGAAGGTCAGCTGTTCCCCCTGGTAGGCCGCCGCTGCCTCGGCGCTGGTGGTCGCGCGGGCCAGCGCGGCGATCCCTTCGATGCAGGCGATCTGCATCTCGTCGTTGATCTCGGTCGCGCCGACGTCGAGCGCGCCGCGGAAGATGAAGGGAAAGCAGAGGACGTTGTTGACCTGGTTGGGAAAATCCGACCGGCCGGTCGCGATGATCGCGTCGGGGGCCACGGCACGGGCCGCATCCGGCATGATCTCGGGCGTGGGGTTGGCCAGCGCAAAGATGATCGGCCGAGCGGCCATCTTCGCCACCATCTCGGGCTTGAGCACGTTGGGGCCCGACAGGCCCAGGAAGAGGTCCGCGCCCTCGATCACCTCGTCCAGCGTGCGCTTGTCCGACGGCTGGGCATAGACCGCCTTCTGCGGGTTCATGTCCTCGGCCCGGCCCTCGTAGACCAGCCCGTGGATGTCGCAGAGCCAGACGTTCTCGCGCTTCACACCCAGTTTCAGCAGCATGTTCAGGCAGGCGATACCCGCCGCCCCGCCGCCGGTGCTGACGATCTTGATGTCCTCGAACGCCTTGCCCGCCACCCGCAACGCGTTGGTCGCGGCGGCGCCGACGACTATGGCGGTGCCGTGCTGGTCGTCGTGGAAGACGGGGATGTTCATCCGCTCGCGGCAAAGCTTCTCCACCACGAAGCAGTCCGGCGCCTTGATGTCCTCGAGATTGATCGCGCCGAAAGTCGGCTCAAGCGCGCAGACGATGTCGGCCAGCTTTTCTGGATCGCTCTCGTTGACCTCGATGTCGAAGCAGTCGATGCCCGCGAACTTCTTGAAGAGCACCGCCTTGCCCTCCATCACCGGCTTGGACGCCAGTGCCCCGATGTTGCCGAGGCCCAGCACGGCAGTGCCGTTCGACACCACCGCGACCAGGTTCCCGCGTGCCGTGTAGCGCGAGGCATTGGCCGGGTCCTTGCCGATCTCGAGGCAGGCATCCGCCACGCCGGGGGAATAGGCCAGGCTCAGGTCGCGGCCGTTCGCCAGCGGCTTGGTGGCGCGGATTTCCAGTTTCCCGGGCTTGGGGTTCTCATGATAGGCGAGCGCCGGGGTATATGCGCCATCCTTGCCTGTGTCGGACATCTTGCGGCCTTCCTCGAAACAGATGGTTTAGCGTTAAACTAATTTCGCCTGCGGGGAAAGATGGCGCGACGATCCGGGTCAGCCCCTTGCGCTCCGCCCCCTGCTTGATGAGAGTGATCCGACAAAAAACGGGGAGAGTCACCGATGGATCTGCTGGAGGCCGCGACGAAGGTTCGCGAAAACGCCTATGCCCCCTATTCCCGGTTCAAGGTCGGTGCCGCCATCCGCGCGGCATCGGGCACAATCTACACCGGCGTGAACGTCGAGAACGTAGCCTATCCCGAAGGCACCTGCGCCGAGGCCGGGGCCATCGCCGCCATGGTTGCCGCCGGTGAGACCGAACTGGTCGAGGTGCTGGTCATCGCCGACAGCCCCACGCCGGTGCCGCCCTGCGGCGGCTGCCGGCAGAAGCTGGTGGAGTTCGGCAAGGGGGACGTCAGGCTGACCATGTGCACCACCGACGGTGCATCGCAGACCATGACCCTGGCCGAGGTCCTGCCGGGCCGCTTCGACGCCTCGCACATGGACCGCACCTGAATGGATGCGCGCCGGATCATCGCGACGGTGCGCGACGGCGGCACGCCCTCGCGCGCGGAATTGGGCTGGTTCGCGCAGGGGCTGGCCGACGGTGGCGTGACCGATGCGCAGGCCGGGGCCTTTGCCATGGCGGCCCTGCTGCGCGGGCTGAGCGAAGAGGGGCGCGTGGCGCTGACGCTGGCGATGCGCGACAGCGGCCAGCGGCTGCAATGGGATCTCGGCGGTCCCGTGCTCGACAAGCATTCGACCGGCGGGATCGGGGATTGCGTCAGCCTGGTGCTTGCCCCGGCGCTGGCGGCCTGCGGGGCCTACGTGCCGATGATCTCGGGCCGGGGCCTCGGGCACACCGGCGGCACGCTCGACAAGCTGGAATCGATCCCCGGTGTCGCGACCACGCTGGACGAGGCACGGTTCCGCGACGTGGTGGGCAAGGCGGGCTGCGCGATCGTCGCGGCCTCGGCCCGGATCGCCCCGGCGGACCGGCGCCTCTACGCCGTGCGGGACGTGACGGCGACGGTCGAAAGCCTCGACCTCATCACCGCCTCGATCCTCTCCAAGAAGCTGGCGGCGGGGCTCGACGGGCTGGTGCTGGACGTCAAGACGGGATCGGGCGCCTTCATGAAATCCGAGGACGACGCCCGCGCGCTGGCGCAGGCGCTGGTGTCGACCGCCAACGCGGCGGGCTGCCCGACCTCGGCGGTGCTGTCGGATATGAACCAGCCGCTGGTCCCGGCACTTGGCAACGCGCTCGAGGTCGACCAGGCGATGCTGGTGCTGACCGGCGCGGCGAAAGGCCCGCTGGCCGAGATTTCGGCCGTGCTGGGGGGCGTGGTGCTCGCGGATGCGGGCCTCGCCCCGGACATCGAGGACGGGGCCAACCGGATCGCGGGTGTCATCGCCTCGGGCCGGGCGGCAGAGCATTTCGGCCGCATGGTCGCGGCACAGGGCGGGCCGGTGGAATTCGTCGAGAACTGGGCGCGGTTCCTGCCCGAGGCGACGGTGATCCGCGAGGTGCCATCGCCCGTCGCGGGATATGTAGCGGGGTTCGACGGTGAGGCGCTTGGCCTCGCGGTCGTGGACCTCGGCGGCGGCCGGCAGGTGGAAAGCGACGTGGTCGACCCGGCGGTCGGGCTGTCCGACATTCCCCCGCTTGGCACCTGGGTCGAAAAGGGCCAGCCGCTGGCGCGCGTGCATGCCGCGCGGACCGGTGCGGCGGATCGGGCGGCGCAGGCGGTGCTGGGGGCGATCCGGCTGGGCGACACCGCGCCGCAGGTGCCGGCGCTGATCCGTGATAGGATCACCGCATGACACGCGCGTTCCTCATCGTGATCGACAGCGTCGGCTGCGGCGGCGCGCCGGATGCACACGCCTTCTTCAACGGCGCGACCCCCGACACCGGGGCGAACACGCTGGCCCATATTGCGCAGGCCTGCGCTGCGGGACAGGCGGAGGAGGGGCGCTCGGGACCGCTGGCGCTGCCGGTCATGGACCGGCTCGGGCTGGGGGCGGCGATCCGGCTGGCCTCGGGCGACGAAACGCCGGGGTTGGATGCCGAGCCGCAGGGCCTCTGGGGCGCGGCGTCCGAGGTCTCGCCCGGCAAGGACACGCCGTCGGGCCACTGGGAACTGGCGGGCGTGCCGGTGCCATGGGACTGGACGTATTTCCCGGACAAGCAGAATTCCTTCCCGCCCGAGCTGATCGCCGAGGTCTGCAAGGCGGCGGGCACCGACGGCATCCTCGGCAATTGCCACGCCTCCGGCACCGTCATCATCGAGGACTTGGGGCGCGAGCATGTGAACACCGGCTGGCCGATCTGCTACACCTCGGCCGACAGCGTGTTCCAGATCGCCTGCCACGAAGGCGCCTATGGCCTCGACCGGCTCTACGACCTTTGCAAAGCTATCGCGCCCACTTTGCATAGAATGAGGGTCGGCCGCGTGATCGCCCGCCCCTTCGTGGGGACCGAGCTGACCGGCTTCACCCGCACCACAAACCGCAAGGATTTCGCGCTGGCGCCGCCCAGCCCGACGCTCTGCGACTGGGTGCAGGGTGCCGGGCGCAAGGTGCACGGCGTAGGCAAGATCGGCGACATCTTCTCGATGCAGGGGATCGACGACGTGGTGAAGGGGTCGGATGCCGAGCTGATGGGGCAGCTGAAGCGGCTGGTGGACGAGGCCGCGGACGGATCGCTCACCTTCGCCAACTTCGTCGAGTTCGACAGCCTCTACGGTCATCGCCGCGACGTGTCGGGCTATGCCCGTGCGCTGGAATGGTTCGATGCCGAGCTGGGCACGATCCTGCCGCGCCTGCGCGACGGCGACATGCTTGTCGTCACCGCCGATCATGGCAACGACCCCACCTGGATCGGCACCGACCACACCCGCGAACGGGTGCCGGTGCTGGTCGCGGGCAAGGGCGCGGGGCAGGCGGGCCTTGTCGCGTTCACCGATATCGCCGCGAGCATCGCGGATCACCTGGGCGTGCCTGCCCAAGGGCCGGGGAGGACATTCCTGTGAGCTGGAAGAGCTATCCGAAGGTCGAGCTGCACCTTCACCACGAGGGCGCGGCGCCGCCCGCCTTCATCCGCGGACTGGCGCAGGAGAAGAAGGTCGACATCTCGAAGGTCTTCGACGAACGCGGGCATTACGCCTACGAGGACTTCGTGCATTTCCTGTCGGTTTACGAGGCCGCGACATCGGTCCTGCAGACGCCCGAGGATTACGCCCGCCTGACCCGGGCGGTGCTCGAGGAAAGCGCGTCGCACGGCGTGGTCTATTCCGAGACGTTTCTCTCCCCCGACTTCTGCGGTGGTGGCGATGTCGAGGCCTGGCGCGAGTACCTGCACGCCATCGAAGATGTGGCGGACGAGGCCGAGCGCAAGCTGGGCATCACGCTCCGCGGCATCATCACCTGCATCCGTCACTTCGGGCCCGAACAGGCGAAACCCATCGCCCTCTGCGCGGCCGAGACCCGGGGCGATTTCATCACCGGCTTCGGCATCGCGGGCGACGAGGGCAAGGGCAAGCCGAAGGATTTCGTCTGGGCGTTCGACTGCGCGCGCGAGGCGGGGCTCCGGCTGACGGCCCACGCCGGCGAATGGGGCGGGCCGCAATCGGTGCGCGACGCGCTGAACGACCTTGGCGTCGAGCGGATCGGCCACGGGGTGCGCGCCATCGAGGACCTCGCGCTGGTGGACGAACTGGCGGAACGCGGCATCACGCTCGAGGTCTGCCCGGGGTCGAACGTGACGCTGGGGGTCTATCCCGGGTGGCGCAAGCACCCGATCGAACAGCTGCGCGAACGCGGCGTGAAGGTCACCGTCTCGACCGATGATCCGCCTTTCTTCCACACCACCATGACCCGCGAATTCGACGAGTTGGAACGCGCCTTTGGCTGGGATCAGGAGGTTTTCGGCGAAATCACCCGAACCGCCCTTGACGCGGCCTTCTGCGACGAGGACACCCGCAAAAAGATCGCGAAAAAGCTGGAGAGCGCCGAATGACCAAGCACCTGACCGTCGTGGACCACCCGCTGGTGCAGCACAAGCTGACGATCATGCGGAAAAAGGAAACCTCGACCAAGTCCTTCCGCCAGCTCCTGCGCGAGATCTCCCTGCTGCTGGCCTACGAGGTCACCCGCGAACTGCCGATGACGACCGAGACCATCGACACCCCGCTTGAGGAGATGGACGCCCCGACGCTCGACGGCAAGAAGCTGGCGCTGATCTCGATCCTCAGGGCGGGCAACGGGCTGCTCGACGGGGTGCTGGAACTGATCCCGGCGGCGCGGGTCGGTTTCGTCGGCCTCTATCGCGACGAACGCACGCTCCAGCCGATCCAGTACTACTTCAAGGTGCCCGAGGGTCTGGAGGACCGGCTGGTCATCGCGCTCGACCCGATGCTGGCGACCGGCAACTCCTCGGCCGCGGCGATCGACCTGCTGAAGGAAGCGGGCGCCAACAACATCCGCTTCATGTGCCTGCTGGCCGCGCCCGAAGGCGTCGCCCGGATGAAGGAGGCGCATCCCGACGTGCCGATCGTCACCGCCGCGCTGGACGAACGGCTGAACGAGAAGGGCTATATCGTGCCGGGCCTCGGCGACGCCGGCGACCGGATGTTCGGCACCAAGTAGGTTTACTCACGCCGTCCGCACTGGCAGGATGCCCCCAATATCTTGGGGGTTTCGCCATGTTCACCAGAACCGCTTGGGGGCTTGCCCTTCTGATCGGCGCGGGCAGCGCGCTGGCGCAGGACGGTCCGGCCGAAGTGCCGCCCGTGTCCTTCATCGGCACGCAGTACGTCGACAGCGCGGGCTGCGTCTATGTTCGCGCGGGCGTCGGCGACACGGTGGTCTGGGTGCCGCGCGTCACCGCCGCGCGCCAGCCGGTCTGCGGCCAGACCCCGACCATGCAGACCCTGCCGGTGGCCGAGGTGGCGGTCGCGCCGGTCGAGACCGCCGCACCCGCCGACGTGGCCGAGGTCGTGGTCGTCGCCCCGCCGAAACCCGCGCACAAGGCGACCCGGGTGCAGGTGGTGAGGCCCGCCAAGGCCCCCGCCGTCGTGGTCCGCCGCGTGCCCGCCCCGGGCACCGTGCTGCGAGAGGACGAGATCCCCGCCGGCGTCCGCGTCGTGCCGCGCCATGTCTATGAACAGCAGCGCGCCGCCGCTGTCCGCGTCACCGTGCCCGAGGGCTATCGCAACGCCTTCGACGACGACCGCCTGAACCTGCGCCGGGCCGAGATGAACGCCGCAGGCATCGCCGCGACCAACCGGGTCTTCACCCGGACGGTCCCGCGCGAGATCATCGTGCGCCCCTACGAGGAACAGAAGACGGGCGGCTACGTCACCGTCCGCGTGCCGGTCGTCTCGACCCAGGGACGCGCCGGCCAGGCGACCCCGTCCGCCCACGACCTGCGGTGATCTTCGCGCCGGGCTGACACCCGCCGCGCCACCACAAATCGCGAAGGGCGGGGGCACCTCTCCACCCACGCCGTCACCGCTCGCAGATCGCCTGCAGCCTCAGCCAGTTCGCATCGCTCAACACGGGTTCGGCCGGTGCCTCGGCATAGGGGTCGGCCTCGATCAGCGTCAGCGTGCTCTCGCCCGAGATGTCGCGGGCATAGGCATAGGCCGACGACCGCACGCGGTGATCCTTGAACCCGGTGATCAGCGCCTCGTCCGGCAGTTCCACCGGCGGGTCGGTCAGCACGGTGCGGGCATAGTTGTCCAGCGCCTCTTCCGGCAGGGCGCCGGTGGTCAGCAGCCGCACGGTGGCAACCGGACCGGCCGCCCGCAGCACGTCGCCCAGCGGATCGCTGCGGCGCGCGCGCAGAAGCTCGGCGATGACGTAGCCCGCCACCACATCCGGGTCGCTGGTGTCCTCGACCACCGACCGGTTCAGCAGGACGATCCCGCCCGGCAGGTGCGCCGCGCCACGCACCCCGTCGCGCACCACGAAGAGATCCGGCGGGCCGTTCACCCCCGGCAGCCGCCGCGCCAGCGCGTCGAGCGCGCGGCGCCCGTCGCGGTCGGCACAGACCGGGCCAGTGACGGTCTGCAGGCGCGCCATCAGCGCCTCGCCGATCGCCTCGCGCTTGACCCGTGGCACGACGGACAGGGCATGCTGCGACAGCGCGCCGGGCAGCCAGAAGAGGGCCAGCGCCGCCACGACCACCACGATCGCCCCGATCATGCCGAAACGCAGGCGACCGGGATGCGGGCGGCGGCTTTCGACCGCGCGGCGGACGCGTTCGATGGCCGACACCATCTCGGTCTCGTCCTCGGGCAGTTCCAGCACCTCGTCCTCGAGCCCGTCGGGACTGTAGAGCGCGGGCGTTTCGCCGGGGTTCAGCCGCTCGACGGCGGCCAGCGACCAGTGCGCCAGCGCCCGGTCACTGAGGTCGGTCAGTATCAGCGTGGCGTCTCCCAGCGAAACCACGACCTCGCGGCGCTGCGCCTCGGCGTTCTCGCGCCAGAGACCGCGCGCTTCGAGGCGCTGGTATTGGGATAGGGCCGTCACGCTGGGATTACGCCTGTCTGCACTGCTTTTGGCGCATCCTACACCGGCGCCGTTCCCCCGGCAATTCGTGACCGGTCAGAGGGTGCGGGCCTTCTGGCGCAGCTCGAACTTCTGGATCTTGCCGGTCGAGGTCTTGGGCAGTTCCTCGAACACGATCCGCTTGGGCGTCTTGAACCCGGCCAGCCGTTCTCGGGCAAAGGCGATCAGGGCGTCGGCATCGCCCGTGCGGCCGTCCTTCAGCTCGACGAAGGCGCAGGGCACCTCGCCCCACTTCTCGTCCGGTTTCGCCACCACGGCGCAGAGGAGCACGTCGGGATGCCCCATCAGCACGCCCTCGACCTCGACCGAAGAGATGTTTTCCCCGCCCGAGATGATGATGTCCTTGGCCCGGTCCTGGATCTGGACATAGCCGTCCGGGTGCTGGATCGCGATGTCGCCGGAATGGAAGTAGCCACCGGCAAAGGCCTCCTCGGTGGCCTTCGGATTCTTGTAGTAGCCCTTCATCACCCCGTTGCCGCGGATCATGATCTCGCCCTGGGTCCTGGCGTCCATCGGGGTCTGCTCCATCCCCTCGGCGGCCATGACGGTGATGTGCTCGTAGGCGGGCATCGCCACGCCCTGCCGCGCCTTGATCGCGGCGCGGGCGTCGCCCTGCAGGTCGCCCCAGACGTCATCGTCCCAGGTGCATTCGGTGGCGGGGCCGTAGGTCTCGGTCAGGCCGTAGACCTGGGTGACGTTGAAGCCCATAGGCTCGATCGCGGCGAGGGTCGCGGGGGCCGGGGGTGCACCGGCGGTGAAGACCTCGACCACGTGGTCGAAGGCGCGGCGCTGATCCTCGGGCGCGTTCACCAGCATGTTCAGCACGATGGGCGCGCCGCCGAAATGGGTCACGCCCTCGTCCGCGATGGCGTCGAACATCGGCTTGGCCGCGATGTCGCGCAGGCAGACCACCGTGCCGCCGAGCAGCGGGATCATCCAGGCGTGGCACCAGCCGTTGCAGTGAAAGAGCGGCACGATGGTCATGTAGCGGGGATAGAGCTGCATCCGCCACGACAGGATCTGCCCCATGGCGTTCAGATGCGCGCCGCGGTGGTGATAGACGACGCCCTTGGGACGGCCGGTCGTGCCCGATGTGTAGTTGAGCGCGATGCTCTCCCATTCATCCTCGGGCATGATCCAGTCGAAATCCGCGTCGCCGGTGGCGAGCAAATCCTCGTAACTCTGGTGATGACCATGCGCGTGCACGCCGGCGTGGTCGTCGGGCACCTCGATCACGATGGGGGCGGGGCCCTCCATCCTCTCGATCGCCTCGGCCACGGTGGGCAGGAACTGCGGGTCGGCCAGGATCACCTTTGCCCCGCCGTGGTCGAGGATGTAGGCCACCGTATCGACGTCGAGCCGGGTGTTGATCGCGTTCAGCACCGCGCCGCAGGCGGGCACGCCGAAATGCGCCTCGACCTGCGGGGGCAGGTTCGGGATCATCGTCGCCACCACGTCGCCGGGCTGCACGCCGAGTTTCACCAGCGCCGAGGCGAGGCGGCTGACCCGTTCGATGTATTCGCGGTAGGTCTTGCGATGCGAGCCATAGACGACGGCCAGGCGGTCCGGCCAGATCCGCGCCGCGCGGGTCAGGTTCGACAGCGGCGTCAGTGGCACGTGGTTCGCCGCGTTGCGTTCCAGCCCGGTTTCGTCGGCAAGCCAGCCCATGATCGCTCCTCCCATTGGTCCGACGGCGATCTTGCCGCCCGCCCCGGGGCGCTGCAAGTGCTTGTGGGGTCTCGCGTCGCGGCTATGCTGCCGCCCATGATCCTGTCGCGCGGGCGCCGCTATCTCTTCATCCACATCCCAAAGACCGGCGGCACCTCGATGGCGCTGGCGCTCGAGGCCCGGGCGATGAAGGATGACGAGATGCTGGGCGACACGCCCAAGGCGCGGCGTCGGCGCGGGCGGCTCGACGGGGCGCAGGCGCGCGGGCGGCTCTGGAAACATGCGACGCTCTGCGATCTCGACGGGATCGTCAGCCGGGACGAGATGCGCGAGCTCTTCGTCTTCACCATGGTGCGCAATCCCTGGGACCGTGCGGTCAGCTATTACCACTGGCTGCTCGAGCAGCGGTTCGACCATCCGGCGGTGCGCGATGCGCAGGCCATGACGTTCGCCGACTTCCTTGCCCACCCCCGCACCCGCGCGGCCTTTCGCAGCCACCCGGCGCGCAGCTATGTCAGCGATCCGGACGGTGTCGACTGCTGCGATCTCTACATCCGGCTCGAGCACTGGAAGGACGATGCCGCCCCGCTCCGGGATCACGTCGGCTTTCCCCTGGACCTCGGGCACGCCAACGCATCCGACCGGGTACGGGACCACCGCACCCACTACACCGACGCGACCGCCGCCCTGGTGGCCGAGGACTGCGCCGAGGATATCGCCCGCTTCGGCTACACCTTCTGAAACCGCCCGGATTTGTCGCGCTCCGGTCCCGAACCCGGGGTGCGGAAAGGCTTTGTCAGGGCTTTGTTAACGATGTCCCAATTTTGCCGCTTTGCGGACCAATCGCCGTCCTGATTCTCCGGTGAGTTGCACGGGACACTCATCGGCAGAACGCCACCGGACTCGGGACCATGGGAACCATGTTTCACCGCCGCACACGCACCGACGACGCCCTGCAGGCCGCGCTGGCCTCGGAAGGCGACGCCACCATGTCGGGCCTGATCGAGGGCACCCGCGTCGCCACCGCGCTTGGCTGGCAGCGGGTCGAGCATGTGTCCGTCGGCGACCGCGTCCTGACCTTCGACAACGGCCTGCAGCCGGTGCGCAGCCTCCGGTCCGTCCGGCTCTGGGAAGGGCAGGGACGTTGCCCGCGCAGCGCCCGTCCGCTCTTCGTGCCCGAGGGTGCGATCGGCAATGCCGACGCGATGGTCGTCCTGCCGCGGCAGGGGCTGATGGTGGAAAGCGATGCGGCCGAGGCGATGACCGGCGATCCCTTTGCGCTGGTCCGGGCCGAGGCGCTGGACGGCATCTGCGGCATCCGCCGGGTCGATGCCGCGGGCAGCCTCGACGTGCACCTTCTGCAGTTCGACGAGGACGAGATCGTCTTTACCGCCCATGGCGCGCTCTGTGTCTGCGCCGCCGCGGGCGACATGCTGGAACGGCTCTTCGACGCCGCGCCCGTCACCGAGTACCGGCTTCTGTCCGACCAGACGGATGGCCACCTGATTTCCCGGATCCGGCAAGAGATCACCGCGGCCCATGCCGACGGCGGCGCCCGGACCGGTGCGGCCCATGCGACCTATGCGGAGACGCGCGTCGCCTAAGATTTCCCTCGGGCAGGGTAGCAGCAGTCGCAAGGAACCGCGTCTCCGCCAGGGACGCGGTTTCTTCGTTTCCGGGGGCAGGGTCGGGGGCCGCGCAAAGCGAACGGCGCGCCGGTGTCCCGACGCGCCGTCCCGTTGTCACAAACCTTGCGGTCGCCGGCTTACGCCGCCTTGGCCGCCTGCGGTCCGAACCGGCCATAGAAGGTTTGCCCCTTCTCGGCCATCTCGCGCAGCAGCTTCGGAGTGGTGAAGCGCTCGCCGTAGGTCGCGGCCAGGTGGTCGCAGCGTTTCACCGCCTCTTCCGCCCCGATGATGTCGAGCCAGGAGAACGGACCGCCGGACCAGGGCGCGAAGCCCCAGCCGAGGATCGCGCCGACGTCGCCTTCGCGGATGTCCTCCAGCACGCCCTCTTCCAGCGCGCGGACCGCTTCCAGGACCTGCGCGAACATCAGGCGGTTCTGCACCTCGTCGATCTCGGGCTGTTCGGCCTGGTGCGGATACTTCGCCTCAAGCCCCTCCCAGAGACCGGTGCGCTTGCCCTTCTCGTCGTACTCGTAGAAGCCCGCGTTCGACTTCCGGCCCAGGCGGCCTTCGTCGTAGAGCCAGAACATCAGGTCGTCCGTTGCCTTGGCATCGGCCGGGTAGGCGTCGCCCATGGCATCCTTCGTGGCCTTGGCGATCTTCACCGCCAGATCGATCGAGGTCTCGTCGATCAACTGCAGCGGACCCACGGGCATGCCCAGCATCCGCGCGCAGTTATCGACCATCGCCGGCGCCACGCCTTCGGTCACCATCCGCGCACCCTCGTTCAGGTAGGGGATGATGCAGCGGTTGGCGTAGAAGAAGCGCGCGTCGTTCACCACGATCGGCGTCTTGCGGATCTGGCGCACGTAGTCGAGCGCCTTGGCGACGGCCCGGTCACCGGTGTCCTTGCCCTTGATGATCTCGACCAGCAGCATCTTCTCGACGGGCGAGAAGAAGTGGATGCCGATGAACTGGTCCGGGCGCGACGACGCCTTGGCCAGCGCGGTGATCGGCAGGGTCGAGGTGTTGGAGGCAAAGATGCAATCGGCGGGGATGACGGCCTCGACGTTCTTCGTGACCTCGGCCTTCACGCCGACGTCCTCGAATACTGCCTCGATGATGAGGTCGGCATCCTTCAGCGTGTCGTAATCGGTCGTGGCGGTGATCCGGCCGAGGATCTCGGCCTTCTTTTCCTCGGTGGTCTTGCCGCGCTTGACCCCCTTGTCGAGGAACGCCTCGGTGTAGGCGCGGCCCTTGTCGGCGGCCTCCTGCTTCTGGTCGATCAGCACCACCTCGATCCCGGCCTGCGCCGAAACCAGCGCGATGCCCGCGCCCATCATGCCCGCGCCCATGACGCCCAGCTTCTTCACGCGCTGGTCGGGGGCCTCGGGCCGGTTCGCGCCCTTCTCCAGCGCTTCCTTGTTGAGGAAGAGCGACCGGATCATGGCCGAGGACGACGGGTTCATGATCACCGAGGTGAACCACCGCGCCTCGATCTTCAGCGCGGTGTCGAAGGGCACCTGCGCACCTTCGTAGACCGCCGAGAGCAGCGCCTTGGGTGCCGGGTAGGCGCCCCAGGTCTCGCCGTTGATCATGGCGTTGGCGCCGACGAAGGTCTGGAAGCCCGCCGGGTGGTAGGGCGCGCCGCCGGGGATCTTGTAGCCCTTCTCGTCCCAGGGCTTCACGAACTTCGGTTCGGACAGCACCCATTCCTTGGCCGCCGCGACCGGGTCACCCACGACCTCGTCCGCGATGCCGGCCTTCTGGGCCGCCTTCGGGTCCGACATCTTGGCCTGCAGCAGGTAGGGGGCCGCCATCATGACGCCCAGCTTTCGGACCAGCCGCGTGGTGCCACCCGCGCCGGGGAAGATGCCGACCTGGATTTCCGGCAGGCCCAGCTTGGCCTTCGGATTGTCGGCCACGAAGATGCGGTGGCAGGCCAGCGGCAGCTCCAGACCGATGCCCATGGCGGTGCCCGGAACGGCGGCCGCGATCGGCTTGCCGCCCTTGTTGGTCTTGGGCTCCATCCCCGCGCGCTCGATCTTGCGCAGCAGCTGGTGCAGGGTCATCACGCCCTCGAACACCGCCTCGGCGCCGCCGGTCTTCATGCCCGCCAGCACGTTGAGGTCCATGCCGCCCGCCATCGTCTCCTTGCCGGAGGTGATGACGATGCCCTTCACCGCGTCATCGGCCAGCGCGTCGTCGACGAGGTCCGACAGTTCCTGCGCGCCGTCCATGGTGAGCACGTTCATGCTCTTGCCCGGCAGGTCCCAGGTGATCACAGCGACGCCGTCGGCGCCTTTTTCCATCGTGAAATCAGCCATGTCTCTTACTCCTGTTCCCGTCTCACACGCGCTCGATGATGGTGGCCGCGCCCATGCCGGAGGCGACGCAGAGCGTGGCAAGGCCCACTTCCTTGTCCGAGCGCTCCAGCTCGTCCAGCAGGGTGCCGATGATGATCGCGCCGGACGCGCCAAGCGGGTGGCCCATGGCGATGGCGCCGCCGTTCACGTTCAGCTTGTCCATGTCCACGTCGAAGGCCTGCACGAAGCGCAGCACCACGGACGAAAACGCCTCGTTCACCTCGAAGAGGTCGATGTCCGAGATGCTCATCCCGTTCTCGCGCAGGATCTTCTCGGTCACCGGGACGGGGCCGGTCAGCATGATCGTCGGATCGGTGCCGATTTTGGCGGTCGCCCGGATGCGCGCACGCGGCCTCAGCCCGCGGGCCTCGCCGAACTCCTTGGACCCGATCAGCACGGCGGCAGAGCCGTCCACGATCCCGGACGAGTTGCCGGCGTGGTGGATGTGGTTGATCTTTTCCAGGTGCGGGTACTTCAGCTTCGCCACCTTGTCGAAGCCGGGCATCGCCTCGCCCATGTCCTTGAACGAGGCCTTCAGCGCGCCGAGCGCCTGCATGTCGGTGCCGGGGCGGATGAATTCGTCGTAGGAGAGGATCGGCAGCCCGTTCACGTCACGCACGGTGACGATCGACTTGCCGAACCGGCCCTCGTCCCAGGCCTGCTTGGCCAGCTTCTGCGAACGCACGGCAAACTCGTCCGCCATGTCGCGGGTGATGCCGTACTGCGTCGCGATGATGTCGGCCGAGATGCCCTGCGGCACGAAGTAGCGGTCGAGCGCCACGGTCGGATCGACCGCCACGGCGGCCCCGTCCGAGCCCATCGGCACGCGGGACATCATCTCGATCCCGCCGGCGATGTAGGCCTCGCCCGCGCCGCCCTTCACCTGGTTCGCGGCCAGGTTCACGGCTTCCATGCCCGAGGCGCAGAAGCGGTTGATCGACAGGCCGGGGATCGATTCGTCGAGCTCCGAGGCCAGCACGGTGGTCCGCGCGAGGCAGCCGCCCTGTTCCATCGCCTGGGTCGCGTTGCCCCAGATCACGTCCTCGACGGCATGGCCCTCGAGGCCCGAGCGGTCCTTGATGGCGTTCAGCATCTGCTTGCCGAGGGTGACGGCGGTCACCTCGTGCAGGCTGCCGTCCGGGCGGCCCTTGCCGCGCGGGGAACGCACGGCGTCATAGATATAGGCTTCGGTCATGGGGTGCTCCTTTCGTTCAGAGGCCGCGGTCGGAAGGCCGACCGGGCATCAGGTCATAGGGGTGTTTCCAGCCGTCCAGCGCCTCGATGTTCGAGAGCCAGCGGTCGATGTTCGGCCAGTCCTTGCGGTCGAAGCCGAAGGGTTCCGGGTAGAAGAGGTAGCCGCAGTTCGAGAAATCGGCATGGGTCGGGCCCGAATCCACCAGCCAGTCCCGGCCGTCCAGCGCGCTGTCCAGCGTGCGGAAGGCGCCCTTGAGCCGCCCGGCGAGGAAGCCGATGACCTCCTGCGGGCGCTTCTCCTCGGGGACGAAATTCATCAGGAACCGCTGGGTGCCGCACTGGCTCGACATCTTGTGGTTGTCGAAGAACATCCAGCGCAGGACCTCGCGCCGGTCCTCGGGCGTGTCGCCGCCGAACTTGCCGGTCTTCTCGGTGATGTAGAGCTGGATGACGCCCGACTGCGACAGCACGGTCTCGCCATCCTCCAGCACCGGCGCCTCGCCCATGACGTTCATGCCCAGGTAGGCCTCGGTCTTGGTGCCGCCGTTGAAGAAGTCGATCTTCACCGGCTGCCAGTCGAGGCCGGAAAGCTCGAGGGGCAGGGCAGCCTTGTAGGCGTTCCCGCTTTCGCCGAAGCAGTGGAGTTTGATCGTCATGTGGTCCTCCCGGTTGTTGACGGAGCGACCGGGGGTTTCACACCCCGGACCCCCGTGGAGTTTACTTGGCAAGATGAAGGGGAGCGGTAACGGTCCCTTAACCATGTTCATGTCCGAATGGGTTTGCGTCGCAGGCTGGAGAGCTGAGCGGTGTGCAAGGTGAAGCCCCGCGCCGCCCCGGCCCGATTGCAACTGGGCGCGGCGGTGCGGGGTGGACCCGGTGCCTGCTTCATCTTGCCAGTTAAACTCCCGCCGGAGGCATCCGACAGCGCGGCCAGGCGTCTCGGGCAGGTCTCTTGGCGATGACGCTGCCACGCTCATCGCTTGCGCCCCTTCAGGTCCGACTGGAACAGGCGCAGCCGGTGGGTCAGGTTGTCCTCGTCGGTCACGCTGTCGAAATTCTCGAACAGGAAGGACAGCGCCTCGTTCTCGTCGAGGTTCGCGCGCCGGGCAAATCCCTTGAGGCGGCGATAGCCCTCTTCCGTCATGGCGACCGGGAAGCGGCGGGTCAGGCGAAAGCGTTTCGGCATCTCACTCCTCCGGGGCCTGGTGGCTGCGGGTGACGGCGGCGCCCTCGGCGTCGCGCACGGGGATGTCCCCGATATGGGTCGCCCAGGCGGGCGTGTCAGCACTGCGGACATGCGCCTTGGGGTCGAACGGTGTGCCCTGGCGCAGGGTGGCGGCGAGGAATTCGGTCCAGCCGCTGCCGGTTTCGCGGAAGTAGAGCGGCGTGCCGCAGGCCGCGCAGAAGCCGCGTTCGGCGACGTCGGACGAGGCGAAGATGGCGGGCGGCGTGCCCTCCCAGACCACCTGGTCGTCGGCGACCATGTAGAAGGCCGAGACGAAGTTGCCGCTGGCCCGCTGGCACATGCGGCAGCCGCAGATCGTCTCGAGCGCCGGACCGGCGGCGATGCGATAGCGCACGGCACCGCACTGGCACATGCCGGCGGTCGCGTCCCTGTCACGGAATTCGCTTTGCATCCTGGCTCCTCCTGCCGGTTGTCGGACGCCCGCGCATCCCCGCGCGAGCGTCCTTCCCGTGAGTGGGGCCGTCAGGCCCCCCTGTTGTGCGGAGTAGGCGCGGGGTTGGTCCCCGGCTCAGAAGTTGGCCGCGTCGAGCGCCATGACACTGTCCGCCCCGGAGCTGATCCGGGCCAGGTGCATCGACGTCGCGGGCAGGCGCCGGGCCATGTAGTAGCGGCCGGTCGCGATCTTGGTCTCGTAGAACGCCGCGTCTGCCGCGCCCTCGGCCAGCTTGGCCTTGGCGGCCAGCGCCATCCTGGACCACATCAGCCCGAGGCAGACGTGACCGAAGAGGTGCATGAAGTCGTAGGACCCCGCCAGCGCGTGGTTCGGGTTCTTCATGCCGTTCTGCATGAAGAACATCGCCGCTTCCTGCAGGTGCTTCGAGGCGGTCTTCAGCGGTTCGATGAAGGCGCGGTCGAAGTCCTCGTCACCGGCGTTTTCCTTGCAGAAGGACTTGACCATCTCGAAGAAGGCCATCGCCGGCTTGCCGCCCTCGGCGGCCAGCTTGCGGCCCACGAGGTCGAGCGCCTGCACCCCGTTCGCGCCTTCGTAGATCATGGCGATCCGGGCGTCGCGGGCGAACTGGCTCATGCCGTGTTCCTCGATGTAGCCGTGGCCGCCATAGACCTGCTGCGCCAGCACGGCCATGTCGAAGCCCTGGTCGGTGAGGAAGCCCTTGAGCACCGGCGTCAGGAGCGAGATCGTGCCCTCGGCCGTCTTGTCGCCGTTGCGGTGGCTGCGGTCGATCATCTCGGCGCCCCAGAGCGCGAAGGCGCGGCCGCCCTCGGTAAAGCTCTTCTGGTCCATCAGCGACCGGCGGATGTCGGGGTGCACGATCAGCGGATCGGCCGGGCCATCGGGGTTCTCGACGCCGGTGACGGCGCGGCCCTGCAGGCGGTCCTTGGCGTAGTCGACGGCGTTCTGGTAGGCGGCTTCCGCCACCGCGAGGCCCTGCACCGCGACGCCGAGGCGCGCTTCGTTCATCATGGTGAACATGGCGCGCATGCCCTTGTGGGCCTCGCCCAGCAGGTAGCCCTCGGCCTCGTCGTAGTTCATCACGCAGGTGGCATTGCCGTGGATGCCCATCTTTTCTTCGAGGTTGCCCACCGACACGCCGTTGCGGGCGCCGACCTTGCCGTCGTCATCGACGAGGAACTTGGGCACGATGAAGAGCGAGACGCCCTTGATCCCCTCGGGGCCGCCGGGGATCTTGGCCAGCACCAGGTGCACGACGTTCGAGGACATGTCGTGGTCGCCGGCCGAGATGAAGATCTTCTGGCCGGAAATCCTGTAGGTGCCGTTGTCCTGCGGTTCGGCCTTGGTCCGCATGAGCCCGAGGTCCGTGCCGCAATGCGGTTCGGTCAGGTTCATGGTGCCGGTCCATTCGCAGGTCACCATCTTAGGCAGCCATTTCGCCTTCTGCTCGTCCGAGCCATGGGCGTGAATGGCCGAATAGGCGCCATGGGTCAGACCCTGGTACATGGTGAAGGCCATGTTCGCGGCCGAGAACATCTCGCCCACGGAGGTCGCCAGCACCGAGGGCATGCCCTGGCCGCCGTATTCGGGGTCGCAGTCGAGGCCGGTCCAGCCGCCCTCGCGCATCTGGTCAAACGCCGCCTTGAACCCCTTGGGGGTGTAGACGACGCCGTTTTCAAGCCGGCAGCCTTCCTGGTCGCCGACGGGGTTCAGAGGTGCCAGCACCTCGCCCGCGATCTTGCCGGCCTCTTCGAGGATGGCGCCGGTGAAATCGGCGTCCAGCTCGTCGAAACCGGGGATGTCGCTCTGAGAAACGTTCAGGACGTCATGCAGGATGAACTGCATGTCCTTCACGGGTGCGGAATAGCTCGGCATGTCTTTCTCCCAATAGACAAGGATTCAGCAGCCGAGCCATCGCGTTCACTCGGCCGCGTTCTTCTCTTCGTTGAGCGAAGCGATGATCTTTGCGCCCCAGCCCATCTGCTCTTCGAGCTCGTCGATGGCCGCGTCCAGTTCCTCGCGCTGCTTCTTCATATCGGCCAGACGGTCCTGGGCGACCTCGAAGGTCTTCTCCAGCTGCGTCTTCTGTTGGTCGCCGATATAGTAGAGATCCAGCAGCTGGCGGATTTCCTCGAGGCTGAAGCCAAAGCGCTTGCCGCGCAGGATCAGTTTCAGCCGGGCCCGGTCGCGCCGGGTGAAGAGGCGTTTTTGGCCAATGCGGATCGGGAACAGCAGCTCCTTGGCTTCGTAGAAACGCAGGGTGCGAGGCGTTACGTCGAAAGCGTCACACATCGCGCGGATCGTCATCGTGTCTTCGGTCATCGTTTACTCGTTCCTTCCTAAGTCACTAAACCATCCGGCCAAGGTTGCCCGGACGGCACGCGAAATGGGACAGGCTCGCGACCGATACAATGGAAAGTGACGTTTACGTAATCGCAACGCCACGTCACTTTTTCGATGACGTAACATCAGTCAAGTTGACCGAAGGTCAATCGTAATTTCCTTGCGTCGGCGTGGGAGTGGACCCGCCCCATAGAGGCGTTGAATACGAGTCTTTACGTCGCGGAACAACCTATACCAACGGGATGTCGAGGCCGTCGGCGGTGTCGTTGCGCAAAGTCTTCAATTCGTCGATCGCTTCCTGCAGCTGGTCGCGCTGCGCGTAGAGCTCGGTCAGCTGCCGATCGGCCGCGGTGATCCACTCGCGCGCCTGCGCCTCGCTGCCGGCTTCCTCGTAGATCAGCAGCCACTGGCGGATCTCTTCCAGCGGGAATCCGAACTTGCGGCCGCGCAGGATCAGCTTCATCCGCGCGACCTCGCGCTTGCCGTAGAACCGGGACCGGCCTTCGCGGTCGGGCTGCAGCAGCTCGATGTATTCGTAGTAACGCAGGGTGCGCGGCGTCACGTCGAACCGTGCGCACATCTCCTTGAACGTGATCCGCTCGTCACTCATGGCCCGCTTTCTGATCCTTCTGCGAACAGGCTCTCGAAAGGATAGGGGGTTCGTGCCCGATGGGCAACCGCCCCGCCTTGCATCCGATTGTCATACCGGTTGATATGCCCGGTGACGGCAGAAAGGCAATTCCATGGACGACGCCACGAGGCGACAGATCGCACAGCAGTTCATCGAGGCGATCCCGCATGCCAACGCGCTTTCGATCCGGCTGGACAGCATCGGCAGCGGCGAGGCCGAGATGGTTCTGCCCTACGACAGGCGGCTGATCGGCGACCCGGAAACCGGCGTGATCGCGGGCGGCGCGGTGTCGACGCTGATGGACACATGCTGCGGGGCGGCGGTGATGAGCCACCCCGACGCGCCGAGGGTGACGGCGACGCTGGACCTGAGAATCGAGTACATGCGCGCGGCCAGGCCCGGTGACGCGATCACCGCCCGGGCCACCTGCCACCACATGACGCGCTCGGTCGCCTTTGTCCGCGCGGTGGCCACGGACAGCGAGACCGGGACGCCGGTGGCGACGGCGACCGGGTCCTTCACGGTGACGAACTGATGGCGAAGCGGCCCGAACCGGTACAAGTGGTGAAACAGCGGCGCGACGCCGCGCTCAAGGCGTTGGTGCAGGGCGTGCCCTACATGGCGTTCCTCGGGATCCAGTTCGAACGCCGCGGGGACGAGCTGACCGCGGTGCTGCCCTATCAGGACATGCTGATCGGCAACCCGATGCTGCCCGCGCTGCATGGCGGCGTGACCTCGGCCTTTCTCGAGGTGACGGCGGTCGTGGGGCTGAGCTGGGCGATGCTCTGGCCGCGATTCGAAAGCGGTGAGGTCGATGCCGAGGCACTGGCGGCGGGCCAGTTGCCGCGCCTGCCCAAGACGGTAGACTTCACCATCGACTACCTGCGTTCGGGCCTGCCGCGCGACGCTTATGCCCGCGCCCAGATCACCCGGTCGGGCCGGCGCTATGCCAGCGTGCTGGTCGAGGCCTGGCAGGACAACCGCGAAAGACCGTTTGCCCAGGCCATGGGCCATTTCGTGATGCCGCCGCCCGTCCCGGACGCGGAGGCATGAGCGCACCCGACGCCGCCGCCCCGCCGCAGCTGAGCAACCGCCGGATCCTGCACATCGCGGTGCCGATCGTGCTGTCGAACGCGACGGTGCCGATTCTGGGCGCGGTGGACACCGGCGTGGTGGGGCAGCTGGGCCAGGCCGAACCGATCGGCGCGGTCGGCATCGGCGCGGTGATCCTGACCTCGATCTACTGGATCTTCGGGTTCCTCCGGATGGGCACGACCGGCCTGACCAGCCAGGCCCTCGGCGCGCGGAACGCGGCCGAGGTCGCGGCGCTCCTGTCGCGGGCGCTGATCGTGGCCTTCGTCGGCGGGTTGGCCCTTTTCGCCCTGCAGGTGCCGCTCTTTTCCGCCGCGCTCGGTCTTTCGCCCGCCTCGCCCGAGGTCGAGGCGATGGCCCACGACTACCTGTCGATCCGCGTCATGTCGGCGCCCTTCGCCATCGCGGTCTTCGGCATCACCGGCTGGCTGATCGCGCAGGAACGGACCGCGGCGGTGCTGGTGATCCAGGTCGCGATGAACGGCGTGAACATCCTGCTCGACCTCTGGTTCGTGCTGGGCCTCGACTGGGGGGTGCCGGGCGTGGCGCTGGCGACCGTCATCTCCGAGGTGCTGGGCGCGCTGATCGGTCTCTGGTTCTGCCGCGACGCGTTTCGCGGCACCGACTGGCGCGACCGGGCGCGGGTGCTCGACCCTGTCCGGCTCAAGCGGATGGCGCTGGTCAACGGCGACATCCTGATCCGGTCGCTGCTGCTGTTGTCGATCATGACCTCGTTCATGTTCCTCGGCGCACGCTTCGGCGACGTGACGCTGGCCTCCAACCAGGTGCTGCTGCAGTTCCTCAGCATCACGGCCCACGCGCTCGACGGCTTTGCCTTCGCGGCCGAGGCGCTGGTCGGCCACGCGCTCGGCGCGCGGGCGCGGCCGGTGCTGCGACGGGCGGCGATCATGGTCTCGGCCTGGGGTGTCGGCGCCTCGGTCCTGCTGGCGCTGGCCTTCGCGCTGGCGGGCGGGGCGATCATCGACGCCATGACGACGGCCCCTGACGTGCGGGCGCTGGCGCGGGACTACCTGCCGTGGATCGTGCTGGTGCCGATCACCGGGGTTGCCTGCTGGATGCTCGACGGCATCTTCATCGGCGCGACCCGGACCCGCGACATGCGCAACATGATGGTGATCTCGGTCATCGTCTACTTCGCCGCCGCCGCCGCGCTGATCCCGGTTTTCGGCAACCACGGCCTCTGGGCGGCGATGCACATCTCGTTCATCGCGCGCGGTGTGACCCTGTTCTGGAAGTATCCGGGGCTGGAGGCCGAGGCCGACAGCCCGGCCGAGGCGCCCGCCGTCCACGCCGCCTGAAGGGGCGTTTCGGCAACAGCCCGGCGCGGCCCGACCGGCCGGCGTTGGCCGGGCAGGGGGTGCGGCGCTAGGCTGCGGCGGGACAGGCAGGAAGCGCAGACCATGCACAAGGGGATCGTCACGGCCGCCGTGCTGGCACTGGCCGCCCCCGCCGCGCAGGCGGAGGGGCTGGACTACATCGGCCACGGCCGGATCATGAACAACGACGTCTTCTACGGCGGACTCGACCGCTGGCAGACGGGCTCCATCGCGTCGAGCCATGTCTGGGCCGAGGGCTGGGACGGCACCCTGCCGACGCGCTTCGGATCGCTGATCGAGCTGCGGATCGAGGGTCGGATCATCGCGCCCGACACCCTGTCCTACGTCGTGCCCGGCGACCGGCCCTATGCCAACGCGCTGTCCTTCGGCCTGCACAGCCACGTGCTCTGGCGCGGGGTCGAGGTGACCGGCGGCGCCGACCTCGTGGTGACGGGGGACCAGACACAGCTTTACCGCATCCAGCAGGCGATCCACGACATCATAGATGTGCCCGGCCCCTCGGACGCGGTGCGCGCGGCGGGCATCGGCAACGGACTGCATCCGACCCTGTCGGGCGAGGCGGGGCGCGAGGTCGCGGCCGGTCCGTTGCGGCTGCGACCCTTCGTCGAGGCCCGCTGGGGGATCGAAACCTATGCCCGCGCCGGGTTCGACCTGACGCTCGGCCCGGTTGGGCGCGGCGGGCTGATGGTGCGCGACCCGGTCACCGGCCAGCGCTACCGCGCGGTGCCTGCGCCAGCGCTCGGCTACACCCTGGTCCTCGGCGCCGACCACGCCTGGGTGCACGACAGCACCTACCTGCCCGCGCCGCACGAGGCGCTCGATCGCACCCGCCTGCGCGCCGGGCTGCACTGGGAAGGCCGGTCGTTCCGCGGCTTCTACGGCCTGACCTGGCTGAGCGAGGAGTTCGCCGGCCAACCCGAGGGGCAGGTGATCGGATCGGTGCGTTTCGACATCACCTTCTGAACGGATCGCCAGGGGCGATTCCCTCTTGCCCGGAACTCTGTTACCGTTACGGAAACAATCGCCGGAACGGCGGAGAGAGCAGAGGCAGGTCATGGGCACGGCATATCGTGGCACTTTCGTGATTCCCTGGACGCAGACCAGCGTGGACGGCCTGACCGCCGCTCCGGTCGAGGCGCTGACGCCCGGATCGGTCTGGTCCTGGCGGGGCGAGGCGGTGCGCGTCGACGGACCGACCGCGCTGCTGCAGCTGGAACTGGCGGGCGAGGGGCTCGAGACCCGGAGGCGGGCGGCTCGGTCCGCCCGGCGCCTCGCCGGGGGCGCGGCGCGCCCGATCCGGGTCGGCCTGCCGGATGACGAGGAGGACGACGAGGCCGAGACCGGGTTCACCGTGACCGACGGGCTGGACCTCTACCGCCTCGGGCTGATCGACACCGGGCACGGCACCCGGCGCCTGCTGAAGATCGAAGGCGACCTGCCGCCGCGCGGCACCGACCTCTGGGTGGTCGAGGTTTGCCAAGATCCGCGGCAGTCGGCGCTGAATGCCCGCGAGGATGACGGCAGCGGCTACATCTGTTTCACCCCCGGCACCCGGATCGCGACCCCCGCCGGCCCCCGCCCGGTCGAGACGCTGGCCGAGGGCGACTATGTCCTGACGCGCGATGCCGGCCCGCAGCCGGTGCTTTGGGCCGGGGCGCGGCGGATGAGCGGCGCGCGCCTGCACGCGATGCCCTGGCTGCGCCCGATCCGGATCCGGGCCGGGGCGCTCGGCCATCGCCGACCGAACCCCGAACTGCTGGTGTCGCCCGAACACCGGCTGCTGATCCGTGGCCGCGCCGCGCGGGACCTCTTCAACACCGACGAGGTGCTGGTGGCCGCCCGCGACCTGTTGCGCGGCGGCGCCATCGTGCAGGACAGCCGCATGACCGAGGTGCAGTACATCCACCTCCTGCTGCCGTCGCACCAGATCATCTGGGCCAACGGAATCGAAAGCGAAAGCTTCCACCCCGCCGCCGCCTCGCTCGGGGCGCTCGGGGCCGCCGACCGGCGCGCGCTGCTGGCGGGCATGCCCGAGGTGCGCGACGATCCCTTTGCCTATGGCGCGTTCGCCCGCCGCTGCCTGACCGCGCCCGAGGCGGCGCTGCTCCTGCGCGAAGCGGCCTGAACGGCCCATTCTTCCGGTTGACAGCCCCGCCGGGGCGCGTATAAGCGCGCCTTCATTGGTGTTGGTGGCCCCCGCAAGGGGTATGCCTGTCAGGGTTCGCCCAGAGGACAACGCCCTTCATCCGCCGCCCCCGGGGCGGCACCACTTTTTTGAAGGAGATCAGCCGTGACCAAACGCACGTCTGCCAAGTACAAGATCGACCGCCGCATGGGCGAGAACATCTGGGGCCGTCCGAAGTCCCCGGTCAACCGCCGCGAATACGGCCCCGGCCAGCACGGCCAGCGCCGCAAGGGCAAGATGTCGGACTTCGGTCTGCAGCTGCGCGCCAAGCAGAAGCTGAAAGGCTACTACGGCGACCTGACCGAGAAACAGTTCCGCCGCATCTACGCCGAAGCCGAGCGTGTGAAGGGCGACACCGGTGAGCTGCTCATCGGCCTGCTCGAGCGCCGCCTGGACGCCGTCGTCTACCGCGCCAAGTTCGTGCCGACCATCTTCGCGGCCCGTCAGTTCGTGAACCACGGCCACGTCCTGGTGAACGGCAAGCGCGTGAACATCCCGTCGTACCGCGTCAAAGAGGGCGACGTCGTCGAGGTTCGCGAGAAGTCGAAGCAGAACGCATCGGTGCTCGAGGCCGCAGGCCTCCCCGAGCGTGACGTTCCGGACTACCTCGAGGTGGACCACTCCAAGATGACCGCATCCTTCGTGCGCACCCCGGCCCTGTCGGACGTGCCGTACCCGGTCATCATGGAACCGCACCTCGTGATCGAATTCTACGCGCAGAACTAGGGTTCCGCGCCACCCGATCCGGAAGGGCCGTGCCGCAAGGCGCGGCCCTTTCTCTATTTCGCGGCCGGAGCGGCGGTGTCGAACGCCGGCAGCGTCGCCTCGATCCAGCCGGCGAGCGCAAAGAGCCGTTCGGCCGCCTCGTTGCCCAGCTCGGTGAGCGCGTAGTCGACCCGCGGCGGCACCTCGGCATGGTCGTGCCGGGTGACGAGGCCGAGTCGCACGAGGTTGCCCAGCGTTTCCGACAGCATCCGTTCGCTTACCCCGTCGATCCGGCGGCGCAGTTCCGCGAACCTGAACGTGCCGTCGCGGAGGGCGATCAGCACCAGCAGCCCCCAGCGGCTGGTCAGCTGGCGCAACACCTCGCGCGAGGGGCAGTTGGCCGACATCACGTTGGGCGGCAGGGGCGAGGGAAAGGGGCCGGGCATCGTCACGATCTCCGTGGGCGGAAAAATCTTTCACTTACGAAAATGTAAGTACTTACGATTTGTAAGCAAGTGGCTATCTGCTCGTGACATGCGAAGAACCAAGGAGGTTTCCATGACCATCGCAGTGACAGGCGCAACCGGCCAGCTTGGCCGCAAGGTGATCGCGCAGTTGAAGGACAAGGGCGTGACGGAGGTGATCGCGCTGGCCCGCTCGCCGGAAAAGGCCGCCGATCTGGGTGTGACGGTCCGCGTTGCCGACTACGACCGCCCCGAAACGCTGGCCCCGGCGCTTGCCGGTGTCGACACGCTGCTCCTGATCTCGTCGAGCGAGGTCGGCAAGCGTGCGGTGCAACACGCGGCGATCATCGAGGCCGCCAGGGCCGCGAGCGTGGGGCACATCGTCTACACCTCGATCCTGAATGCCGACATCAACCCGCTGTCTTTGGCCGAGGAACATCGCGCGACCGAGGCGGCGCTGGCGGCGAGCGGCATCCCCACGACCCTGCTGCGCAACGGCTGGTACACCGAGAACTACGCATCCAATGCCCCGATGGCCGTGACCCATGGCGCGGTGCTGGGCAGCGCGGGTGAGGGCCGGATCTCGGGCGCGGCGCGGGACGACTACGCCGCCGCCGCCGTCGCGGTGCTGACCGGCAGCGGGCATGCGGGCAAGACCTATGAACTGGCGGGCGATGGGGATTTCACCCTTGCCGACCTCGCGGCCGAGATCACGGCGCAAAGCGGCACGCCCGTCGTCTACACCGACCTGCCCGCGCCCGAATACGCCAAGGTGCTGGAAGGGGTCGGCCTCGACGCGGGCCTTGCCGGAGCGATTGCCGGCTGGGACGCCGACGCGGCCAATGGCGCGCTGCAGAGCGACGACGGCACGCTGTCCCGTCTGATCGGTCGCCCGACCACGCCGCTCTCCGAGGTGGTGAAGGCCGCGCTGGCCACCTGAACGCCGCCACCCGGTTGCGCCTCCGCAGGGCCCGGACGTCACCGCGTCCGGGCCCTGTCATTGCGACGTCATGGGCAGGACGCTATCCTGCGGGGAATTTGATCGACCTCATTCCTGAAAGGGTTGTGCCCATGGCGGCCCGCGACATTTCCTTTGCCTCGTTCAACCTGCTGAACCTGCAGCTGCCAGGGGCGGCCATATACTCCGACCCCGATGGCTGGTCGCAGGAGGTCTATGACCGCAAGATCGACTGGACCGGGCGCACCCTGCGCCGCCTTGCCGCCGACGTGATCGGGTTCCAGGAGCTCTGGGCGGCCGAGGCGCTCGATGCCGCGCTGGCGGCGGCAGGGCTGGATGCCAGTCACCGGCCGCTGGTGCCGCCCGGCCATCCCGGCACCCGCATCGTCTGTGCCGCCGCCGTGCGGTCCGACGTGCTGGTCGGCGAGCCGGAGTGGATCACGAATTTCCCGCCCGAACTTGTCCTGCGGTCGACCGGCGACGACCCGCAGCAAGACGCGATCTCGGTCACGCTGTCGACCTTCTCGCGCCCGGTGCTGCATTGCCGGGTGCAGCCGCATCCCGAGACGCCGGTCATCGATGTCTTCGTCTGCCACTTCAAGTCGCGCCGCCCGGCCGAGGTCTGGCGCGAGGAGTGGTACGATCGCGACACGCACCGCGCCCATGCCACCGCCATCGGTTATGCCCTGTCGACGATCCGGCGGACCGCCGAGGCAACGGCGCTGCGGGTGCTGATCAGCCGCATCACCAAGGGCACCAACACGCCGGTGGTGGTGATCGGCGACATGAACGATGCCAACATGTCGAACACCCTGAACGTGATGACCGAACAGCCGCGCTACCTGACAACGCTGTCGGAGGGCGGCGGGGACAACGCGCTCTACACCGCGCAGACGTTGCAGGAATACCGCTCGGTCCGGGATGTCTATTACACCCATGTCTACCAGGATCAGCGCGAGAGCCTCGACCACATCCTGATCTCCGAGCAGTTCTATGACAATTCCAAGGACCGCCTCTGGGCCTTCGAGGGGATGACGGTCGAGAACGATCACCTGAACTTCGACGACCACAAGGTCAGCGGCACAGGCGACCATGGTGTCATCCGCGCGGGGTTCCGATGGAAGCCCGCGGACGGCGCGGGCGTCTGACGGTCACGCGGTCAGCCGGGCGACGGCCATGGCAAGATCGGCGCGGAAATGTGCCGTCGCGGCCTCTCGTGCCGCCGGGTCCGGCAGGCGCAGAAGGTAGGCGGGGTGCAGGGTCAGCAGGACCGGGCCGAACTCTGTCTCTTCCACCATGCCGCGCCGGGCCAGGATGCCGTCGCGCCGCCCGGTCAACGCCTCGGCGGCGTTGGCGCCCATGGCCAGGATCAGCTGCGGCTTGACCAGATCGACCTCCTGCCGGAGCCACCAGCGGCCATGCTGCACCTCGCCCCGGTTCGGTGCCTGGTGGATGCGGCGTTTGCCGCGCATCTGGAATTTGAAGCGCTTCACCGCGTTGGTGACATAGGCCTGCCTGCGGTCGAGGCCCGCGGTCTGCGCCGCCCGGTCGAAGAGCTGCCCGGCGGGACCGACGAAGGGGCGACCGGCGCGGTCCTCTTCGTCGCCGGGCTGTTCGCCGACGATCATCAACGCGGCGTCCTGCGGCCCTTCGCCCAGCACGATCCGGCCATATCCCGGTTCGGCGCGCCGGTTCTCTTCCTCCGCACGGGCCGCCAGTGCCGCGAAGCTCAGCGGGTCCGCCCGCCGGTCCTCGTGCAGCCGGTCGAGGATGCGGCCCGCGCGGAGCGGCGGCAGGCTCGGCGCGGCCTCGGCCATCTCGCGCGCGCGGCGTTCGGCATTGGCCAGAAGCTCGGGGATGTGCCGCGTCTCGGGCATGTTCTTCCAGTACTTGCGCGGCATCTCGGATGTCATCGCCTGCACCTTCACCCGCGCCGGGTTGAAGATGTTCCGGAAATACGTGCCCCAGAGCGCCTCGGCCCCGTCCTCGGGCAGGTCGGGTTTCGGTTGTCCCTCGTGCAGGCTCAACCGGCCCGCATCGAAGCGGGCGGTCACGTCGGGGGTGACGATCATCCAGTCCATGTCGGCAAAGCGGCGGGTGAAGAAGGGGGCCGTCGGCTCCACCGTGTGGTGGGTCGGCTCGAACCAAGCGGCAAAGGCGCGGCGGGGGCCGTCGCCGTCGATGTCGCGGAACCGGACGAAGGCCTTCATCTTGTGCGCGCAACGGCGCACGTTCTTCTCCATCTGGCGCAGGCGGGCGAGGTCGGGGTCGCCGCGGTCCTGCATCAGTCCGGGGTGATCCCGCAGCCGCCAGAGCAGGGCGTAGAGCCGGGCGAACCGCTCGGGATCGGCGTGCCAGGCCACGGTGTCGGCCAGTGCGACGAAACTCTTCGGGACGGTGATCGGGGCGGTCGGCATCGGGGCGGGCGTGGTGCCTGCAAAGAGGTCGTCCTGCGCGGGCGTCGCGAAGGTCCAGAGCACGTCCTCGGGCGGGATCTGCGCGGCGATCAGGCGGCGGGCGGCGTCGCGCCAGGCGCGGTCCGTGTGCAGGCGGGGGAGGTCGATTGTGGGCATGGTGCGGGTGGAGGGACCCGGGGGGCTGTCTGCCCCGGACCCCCCGAGGATATGGGGACCAGGGGAAGATGGGGGCGGGGTCAGAAGAGTGAGAGTTGTTCGGGCGGCGGGGCGAAGCGGGCGCGCAGGTCGGCGCTGTCGGTCAGGCGGCCGGGGGACCAGTCGGCTAGGGTGATGAAGGGGCGGGCGTTCCTGAGGTTCGCGCCCATGCGTTTCAGGTCGTCCCAGCGGAGGGTGCGGTGGCGGCGGGTGGCGAGGACGCGCTGCACCGTCCTGGTGCCGAACCCCGGGACGCGGAGGAGGAGCGGCTTCTCGGCCCGCTGCACGTCGAGCGGGAAGAGCGCCCGGTGCGCAAGCGCCCAGGCGAGTTTCGGATCAACCGCGAGGTCGAGGTTGCCGTCCGGGCTGGCGGCGGTGATCTCGCGCGCCTCGAAGCCGTAGAAGCGCATCAGCCAGTCGGCCTGGTAGAGCCGGTGTTCGCGCAGCAGTGGCGGCTGGATCAGCGGCAGCCTGGCCGAGGCGTCGGGGATCGGCGAGAAGGCGGAATAGTAGACGCGCTTGAGCCCGAAGTCGCCGTAGAGCCGCGTCGACGTGGTGAGGATCGTGGCGTCGTTCGAGCCGTCGGCGCCGACGATCATCTGGGTGGACTGGCCCGCCGGGGCAAAGCGGGGCGGGCGCTTGCCGGTGTGGCTGCGGTCCCTGGCGGCGGCGCGGCGGGACTTCACCCCGGCCATGGCGTCGCGTATGGTCGCCGGCGATTTCTCGGGCGCGTAGGCGGCGACGGCCGCGTCAGTGGGCAGCTCGACGTTCACCGACAGCCGGTCGGCGTAGAGGCCAGCTTGGTCGATCAGCTCCTGCGCCGCGTCGGGGATGGTCTTGAGGTGGATGTAGCCCTTGAACCCCTCGCGCTCGCGCAGGGTGCGGGCGATCTGGACCATGTCCTCCATCGTGCGGTCGGGCGAACGGATGATGCCCGAGGAAAGGAACAGCCCCTCGATGTAGTTCCGGCGGTAGAATTCGAGGGTGAGGTGCACGACCTCTTCCGGCGCGAACCGGGCGCGCGGGGTGTTCGAGGAGACGCGGTTCACGCAATAGGCGCAGTCGTAGATGCAGAAGTTCGTCATCAGGATCTTCAGCAGCGAGATACAGCGGCCGTCGGGGGCGTAGGCGTGGCAGATGCCGGAGCCTTCGGTCGAGCCCAGCCCGCCCCCGGTGCTGTCCCGCCGGCTGGTGCCGGACGAGGCGCAGGAGGCGTCGTAGCGGGCGGCGTCCGAGAGAATCGCGAGCTTGTCCTGGAGGGTCATGGGCATGATGTTCATGATATGTTCACGCTGCCCCCGGGCAAGGGCTGCCCGGTCACGAGGCTGCGAGCGGCCGCGCGGACCTCTCTTGATCGCCGCGCCGCGCTGCGGCATGGACGCGGCTCGGCGCGGTGATAGTGTGTGTCACCGTGAACTTAGGAGGTACGACGCCCATGACCCATCCCGTGTACGCCCGGATCGACGGCCCGGTAATCCTGATCGGCTTTGGCTCGATCGGGCGGGGGACGCTGCCTCTGATCGAGCGGCATTTCGAGTTCGACCGCGAGAAGCTGACGGTGATCGAGCCGAACCCGGCGCTGCACAAGGAGCTGGCGGGGCGGGTGCCGAAGCTCGTGACCGAGGCGCTGACCGAGGCGAACTACCGCGACGTCCTGGGCGGGCTGATCGAGCCGGGCCGGGGCTTTGTCGTCAACCTGTCGGTGGACACGGATTCGCTCGACCTGATGCGGTTCTGCCGCGAGAACGGGGTGCTCTACATCGACACGGTGGTCGAGCCCTGGGCAGGCTACTACTTCGGGACCGAGGACAACGCCGAGCGGACCAACTACGCCCTGCGCCAGCGGGTGCGGGACGAGAAGGCGGCCAACCCGGGCGGCACCACGGCGGTCAGCTGCTGCGGCGCGAACCCGGGCATGGTGTCGTGGTTCGTGAAGGAGGCGCTGCTGATGCTGGCGGCCGACACGGGCCGCGACGTGGCAATGCCGGTGGACCGCGAGGGCTGGGCCCGGCTGATGATGGAGCTGGGCGTGAAGGGCGTGCACATCGCCGAGCGCGACACCCAGGTCCGCAAGGAACCGCGCGAGCCGGGGCACTTCGTCAACACCTGGTCGGTCGAGGGGTTCATCGCCGAGGGGTTCCAGCCGGCCGAGCTGGGCTGGGGCACGGCGGAGACTTGGATGCCCGACAATGCGCACACGTTTTCAACGGGTTGCCTGGCGGGTATCTGGCTGGAGCAGCCGGGCGCCAACACCCGGATCAAGACCTGGTGCCCGACGCCGGGGCCGCAGTTCGGGTTTCTCGTGACGCATAACGAGGCGATCTCGATCGCGGATTACTACACCGTGGGCAAGGTCGAGATGCCCGAGTTCCGGCCGACCTGCCACTATGCCTATCACCCCTGCGACGACGCGATCCTGAGCCTGCACGAGATGTTCGGGTCGAGCCAGATCCAGGAGGACCACCACATCCTCGACGTGGACGAGATCGAGCCGGGCGGGATCGACGAGCTGGGGGTGTTGCTGTTCGGGCACGAGAAGAACGCGCTCTGGTACGGCTCGCGCCTGTCGAACGACGAGACCAAGACGCTGGCGCCGGACCAGAACGCGACGGGGCTGCAGGTGACGAGCGCGGTGTTGGCCGGCATGGTCTGGGCGCTGGAAAACCCGCGGGCGGGGATCGTCGAGACCGACGAGATGGACCACCGGCGCTGCCTCGAGGTGCAGCGGCCATACCTCGGGCCGGTCGAGGGGCATTACACCGACTGGACCCCGCTGACCGACCGCCAGACCCAGTTCCCCGAGGACCTGGACGAGGAAAATCCCTGGGCCTTCCGGAACGTCCTGGAACGGCTGATCTGACGTCGGTATCGCGTCGGTATCACGTCGGTATTGCGTCGGTGTTTTGCACCGACGTCGGGCGTACGGGGTGGTTACGGGATGTTGGTGTCGGGGTGGGGTGGAACCCCACCCGCCCGAGGCCAGCGGCAGGCCGCCGTGTCACCCCGCCGCGCCGCGCCGCAGGTAGGGCTGGGCGAAAAGCCAGAGCCCCGAGGCCATCAGCAGGAAGAGCGGCGCGAGGGGCAGCATGTAGAGCCATTGCGGCACCTCGATCCCCAGTCCCAGCATCGCGAAGATGCCGGCGACCACGAGGGTGAAGAGCATCGAGAGCCAGCGGTGCAGCTGGCGGATCATCCGGGTCATGGTTCCGTCACTCCATCCCGTCGAGCACGGTTTCCAGCGCGTCGAAGAAGCGCGGCCAGCCCAGCTTCGCGCCGCCGTAGTACATCGGCTGGTCGTCGCGGAAGCCGGTCTGTTCCATCGTCAGCCGGGTGCCGGTCGGCGTCTCGGTCAGGGTCCAGTGGACGGTCGAAGCCAGGTCGCCCGCATTCCACGAATAGGCCAGGGCGCTCTGCGGCGCGACCTCGATCACCTCGCAGCGGACGGTGCCCCAGTCGGCGGTCATCTCGAACACGTGGCCCGGCACGGGGCGGAAATCGGTCTTCATCAGCCAGTCCTCGATCAGGTGGCTTTCGGTCAGGGCGCGCCAGACCTTGGCCGGGGGATGCGGCAGGTCGCGCTCCACGGTGACGGTGCGCGTGGCGGTGGCGGTTTCGGTCATTGGTCCATCCTCTTGAGAAGGTCTTCGAGATCGCTGAACCGGGCCTCCCAGAAGCCCTGCATCTCGGCCGTCCAGTCGCGGAGCGGCACAAGCGCCTCGGGCCGGGCGGCATAGCGGGTCTGCCGGCCGTCCTGCGTGGACGCGACCAGCCCGGCCGCCTTGAGCTGGGCCAGGTGCTTGGAGACGGCGGGCTGCGAGATGCCGGCGCCCTCGGTCAGGGTGCCGACGGTCAGCGCGCCGTCACGGCAGAGCCGTTCGAAGATCGCCCGGCGGGTTGGATCGGACAGGCTCTTGAACAGGAGGTCGCGGGAGGGGGTCATCGATTCTCATAACTGTTTGGTTATGGGTTTATTGATAGCCGAATGGTTATGGGTGTCAAGCGGCGAGGGAAGGGCAGGTCTGCGGGGCTGGGTAGGCCTGCGACCGGGCGGTGTTGCGCTTGGGCCAGCCGGGCGGAGAGCATCGTGCACCGGACGGGCCTGCGGCCTCGCGGACACTGGCCCTTGCCCGGCGGCTTCGCTAAGAGGGGCGGACTTTACGGGGTGTTTGACATGACCGATCCGCTCCGGCCGCAGCCGGGTATCATGGACATCGCGCTCTACGTGAGCGGGCAGGCGCAGATCGAGGGCCGTGACGAGGTTCTCAAGCTCTCTTCGAACGAGAACCATTACGGCTGCTCGGATAAGGCGCGCGAGGCCTACCTGCGGGCGGCGGTCAACCTGCATCGCTATCCCAACACCGACCACGCGCCGCTGCGCCGGGCGATCGGAGAGGTCCACCGGCTGGACCCCGACCGCATCATCTGCGGTGTCGGATCGGACGAGGTGCTGCAGTTCATCGCACAGGCCTATGCCGGACCGGGCGACGAGGTCATCACCACCGAGCACGGATTCTCGATGTACCCGATCCTGGCCCACGCGGTCGGCGCGACGCCGGTGACCGTGGCCGAGAAGGAGCGGCGGATCGACGTCGACCTGATCCTGCGCGCGGTCAGCGACCGCACCCGGATCGTGTTCATCGCCAACCCGGCCAACCCGACCGGCACGATGCTGGACGAGGCGGAGCTGGAGCGCCTGGCGGGCGGATTGCCGGAGCACGTGGTGCTGGTGCTCGACGGCGCCTATGCGGAATTCGCCAATGGCTTTGACGGCGGCGCCTCGCTGGTCGATGCCTACCCGAACGTCGTGATGACGCGAACGTTTTCCAAGATCCACGGGCTGGGCGGTCTCCGGATCGGCTGGGGCTATGCCCGGCGCGAGGTCATCGACGTGCTGAACCGTATCCGGCAGCCCTTCAACCTGTCCGAGGGGCAGATGGCGGCGGCCGAGGCGGCGGTGCGCGACGTGGACTTCACCCGGCGCTGCCGGGACGAGAACGCGCGCTGGCGGGACTGGCTGCGTCAGCAGCTGGTGCAGATGGGCGTGGACTGCGACGAGAGCCATGCGAACTTTGTCCTGGCGCGGTTCGCCGATGCCAAGCGGGCCGAGGACTGCGACAAGGTGCTGAAGGACAACGGGATCCTGGTGCGTAAGGTCGCGGGTTACGGCCTGCCGAACTGCCTGCGGATCACCGTGGGCGACGAAAGCGCCTGCCGCCGGGTGATCCACGCCATCGGCACGTTCAAGGGGGTGCGCTGATGGCACAGGTCTATGATCGCGTCGCGCTGATCGGGCTGGGGCTGATCGCCTCGTCCATGTTCTGGGCGATGAAGCGTGGCGGGCTGGCCGGAGAGGTCACGGGCTATGCCCGGACCGCGGCGACCCGCGACACCGCGCGCGAGATCGGGCTCTGCGACCGGGTCTGCGACACGGCGGCCGAGGCGGTCGAGGGCGCGGACCTCGTGGTGCTCTGCGTGCCGGTGGGGGCCATGGGCCGGGTGGCGGAGGAGATCGCGCCGCACCTGAAGCCGGGCGCGACGGTGACGGATGTCGGGTCGGTCAAGGGATCGGTGATCGAGGCGGTCGGCCCGCACATCCCCGAGGGGGTGCACTTCATCCCCGCGCACCCGCTGGCGGGGACCGAGCATTCCGGCCCGACCTCGGGATTTGCGGAGCTTTTCGACAACCGCTGGTCGCTGCTGGTGCCGGTCGAGGGGTCGGACCCCGAGGCGGTGGCCCGTCTGCGGGCGCTCTGGGAAGGCATGGGCGCACATGTAGATGAGATGGATCCCGCTCATCACGACCTGGTTCTTGCCGTGACCTCGCACACGCCGCACCTTATCGCCTATACCATGGTAGGCGTGGCAGATGACTTGAGACGCGTGACAGACAGCGAAGTGATCAAATACTCGGCCGCGGGGTTCCGGGATTTCACCCGCATCGCGGCCTCGGACCCGACCATGTGGCGGGACGTGTTCCTGACCAACAAGGACGCGACGCTGGAGATTCTGGGCCGCTTCACCGAGGAGCTCTTTGCGTTGCAGCGGGCGATCCGGACCGGGGACGGCGATCTGCTGCACGACTATTTCACCCGCACCCGCGCGATCCGCCGCGGCATCATCGATGCCGGGCAGGACACCGATGCGCCGGACTTCGGCCGGGGCACCAAGCGGTCATGAAACGGCTGGCGATCCTCCTGGCGATCGCCACCACAGGCGCGGCCCAGGCTGCGCCGCCGACCCAGTCGCTGAGACCCGTCGCCCGTGGCGGCGACGCCGTGGCCGAGGCGCCCGCACCGGCCGAGACGGCCGCGCCGGCGCCGGTGGCCCAGACCGCGCCGCAGGTGGCGCCGCCGGTCCGGCCCGCGGCGAAACCCGCCGCACCGACACCGGCCCCCGCCGCGACGGACGCCCCTGCTGCCAGCGCATCGGCCGCAGCGCCGCGCACGGCGCTGCGGCCCCGCGTGCGGCCCGGTGGGCTGGCCCCTGAGCCCGAGGCCGCACCGGCCCCCGCACCCGAAGCTGTGGCCGAGGCCGCGCCGGAGGCTCGCGGTTCGACGGTGCAGGATGTCGGCGTCGCGCCGGACACGGCCGAGCGCCCGAACACCGTGCTGGGGATGCTGGGGCTCGAGACGGCGACCGACGGGCCGTCGCCCGCGCCGCCGCCGACCGAGGCCAACGCGCCCACCCCCGAGGACCTGGGCGTGCAGCCCGAGGCGGAACCGAAGGACAACACCCTGATGGCGCTGCTGCGGCCGCGGACCCGGACCCGCAACGTCGAGGACAACGCCAAGCGGGTCGAGACCGGGCGCACCGGCCAGAAGATCTGCGGCGACCCGTCGATCCAGGGGATCTTCGTGGGCAAGGTCAGCTCCTCCAATTCCGCCTGCGGGCTGGACGAGGCGGTCCGCGTCTCATCCGTCTCGGGGATCTCGCTGTCGACCCACGCGGTGATGGACTGCACCACCGCGCGGGCGCTGAACGCCTGGGTCGGCCAGGCGGCGCGGCCCGCGCTCAAGGGCTATGGCGACGGGCTGGTGCAACTGCGGGTCGCGGCGCATTACGCCTGCCGGACGCGCAACAACCAGCGCGGCGCCCGGATCTCGGAACACGGCAAGGGCCACGCGATCGACATCGCGGGGTTCCGGCTGCGCAACGGGCAGGAGGTCACGGTGCTGAACCACTGGAGCGACCCCAAGCTGGGGCCGGTGCTCCAGGCGCTGCACCGGTCGGCCTGCGGTCCGTTCGGCACCGTGCTGGGTCCGAAATCGGACCGCTTCCACCAGGATCACTTCCACTTCGACACGGCGCGTTACCGGTCGGGCACCTACTGCCGCTGACGCGCCTCAGCGCAGCAGCAGAACCGGCGCGGGCCCCAGCGGCACGGGGCCCAGGAAGGCGCGGCCGTTGCGGAACGAGATGGTGGCGTTGAGGCTGTCGGAGCGTCCGCCCGAGAGGTTCGCGACCAGCGTCAGGCCGCGGGTGATGGCGGTGGCGGTGCCTTCGGACATGGCCCCCGCGGCGACCGCGACCTCGAGCATGGCTTCCCAGTTCTCGGCCTTGATCGCGATCTCGCCGGTGGGCAGGCCGGCCTCGTCGATGCTCAGCTCTCCGGTGGCCGAGATCTTGAGCGGGCCCCATTCGGCCTCGGCGATGCGCAGGCGGACGTGGGTCGGCTGCGGGCGGGCGTCCTCGAGCGCGTCGAGGTCCCAGGGCGCGTCGAACTTCACGTCGGCGTCGACATTGATCTTGGTCACCTCGGGCGGCAGCGCGACCTCGCCCGCGACGCGGTTCAGGAAGGGGTCGGGCAGGGTGATGCCGTCGGCGTAGAAGCCGATGCGGTAGTCGCTGGTGGCACCGGGGAGCAATTCGACCGCGACGCGCAGGGTGTCGATCCCCAGCGTGTCCTCTTCGGTCACGGCGATGTTCGACCCGACCAGCCGCGCCTCGCGCAGGGGCAGCCGGGACGAGGCGCCGACCCGCATGCTGGCGCGCAGGTCGTCGTTGGTGATCGTGTACTGCGCCTCGGGCGTGGACAGCGTGCTGTCGCCGGGGAAGATCGCGATGACCTCGTTCGGGCGGTAGGCCAGCGCCACGATCTGGAACATCGGCGCGGTCCAGGCCCAGCCGGTTTCGGGATCGGCGATGTCGAGATCGGTGAAGGTGGTGTCGAAGCGGTAGGGGAAACCGCCGACCGAGAGGTCGGAGTATTCCGCCTGCCAGCCGTCGGCGCGGCGGGCGTCGAACCAGTTGGCATAGGCGCTTTCGAGCTTGCCGGCGGCGAAGAACCAGTAGCCGGTCCAGGCCACGACCATGGTGACGAGGATGACGGCGATGATGGTGAACAGGCGTTTCAAGACGGCCCCCTTCTGATCCGCGCGGCGAAATGGTAACCGGGTGACCGGCCCCCGAGGCATAGCCGGTCGCGGGGCATGGTGCCAGTGGCAGGAAAGGGCAGCGACATGACGTCCTGGGTGTTCGGTTACGGATCGCTGATGTGGAACCCGGAGTTCGACCCGGCCGAGGCGGTGACCGCGACCCTGCCGGGCTATCACCGCAGCTTTTGCATGAGCTCGATCCACCACCGCGGGTCCGAGGCCGAACCGGGGCTGGTGCTGGCGCTCGACGCGATGGCGGATGCGGCCTGCCGGGGCCTCGCGCTGCGCATTCCCGAGGCGGGGCAGGCGGCGATCCTGGCCGCGCTGCGGGAGCGTGAACTGATCTCGTCCGCCTATGTCGAGCGGGTGCTGCCGCTGCGGCTGGACGACGGGCGGCAGGTCGAGGCGCTGGCCTATGTGGTGGACCGCGACCACCGTCAGTACTGCGGCGGGTTGAGCGAGGAACGGCAGGCCGAGATCATCGCCCATGCCCATGGCGGGCGCGGTCCGAACCGGGAATACCTGTGGTCGACCGTCACGCACCTGGAAACCCTGGGCATCGACGATCCCGAATTGTCACGAATTGCGGCAAGGGTCCGTGATATCGTGGATAAATCCTTGGCTTGATCCGGGCCACCCCGTAGAATCAGGCAAAGTAACCAGTGTCAGGACACGTCCCCCGAATGGACCAGCCGGACCGCGAGGCCCATACGCAGTTTTCCCAACCCGTCCGCCAGATCATGCTGATGGTGATCGTGCTCGGGCTGACCGGTTTCGGTGTCTTCATCGCCGCCCCTCGGGTGTTGCCGGTGTTCATGGCGAACCCCTTCCTCAACGGCTTTATCGTCGTGGTATTCGGGATCGGCGTGATCTCGTGCTTCTGGCAGGTGGCGCAGCTGATCGCCTCGGTCCGCTGGATCGAGGCGTTCGTCGGCAACCGGCTGGACGACGAGGGCGTGCGCGCGCCGCGACTGCTGACGCCGCTGGCGACGCTGCTCAGGTCGCGGTCGAAGCGGATGCAGATCTCCTCGACCTCGTCGACCTCGATCCTGGAATCCGTGGCGATGCGGATCGACGAGGCGCGTGAGATCACGCGCTACATCGTCAACCTGCTGATCTTCCTTGGCCTTCTGGGCACGTTCTATGGCCTGGCCACGACAGTTCCGGCGGTGGTCGACACCATCCGCAGCCTCGCGCCGCAGGACGGCGAAGGCGGGGTCGAGGTGTTCAACCGCCTGATGACCGGCCTCGAAGCGCAGCTGGGGGGATGGGCGTGGCCTTTGCCTCCTCGCTCCTGGGCCTGACGGGATCGCTGGTGGTGGGGCTCCTCGAGCTCTTCGCGGGGCAGGGGCAGAACCGGTTCTACCGCGAGCTCGAGGAATGGATGTCGACGATCACCCGCGTGTCGTTTGCCAGCGAGGCGGGCGAGGGCGGCGAGCATGGCGCGATGGCCGGGATGGTCGACCACATGGCCGAGCAGATGGAAAGCCTGCAGACGATGTTCACCCAGTCCGACGTCAGCCGGTCGATGCTGGAGGAACGGGTCGGATCGCTGGCCGACGCGGTTGCCGCGCTGGCCGGACGGATCGAGGCGCAGACCGATGCGAACCCGGTGATCCCGGCGCTGGAGCGGGTGGCCGAGGGGCAGGAGCGTCTGCTGGAGCTGATGGCCAAGACCGGCGGCGACGGGATCGACGCCGAGAGCCGGATGCGCCTGCGGTCGATCGACGTGCAGATGCTGCGCATCCTCGAGGAAATTTCCGCCGGCCGTCAGGAGACGATGACCGAGCTGCGCACCGACCTGGCCGCGCTGGCCAAGGCGGTGCAGGCCACCGCGCGCCGTCCCTCGGCCTTTGGCGACGTGCACCGCGCGCCGGTCAAGAAGGCGGGCGGCGGCCAGGAGGGCTGATCCATGGCCCTGTCGCGCCGCAATTCGAGCCATCGGAACCAGCACGCGATCTGGCCCGGCTTCGTCGATGCGATGACCGGCCTCCTGCTGGTGCTGATGTTCGTGCTGACGATCTTCATGGTCGTGCAGTTCGTGCTGAAGGAAACCATCACCGGGCAGGAGAGCCAGCTGGACGAGCTGAGCGGCGAGCTGGCGGAACTGGCGCGCGCGCTCGGGATGGAGCGGGACCGCACAACTCGGCTGCAGGCGGACCTCGGCACGCTGAACGCGACGCTCGCGGATGCCGAGGACCAGGCCGAGGCGCAGGCGGCGCTGATCGCTTCGCTCACCTCGGAGCGCGACCAGGTCACCGCGGACCTGCGCACGGCGCGGGCGCGGATCACCGATTTCGAATCCCAGGTGGCGGCGCTGCTGGCCGAGCGCAACGATGCGCGAAACCAGGTCGCCGACCTGGAAGAGGCGCGGCAGGCCCTGATCTCGGACCAGGAGGCGCTGCAGCTGGCGCTGGCCCGCGCCCGCGAGGAGATCGACGCCGGGGCCGAGGCGGCGCGGCTTTCGGCCGCCCGGCGCGAGGCGCTCGAGGCGCTGATCGCCGACCTGCGCCGCGAGGCGGCCGAGGCGGACCAGCAGAACGTCGCGCTGAGCGACCAGGTGGCGTCGCTGCAGGAGGACCTGTCGGACGAGGAAAAGGCGCGGCTGGCCGAGGCGGCGGCGGCGCAGGCCCTGCGCGAACGCCTGAAAGGTGCCGAGGATGAGCTGACGGCGATGACGCTGGCGCTGGAGGAACAGCGCAAGCGGGCCGAGGACACGCTGACCCTGCTGGCGGCGGCACGCGACAAGGGCGACGACCTGACCGCGCAGCTGGCCGCGGCGCTCGTGACCCGCGACGAGACGACGGGCCGGGTGGACAGCCTGACCGACGACCTCGAGGCCGCGCGGGCCGCGCTGGCGGCGGCCGAGGCCGAGCGCGACGCGCTGGCGCGGGAGATCGACACATCGGACCGGGACGAGATCGCGCGTCAGCTGGCCGCCGCGCTGGCCGCGAAGCTGGCCGCCGAGCAGGCCGCCGGGACGCGGTTGAGCGAGGCGGAACAGCGCGAGGTGCTGCTGCGCCAGGCGCAGAAGGAACTGGCCGAGCAGGAGGCGCTGTCGGCCGAGAGCCGGCGCAAGGCGGAGCTTCTGAACCAGCAGGTGTCGCAGCTGCGGTCGCAGCTTGGCGCGCTGCAGGCGGTGCTGGACGACGCCAAGGACCGTGACGCCGCCAACCGGGTCGAGATGGCCAACCTCGGCCGAGACCTGAACGCGGCGCTGGCACAGGCGGCCGCGGAACAGCGCCGCCGGGCCGAGCTGGAAGAGGCCGAGCGCAAGCGGCTGGAGGCGGCGAACGAGGACCTGGAGAAGTACCGGTCGGATTTCTTCGGGCGGCTGCGCGACCTGCTGGCCGAACGCGAGGGCGTGCAGGTCGTGGGCGACCGGTTCGTGTTCTCCTCCGAGGTGCTCTTTGCCCCGGCGGAGGCGCGGCTGTCGTCCGAAGGGCGGGACCAGATCGCCAATGTCGCGGCGCTGATCCGCGACGTGTCGGCCGAGATCCCCGAGGGCATCGACTGGATCCTGCGGGTCGACGGGCACACCGACAACGTGCCGCTGACCGGCAATGCGCAGTTCGCCGACAACTGGGAACTGAGCCAGGCGCGGGCCCTGTCGGTGGTGCGCTTCATGTCCGAGGAACTGGGCATTCCGCCCGAACGGCTGTCGGCCAACGGCTTTGGCCAGTACCAGCCGATCGCCGAGGGCGACAGCCCCGAGGCGCGCGCCCAGAACCGGCGGATCGAACTGAAGCTGACCGAGCGCTGAGGCGCGGGATCAGGCGGTTTTCGGGCGGATGAGGTTCACGTGGCCCATCTTGCGGCCCGGACGGCTTTCCGCCTTGCCATAGAGATGCAGCGCCGCGTCGGCCTGTTTCGCGAGCGCGGGCACCCGGTCCATGTCGTCGCCGATCAGGTTCTCCATCACCACGTCCGCATGGCGGCTGCCGTCGCCGAGCGGCCAGCCCGCAACCGCACGGATGTGCTGTTCGAACTGGTCGACGGCGCAGCCGTTCTGCGTCCAGTGGCCGGAGTTGTGGACCCGCGGTGCGATCTCGTTCACGACGAGGCCGTTGCGGGTGACGAAGAGCTCGACCCCCAGCACGCCGACATAGTCGAGGGCGTTCAGGATTTTCGACGCCAGCAGCACCGCGTCCATGCGCAGCGGGACGGGCAGGGCGGCGGGCACCGTGGTGCGGCGCAGGATGCCGTCCTCGTGCACGTTCTCGCCGGGGTCGAAACAGGCCACGTCGCCATCGGGGTTGCGGGCGGCGATGACGCTGACCTCGATCGAGAAATCGACGAAGCCTTCGAGGATCGCGGGCGCGCCGTTCATGTCGGCCAGCGCCGCGGCGGCGTCGGCGGGGGTCATGATCCGGGCCTGCCCCTTGCCGTCATAGCCGAAGCGGCGGGTCTTGAGGATCGCGGGGGTGCCGATCTCGGCCAGAGCCGCGTCGAGAGAGGCGGCATCGGTCACGTCGGCAAAGGGCGCGGTGGCGAGGCCGAGATCGCGCAGGAAGGACTTTTCGGTCAGCCGGTCCTGGCTGACGCGCAGCGCCTCGCGTCCCGGACGGATCGGGCGGATGGTTTCCAGCAGGTCGAGGGCCGAGGTCGGGATGTTCTCGAACTCGTAGGTGATGACGTCGACGCTTTCGGCAAAGGCGCGCAGCGCCGCCTCGTCCTCGTAGCTGGCGGTGGTGCAGGCGCGGGCGACGTCGGCGGCGGGCGGGTTCGCGCCGGGTTCATAGACGTGGCAGGCGATCCCGAGGCGGGAAGCCGCGGCCGAGAGCATGCGGCCGAGCTGGCCACCGCCGAGGATGCCGATGGTCTTCACCTCACTCATCGACGGGCACCTCGGGGATCGAGGCCGACAGCGCCTCGCGCCAGGCGTCGAGGCGGATGGCGAGTTCCGTGTCCGAGGTGGCGAGGATGCCGGCGGCCATGAGGCCCGCGTTGGCGGCCCCCGCCGCGCCGATCGCCATGGTGGCGACCGGGTAGCCCTTGGGCATCTGTACGATGGAATAGAGGCTGTCGACGCCCGAGAGCGCCCGGGTCTGCACCGGCACGCCCACCACCGGGACGCGGGTCTTGGACGCCATCATCCCGGGCAGGTGCGCGGCGCCGCCGGCGCCCGCGATGATCACCTTGAGGCCGCGGCCCGCGGCCTCTTTGCCGTAGGCCCAGAGCCGGTCGGGGGTGCGGTGCGCCGAGACAATCCGGGTCTCGTAGGTCACGCCCAGTTCGTCGAGGATGAGGGCGGCCTCTTTCATCGTGGGCCAGTCCGACTGGCTTCCCATGATGATTCCAACCTGAACGTCAGCCATGTCGCGTCCCCTGTCGCTGCCTTTGCCCCGTCATAGCGAATGGCGCGGCGGGTGCAACGTTCAGGCGATGATGTCGGGGGTCAGGCGGTCCTCGATCCGGGCGATGAGGTCCTTGAGCCGCAGTTTCTGCTTTTTCAGGCGCTGCAGGGTCAGCTGGTCGGAGGTGCCCCGGTCCTGCATCGCGACGATGGCCTCGTCGAGGTCGCGGTGCTGCTGGCGGAAAACCTCCAGCTCCACGCGCAGGACCTCGTCGGTCTTCATCGAGATATCCGTCTGGGCATTCATGGCGCGCGGTCCGTCCGGTGGCTGTTGCGACGAGAATACAGTGCCACCGTCCCTCGGGGAAGCCCCGAGCGGATTCCGCGGGGCCGACTTGCGCGGGTCCGGAACAGCCCCCATATTTCCAGTCGAGGGGGTCGCCTGTGGCAGGGGCCCCGGACAGACGGTCGCTTTACCGAAGGGCATGTCGATGACGAAGATGACACTGGGGTCTCACCCCTACCTCCTGGGCTTCGAGCAGCTGGAACGGCTGATGGAGCGCAACGCCAAGGGCGGCAACGAAGGCTACCCGCCCTTCAACATCGAACAGACCTCCGACACGTCCTATCGCATCACGCTGGCGGTTGCCGGGTTCTCGGAAGACGACCTGGCCGTCACGGTCGAGGATCGCCAGCTGGTGATCCGCGGACGCCAGCGCGACGACGGCGAGGGCCGCATCTACCTGCACCGCGGCATCGCGGCACGCCAGTTCCAGCGCAGCTTCGTGCTGGCCGAGGGCGTGGAGGTGGGCCAGGCGTCGATGGAAAACGGCTTGTTGCACGTGGATTTGAACCGGGCGGAGCCCGACCGCGTTGTCCAGACAATCAAGATCAGGAAGGACTGAGCGATGGATACGAGATACGACATGCCGCAAGAGGCCGAGGATCACGGCCACCGGATCGTCTATATCCGCCCGGTGGCGGTCGAGGACCTGCCCGAAGAGGTGCAGGAACAGGCCATGGGCGCCGAGACGATCTATGCCGTGCACGACGAGGACGGCGAGCGTCTGGCGCTGGTGAAGGACCGCAAGCTGGCCTTTGTGCTGGCCCGCCAGAACGATTTCGAGCCGGTCGCGGTGCACTGAGCGCCGGACAGGGTCGATGGGTTGCAGCCCCGCCGTGAGAACGGCGGGGTTTTTCTTTGGCGCGGACCGGGGTATCTGGGGCCGGCGGAGCTGAGGGCCACGCGGCGGGCGCGGAGCGTTGACATGGCGTGCGGCGCGGCGGAGCCTGCGCCGGGCAACGCACCGGAGGGCACCATGGCCAGCTACGAGTTCGACTGGGTGGACGCGTTCACCGACACCTCGATGGGCGGCAACCCCTGTGTCGTCGTGCACGGGGCCGCTGAGATCCCCGTCGAGCGTCGCATCGCGCTGGTGCGCGAGACGCGGCTGTCAGAATGCGCCTACCTCGTGCCCTCGGACAGGGCCGATTTCGGGGCGCGGTATTACCTGCCGGACGGCGAGATCCCGATGGCGGGGCATCCGACGGTGGCGACGGTGATCTCGCTCCTCGACCGGGGGCTGGTGCGGCTGCAGGACGGGCGGGCGGCCTTTACGCTCGAGGTCGGGTCGGGCGTGCTGCCGATCACGGTGACGGGTCGCGACGGCGCGGCGCCGGTCGTGACGATGACGCAGGCGCAGCCCGTGTTCGGCAAGGTCTACGACCGGGGCGCGGTGGCCGCCCTTTTTGGCCTGAGCGTGGCCGACGTGCTGGACGATCCGCAGACGGTGTCGACCGGGTCGGCCTTCTGCATCCTGCCGCTCAAGGACATCGCGGCGCTGCGGCGGGCGGTGCCGGATCATGCCGCCATCGCCGCCTTCCTCGACGCCGCCGACACCGACTGCCGGATGGTGTTCCTGACCACGCCGCAGGGGGCGACGGCGGCCGGCGACACGTTCTCGCGCCTGCTGATGCGGCCGCCGGGGCCGGAAGAGGACAGTTTCACCGGCTCTGCCACCGGGTGCATGGCGGCCTATCTCTGGGCGCGCGGGCATCTGGACCGGCCGGCCTTCACCGCCGAGCAGGGCCACGACATGGGCCGCCCCGGCGCCGCGCAGGTCGAGGTGCTGGGCCCGCGCGAGGCAATCACCGGGGTCAGGGTCGGCGGGTCCGGCACGGTGCTGATGCGCGGCACGCTGGAGCTGTGAGCCGCGCCGCCGCCCGCGGGCATAGTCAAGCCTTTGAAACGGATGCGTTTCAGTATTGAATGACGGCCATCCCCGGCGTCGATCCCGCCGGGTGGCCGCAGAAAGGACCGTCATGGACTCCGGAATCCCAAACTTCGTCTTCTTCGTCATCGTCGCGATCTTTGTCGTGGCCGTGCTGCTGCCGTCGATGATCGTGATCACCGGCCAGCAGAACGTCCGCCTGATCGAGACCTTCGGGCGCTTCAGCTCGGTCCGGCAGGCGGGGTTGTCGTTCAAGCTGCCCTGGCCGATCCAGACGGCGACCTCGAACTTCTCGCTCCGCGTGCGCGAGATCGCCGAGGACGTGGGCGTGAAGAGCTCGGACAATGCCTTTGTCGTGGTGCCGATCCGGGTGCAGTTCGCGGTGAAGGAGGGCGGCGAGCGCGACGCCTTCTACCGCCTCGACGATCCCGATGCGCAGATCCGGTCCTACGTGGTGAACCAGGTCCGTTCCACCGCGTCGAACATGACCTTCGACGACCTCTTCCGCTCGCGCGATGCGTTCGAGACCGACGTGGAGCGGACGCTGGCGGTGCGGATGGGCGAGTTCGGGTTCAAGATCGAGAACGTGCTGGTGGACGATCCGCAGCCCTCGGTCCAGCTGCGCGAGGCGTTCGACCGGGTGATCGCGGCGCAGCGGCTGAAGGAGGCCGCCACCAACGAGGGCGAGGCGCTGCGCATCAAGTCGGTTGCCGCCGCGCAGGCCGAGGGGGAATCCCTGCGCATCCGGGGCGAGGCCTATGCCGCCTTTCGCAACATCATCGCCGAGGGCAATGCCGAGGCGCTGACAAAGTTTACCGACAAAACGGGGCTGATCGAGAAGGACGCGCTGGATTTCTTCATCTCGGTCAACGAGATGGAGGCGGTCACCACCGCCGCGCAGGCGGGTGGACGCGTGGTCTTTGTCACCGGCAGCGCGCGGAGCGGGGTGGACAAGGCGGTCCTGGGCATGGTGGAGCCGGACGGGGAGTGACGGCGCCGGGCGCGTCGAGCCCTGCGGCACGCAACCCTTGCAGGGTCGGACCGGCGCGGTGCGCCGGTCCTGTCATTCCGGGGCCGTTCCGGGGTGGCGGATTGCGGCCGCCTCAGGCGGATTTCGAGTAGCCGCCGTTGTAGGCCTCGCTCTTGCGGCGGATCTGGGCGTGTTCGACGATCCGCTCGCGGGCGATCCCGCGAAACGCCTCGATCGAGGCATAGCCGCTGCGTTCGAGGTAGTCGGACAGATCGCCCGTCAGCTCCTGGATGAGCTTCACGCCGATGCCGCCGCTGCCCTTTTCCTCCATCGCCGCGGTGCAGACCTGAAGGTTCCCGGCACCGTGCGCGATGAAGTTGAAGGCCTCGCGGAAGCCGCGGATGCCGCCGATGCCGGAAATCGACTTGTCCGGGTACGCGCGCGAGACGTCCGAGACGCGCTGCAGGGCCTGGTGCAGGATCGCGAGCCCGCCGAGGCCGCCCGAGGTCACGTAGCCGTCCACTTCGACCTCGAACTTCAGGGTCTCGGGGTCCATCAGCGGGAGGGAGGGGAAGGTGTTGCAGAGCGAGATCGACGCGGCGCCCGCGTCGTAGGCGGCACCCGCGGCATCGACGAGGGTCGAGGTCGAGGGCGTGAGCTTGACCCAGATCGGCACGTCGACCGCCCCGGTCACGGCCTTGAGGATCGACCGGATGATGTCCTCGTCGTTGGCGATGTTGGCGCCCATGTCCTTGCGGTCCATGTGGGGGCAGGACATGTTGAGCTCGATCGCGTCGCAGCCGACGGCCACGACGGCCCGTGCCAGCTTGCGCCAGTTCTCCAGCTCTTCCTCGCTGCCCGCGCCGGCCATGATCGAGGCGATGAGCATGCGGTCGGGATAGGTGGTCTTGATCTCTTCGAGGTCGGGCAGCCAGAGGTCGAGCGGCTGGTCCGAGATCAGTTCCCAGTTCCACGACGAATGCGACACGGTGTCGGGCCGCTTGATGCGCGACACGTAGGGCTTTTCCTCGCTTGCGCGCTGGTAGATCGTCTTGGGCCCGGCGACGTTCTCGACCGGGTGCAGGCCGATCGTCTTGGTGACGACACCGCCCCAGCCTGCCTCGAACGCCTTCAGGATCTTGCGTTTGCTTTCCGTCGGCGGCGCGGAGGCCAGGACGAACGGGTTGACGAACTTCAGGCCGGTAAAGGTCGTGGTAAGCTCAGTTGGCATGGTGCCTCCCCAGGGTTGGTCCCCCCAGCACCGTAATTTTTTACCAATAAGTCAATAATCTTGCCTGCGCCGCTGTCGAACCCGTGAAAAACAGGGCCGCGGAGGCCACGTTGTGATGGAAACATGGGCAGTTTCGGCGGGTTTGCGCCCCCGGCCCGCAACGGAAACGGGCGACCCCTTTCGGGGCCGCCCGTCCTGATCCTGGACTGTCACACCGGTCAGTGCGCGGCGATGAGGCCCATGCTTTCGAGTTTCAGCAGCACCTGGTGGGCGCAGTTGTCGACGTCGGCGCCGACGGTCTCGACCCGGAGCTCGGGGTTCTCGGGCACGTCGTAGGGGTCGGAGATCCCGGTGAATTCCTTGATCTTGCCCTCACGCGCGAGCTTGTAGAGGCCCTTGCGGTCCCGCTTTTCGCATTCCTCGATCGAGGTCGCGACGTGGACCTCGATGAAGGCGCCGTACTGCTCGATCTCTTCGCGGACATGGCGGCGGGTGGCCGCGTAGGGCGCGATCGGGGCGCAGATGGCGATGCCGCCGTTCTTGGTGATCTCGGATGCGACGTAGCCGATCCGCTTGATGTTCAGGTCGCGGTGTTCCTTGGAGAAGCCCAGCTCGGAGCTGAGGTTCTTCCGCACGATGTCACCGTCGAGCAGGGTCACCGGGCGGCCGCCCATCTCCATCAGCTTGACCATCAGCGCGTTGGCGATGGTCGACTTGCCGGAGCCGGAGAAGCCGGTGAAGAACACGGTGAAGCCCTGCTTGGAGCGCGGTGGCTTGGTCTTGCGCAGTTCCGACACGACCTCGGGGAAGGAGAACCATTCCGGGATCTCGAGGCCCTCGGCCAGGCGGCGGCGCAGCTCGGTGCCCGAGATGTTGAGGATGGTGACGTTGTCCTTGTCCTCGATCTCGTCCGCGGGCTCGTACTGGGCGCGTTCCTGCACGTAGACCATGTGCTTGAAGTCCACCATCTCGACGCCGATCTCGTCCTGGTACTCGCGGAAGAGGTCCTGCGCGTCGTAGGGGCCGTAGAAATCCTCGCCCTGGGAGTTCTTGCCCGGGCCGGCGTGGTCGCGGCCGACGATGAAGTGGGTGCAGCCGTGGTTGGCGCGGATCAGGCCGTGCCAGACCGCCTCGCGCGGGCCGGCCATGCGCATGGCGAGGTTCAGCAGCGACATCGTGGTGGTCGAGCCCGGGTACTTGTCCAGCACCGCCTCGTAGCAGCGGACACGGGTGAAGTGGTCGACGTCACCGGGTTTCGTCATGCCGACGACCGGGTGGATCAGCAGGTTGGCCTGGGCTTCCTTGGCGGCGCGGAAGGTCAGTTCCTGGTGCGCGCGGTGCAGCGGGTTGCGGGTCTGGAAGGCCACGACGCGGCGCCAGCCCAGCTTGCGGAACAGGGCGCGCAGTTCGTTCGGCGTGTCGCGACGGCCGCGGAAGTCGTAGTGGACGGGCTGCTGGATGCCGGTGACCGGGCCACCGAGGTAGATCTTGCCCGCGTGGTTGTGCAGGTAGTTCACCGCCGGGTGCGCGAGGTCGTCGGCGCCGAAGACCATCTTGGCCTCTTTCGACTTGTCCGGGGTCCAGCGGTCGGTGACGGTCATGGTGCCGAGGATGACGCCTTCCTGGTCGCGCAGGGCGATGTCCTGCCCGATCTCGATGGACTCGGCGAATTTCTCGTTCACGTCGAGGGTGATCGGGATCGGCCACAGCGCGCCGTCGGCGGTGCGCATGTTCTCGACGACGCCGTTGTAGTCAGCCTCGGACAGGAAGCCCTTGAGCGGGTTGAAGCCGCCGTTCATCAGCATCTCGAGGTCGCAGATCTGGCGCGGGGTCAGGTCCCACGAGGTCAGATCGGCCGCGTCGACTTTGAGCTTCTGGGCGCTCTCGTAGGAGACGTAGAGCTCCGGGATGGGGGCGAGGTTGGATTGCATCAAAGTGCTCCTGTACTTGAGGGGGGCGAGGTCGCTGACGGAACCGGTCAGTTCCGCGTGCAACGCCGCGTATTCCGAGAATTTCCGGGCAAGGAATGTGTTGATCAGCCGGGCTTTCAGATCGACCCCGCGTTCGGTCAGCGCATAGGCCACGCGCTGGCGTCGGTCGGGGCTTTCGCGGCCTACCACCGCGATCAGGCCCGCCTCGGTGGCGGCCCTGAGCTGAGCGTTCAGCCGGCCGAGAGAAATGTTCAATGCCTCCGCCGTGGTCCTCTGCGAGGCCTCGGGCGCCTTTTCCACCTGACGCAGGAGACGGAAGAGTTGATCGTCCTCCGGCAGCGTCGAATGGGTCGGGTGGGCATTCATGTCAGGCGACTCGAAATATGTTCAGCGCTGAACACATCTCACTCTTCGCACCTGCAGAAAAGGGCAAAAGCCGCCGTTGGCGGATTTTCACCGGCATTGTCGCCGGGTCGTTGACGTTTGGGCAGTCTCGGGGGGAATGGTTTCCGGTTCGGGCCGGAAAGCGGCGCGCGTCAGCGGCGCCGCGTGGCGGCGCGGCCCCGAAATTGCCGGGGCCGCCCGCGGATCGGGTCAGTTGGCGCCTTCGGTCTCGGGTGCGCCGTGGCCGAGGGGCAGGGTGGTGTCGCCCTCGGCCAGGCCGTGTTCGGCCAGGAACCGTTCGGCATCGAGCGCGGCCATGCAGCCCATGCCGGCCGAGGTGACGGCCTGGCGGTACTTGTGGTCGGTCAGGTCGCCCGCGGCAAAGACGCCGGGGATCGAGGTCTCGGTCGAGCCGTCCTTCACCTTCACATAGCCGCCGTGGTGCAGTTCGAGCTGGTCCTTGACCAGTTCCGAGGCGGGCGCGTGGCCGATGGCGACGAAGACGCCCTTGGCCGGGATCTCGGTGATCTCGCCGGTGTCGACGTGTTTCACGCGGATGCCGGTGACGCCCTTGGGGCTGTCCTCGCCGACGATCTCTTCGACGACGTGGTGCCAGAGCGGTTCGATCTTTTCGTTCTTCATCAGCCGGTCGACGAGGATGCGTTCCGCGCGCAGTTCGTCGCGGCGGTGGATCAGCGTGACCTTGGAGGCGAAGTTGGTCAGGAACAGCGCCTCTTCCACGGCGGTGTTGCCGCCGCCGATCACCACGATCTCCTGCCCGCGGTAGAAGAAGCCGTCGCAGGTCGCGCAGGCCGAGACGCCGAAGCCCTTGAAGGCCTCTTCGCTGTCGAGGCCGAGCCACTTGGCGCGCGCGCCGGTGGCCAGGATCACCGCGTCGGCGATGAAGGTGGTGCCGCTGTCGGCCTTGGCGACGAAGGGGCGTTTCGAGAGGTCGAGGTCGGTGATGTAGTCGCCGATCACCTCGCAGCCCATGGCCTTGGCGTGGGCTTCCATCCGGACCATCAGGTCGGGGCCCTGCACCTCGGTGTCGCCGGGCCAGTTCTCGACCTCGGTGGTGGTGGTGAGCTGGCCGCCGGGTTCGATCCCCTGCACCAGGATCGGTTCCAGCATCGCGCGCGAGGCGTAGACGCCCGCGGTGTATCCGGCCGGGCCGGAGCCGATGATGAGGACCTTGGTGCGGCGTTCCTGGGACATGGCATCCTCCGATGGTTGGTCCGTTGCATATAGAGAGTCGGGCCGGGGGAGTGAAGGCCGGGATGGCGCAGGGCGGGCATTCGCTGTGCGAAAGGCGGAAGGCGGCGGGATTCCGGGCGCCCCGGCGGGCGGGTCCGGCACATCCCGCGCCGAGCGCGACAGGACGTTGCGACAAGAATGTTGCGCCTCATTGAAACAATCTTGCGCGGACGGGGCGGGCTGCTATACATTTCGCAAAATCAAGACGGAGGTAGCGATGGCCGTTGGCCGACTCGATCCCATCGACCGGAAGATCCTGGCCGAGCTGCAGGCCGATGGCCGGATGACCAACGTGGAGCTGGCCCGGCGTGTCGGGATCTCGGCCCCGCCGTGCCTGCGCCGGGTTCGCACGCTGGAAGAGCAGGGCTACATCCGCGGCTACCACGCCGATGTCGACACCCGCGAACTGGGCTTCGAGGTGCAGGTCTTTGCCATGGTCGGGCTGCAGAGCCAGGCCGAGGCCGACCTGTCGGCCTTCGAGGCGCGCTGCCGGGCGTGGCCGCTGGTCCGGGAATGCCACATGCTGAACGGCGAGGTGGATTTCATCCTGAAATGCGTCGCGCCGGACCTCTCGACCTTCCAGACCTTCCTGACCGAACAGCTGACGGCGGCCGAGAACGTGGCGAGCGTGAAGACCTCGCTGGTGATCCGCAACGCCAAGGACGAACCGGGCGTGCCCTTCGACGTGCTTGAGGAACGGCTGAACCGGATCGCCTGAGGCGTCAGTCCGGACAGGTCCGGGCGTACCAGGTGAAGGTGATCGGGTTCGGGCGGCCGGGATTGCGGCGCTCCATCTCTTCTCCGAAGGGCAGGTCGACGGTGCGCGGTGCGTAGCAGCGCCGGAACTCCGGGTCTTCGCCCAGCTCCACATCGCTCAGGAATTTCGGATCGTCGACGCGGTTGCCCTCGGCATAGCCGAGGATGATCGCGTCGGGCTTGCGCGACAGGATGTAGGCGCCGTCGCCCTTGCCGTGGCCGGGCCAAAGTTGTGCCGGGGTGCGCAGCGGGACGTCCTCGCGCCGGGCGATCACCGGGTCGTTGAGGCCCAGCTGGTCGATGTAGACGTGGCCGTCGGCGTGGAACGGGGTGGACCCGGCGGTGGCCAGCGCGATCGTCTGCCCCGCGGGCCAGGTGGCCAGGTGCCGGCCGACGATGGTGCCAACGAAGGCGGCCGGGTCCATCGGCAGCGGCGGGCGCAGCAGGGCGATGGCGAGGGTGAGGGCGGCGGCAAGGGCCGACAGGGCCGTGGCGGCACGCGGGATCGCGATCAGCATCAGCGCGGCGGCCCCGGCCATCGGCACGGCGACCCGCGCGGCGGGCATGTGATCGCCGCCGGACCAGAGCATGTAGGCCGATTGCAGGAGGAGCGGCAGGGCCAGGGCCCTGGCGGATGCGGGGACCCGCAGCGCCAGCGCGGCCAGGGCGGCCGGCAGTGCGAGCAGCAGCATCGGCACGCCGAAGAGCAGGTAGACCGGCAGGGTCCGCACGAAGCCGAGGCGCAGCGACAGCGGCACGCCGGTCTTGGCGTAGAAGGTCAGCGGGAAGGCCAGGCCGTAGTATTCGAGCCGCCAGGCCATGTGGCCGAAGGCGACCGCCGCCGGCAGGGCGGCCAGCAGGCAGGCCAGCGCGAACCGCCGGGGCAGCGCGCCGGGCGCGAAGAGCAGGGCCGCCAGCCCGGCGGCCGCAATGAAGACGGCGCTGTCCATCCGCATCAGCACTGCGAGCGAGAACGCGAGGCCGCCGAGAAGCGCGGGCGCGGTGCGGCCGCTGTCAGTCGTGGCCATCAGACCCAGCGTGCCCCAGGCGAGGCAGGCGGCGAGCGGCACCGCCTCGAGCCCGCCGAGCACCCAGATCGCAAGGCCCGGCGTCAGCCCCAGCGTGGCCAGCGCCAGCATCCGGGCCGGGCCGTTGGCGGGGGCGACGCGGCGGGCACCGAGGGTGGTGGCGGCGACCAGCAGCAGCGCGGCGGCGGCGTTCAGGGATTGCGCCGCGACGACCGGGTCCTGACCCAGCCGGATCAGCCCCGCGGTCAGGATCACGTGCAGGAAGTTGGTATAGCCCTCGACCCGTTCGCCCAGGTTCCATTCCAGCACGCCGTGGTCGGCGAGATGCCGGGCGTAGCGGAGCGAGATGTAGGCGTCGTCGTGAAAGAAGTGGCGGTTGGTCCAGAGCATCCAGCCAAGGCCCGCGAGTGCGAGCACGATGCCCAGCACGTCCCAGCCGCGATCCTGTCTTGCCATGCCGTCGTCCCCGTTCCGCCCCGCGGGCCGGGCGACCGTAGGGGCGGGCCCGCGGCCGGGCAAGGGCGCCGCGGCGGGCGGTGGCGGCGCGTGACCGGAATGCGCCAGCGGGGTCGGGCAAAAGGAAACCCCCGGCGCCGGAAAAGCGACGCCGGGGGGATACTCGTCAAACCATCGTGCTGAAATGGTCGATCGGAAAAGGAGTGATGAAAGTACGAGGGTCTTGAGGAAAGAGTTTCAGGCGGCGTTCAGGCGGGCGATCGTCTCGCGGTCCAGCCGGGGATGGGCGAGCGGGCCGAAATCGCGCAGCTCGGTCACGTGCGGGAAGAGCGACAGGAACAGCGCCATCTTGTGCGGGCCCATCTGCTCGGCCAGGCGGTGGCCGGGGTGGAAACTTTCCACGCCGAGGCCCTGGGCCAGGATGGTCGAATGTCGCGCGAGGCAGATGTGGAAGGTGTCGACCGGGCCGCCGGGGGTGACTTCGAACACGGTGTCGTAGTCGACGAAATCGGCGAGGCCCACGTAGGTCTGGCCACGCTCTTCGTGGTCGCGCAGCACGTCGGGCGTGTGCAGCACGCGGGCGCCGGGGCCGACCATCAGGTCCGCCGAGGGGCAGGCATAGCCGAAGCGGTCGGGGCGGATGCGGGTCATGCGCACCTGGGCCGGGTCCGGCACCGGGGCGGTCGGCACGACGGTCATCGAACCGATCCAGAGGACTTCCTGCGCCCCATGCTCGGCGGTTTCCAGGAACATGCCGGGGCGCAGGTCCTCGACGGCGCAGGGCCCCTCGGTGGTCTGGACCACGGCGCCACGGGCGAAGGCGTTGAACGCGTTCTCGAATTCCGCGGTCGCGGGCGCCATGTGCTCGGTGATCTTCTCGCGTCCTGCCTCGTCCAGGCGGGACACCGAGTAGCGGCGCAGCAGCGGGCCACGGCGCTTGGGTGCTTGGGTGGTCTTGTCAGCCAGTTCTTGCGCAAGAGCGCGAGGAGTCATCGTCATGTGAGTACCCGTTTCTTGGGTGTCACATCCGCGCTGGCCCCCACCAGCAACGACGAACGGACAGTCGTGCAATGTGGAGACAATAAGCCTAAAAAGCGGCGTTAAGTCAAAGAAAAGGAGGCATTGTGGCCCAATTGTGGCTCAATCCGACAGGTCGGCCACATTCGTTTCGGGCGCCGGGTACAGTGCGCCACATTTTCGCCCCAGTTCGCCACACCGTCGCCGCAATTGCGGCGAATCGGACACAGGGAGCGGGGATGGTTCCGGGCCGCAGGGGCCCGGTTTCAGGCGCTCTTGCGCAGGTAGGCACCCCGAGTCGCCTGGCTCACCGCGCGGCGGTACTCGCGTTGGAACGGCAACTGGCTCTGGTCGCGCTTGGCGGCGGCAACCACCGATTTCATCCAGCGTTTCTGCGGTTTCTGCATTTGTTTCCCTTCCGACATCGGGCCCTTCTGGAGCCGATGCCCCATTGATGCCCGCGCAATGGGGCGGGCACGCGGCGGAAAGAGGCAATTTTCCGATCATTCTCCGGGACGCGCCGGAACCGGCAGCGCAAGCCTGGGGCCTGAAATCAAGGCCGGGGCGGCGGAACTCCGCCTGTGACGATCTGAATTGGGGCAGGAAGGTGGCGCGGCCGTCCGCGTCAGAGCCGGATGGTCGAGATCAGGCGCCCGTAGTCGGCCTCGCCCAGGTGGGTGGCGCGCCGGTACGAGAAGAAGCGGTCGGGATCGCTGTAGGTGCAGTGCCGGGTCCATTCGGCATGGCCCACGCCTGCCTGCCGCAGCCGGTGCAGGCCGTAGGCGGGCAGGTCGAACATGTAGCGGTCGCCCTCGCCGTTCGCGAAGAAGCGGGTGTTGCCGGGGTCCTCGTCGACGAAGTGGTCGAGGAACTCGGGCCCGACCTCGTAGGCGCGCTGGCTGATCGAGGGGCCGATCACCGCGACGATGTCGGTCCGGTCGGCTCCCAGCCCCTCCATCGCGTCAAGCGTCGCCTCGAGTACGCCGTCGAGCGTGCCGCGCCAGCCGGCATGGGTGGCGCCGATCACGCCGGCCTCCGGGTCGGCGAAGAGGACGGGCTGGCAATCGGCGGTCAGCACCGACAGGACAAGGCCGGGGCGGTCGGTGACGATGCCGTCGGCCTCGGCCAGGGGTGCGCCGGGCTCGGCCACGATCACGCGGGCCGAATGCACCTGGTGCACGCCGCAGAGCGCGGAGACCTCGGCCTCCATCGCCTGGGCGACGCGGGTGCGGTTGATCTCGACGATCTCGGACTGGTCCGAGGAGCCGCGGCCGCAGTTCAGGCCCGAGAAGATGCCCGAAGACGCCCCGCCGCGACGGGTGAAGAAGCCATGCCGCAGGGGGCCAAGCGCGTCAGAGGTGAGAATTTCCAAGGTCATTGCGCCTGTCCCGCAGCTTCGAGCCCCGGGGGCGGGGCAACCGTATGGGGGTAAAATGCGAGCACCTTGAATAGGGTTCCCATTTCCGCCGGGTGGGTCAAGCGCCGATGTGCGGCGACATGCGATGCGAGGGCGTCACCCGACAGGCCGGCGGCCAGCCGTTCGGCCCGCTGCGTGATCCCGAGGCGTTCGAGAAAGACGCCCTGCGTTGTCAGCAGGCTGTGCGCCGAGGGCGTGGCGCGGGCCAGCGCCTCGAAATCGACATGGGCGGTCAGGTCGGCCGCGCCGGGGTCGGCCAGCGGATCGGCGTGGTCGTGCCCCCGCAGCGCCTGGAAGGTGTCGCCGAGCGAGCGCCAGTCGCCGTAGTCCACGATCAGCGCGGCGCCGCCGTGTGTTTCGATCCTCTGGCCGATGGCCTGGGCCATGGTCGCGGCAGGCTGGCAAAGCTCGACGATGTCGCCGTCGTCGGTGTCCTCCAGCCGCTCGGCCAGCTTGGCGTGCGGCGTGGCGGGGGACAGGGCAAGGCGCAGCGCCTCGCCCTCGGCGCTGACCATCGTCTCGCGCCAGCCGGTGCCGTCGCGGCGGAACTGGCGGATCGGCAGGGCGTCGAAGAATTCGTTGGCGACAAGAAAGAGCGGGGCGTCGGGCAGGCCGTCGACCGTGTCGTGCCAGGTCGGTGCATGGCCCGCCAGCGCCTCGGCCTGGCGGGCGCGCAGGGTAGGCGAGGCCTCGACCAGGTGCAGATCGGCGGCGTCGAGGAACCCCGGCACCGCACGCACCACGCGCAGGATGTCGGCCATCAGCGTGCCGCGGCCCGGCCCCAGCTCGGCCAGCGTGAAGGGGGAGGGCGCGCACTGGTCAATCCAGGCCTGCGCCAGGCAGAGGCCAAGCATCTCGCCGTACATCTGGCTGATCTCGGGCGCGGTGGTGAAATCGCCGGCCGCCCCCAGCGGGTCGCGGGTGGCATAGTAGCCGTGGTCGGGGTCGAAGAGGCAGGCGCGCATGTAGTCGGCCAGCGTCATCGGGCCCTCGGCGGCGATCCGGCGCAGGAGGCTGTCGCGCAGGCTCATGCCGCGGGCGCCGGCGCCGGGCGGCGCAGGGCGATGAGGATGAGGGCGGCACCGATCGCGATCATCGGCAGTGACAGCAGCTGGCCCATCGAAAAGCCGATCGTGCCGGTCAGTTGCACGACATGGCCGGCCGGGTTGACGGGGGTGATGAATTGCGCATCGGCCACGCGGAAGAATTCGACGAAGAACCGCGCCATGCCGTAGCCGGCAAAGAACATCCCCGTCACCAGCCAGACCCGTTTCAGCGCGCCGAACCGCCACACCGCGACGATCAGGATCACGCCGAGGAGCAGCCCCTCGAGCCCGGCCTCGTAGAGTTGCGAGGGGTGGCGGGCGCAGAGGCCTTCGATGCCCGGGCAGTCCTGTGCGTAGGGGCCGGGAAAGACGATGCCCCACGGCGCGTCGGTCGGCCGGCCCCAGAGCTCGGCGTTGATGAAGTTCGCGATCCGGCCCAGCATCAGCCCCGGCGGGGTGGCCAGCGCCAGCATGTCGGCGGTCGAACCCAGCGGAACGCCCCGGCTGCGGCACCAGAGCCAGGCGGCGACGCAGACCCCGGCAAAGCCGCCGTGGAAGGACATGCCGCCGGTCCAGAGCATCGGGATTTCCAGCGGGTGGGCGAGGTAGTAGTCGGGCCGGTAGATCAGCGTGTAGGCCAGCCGTCCGCCGACCACGATGCCGATGATCAGCCAGAAGGCGAGATCCTCGAGCTGGGTGCGGTCCATCGGCGGCCGGTCGTTCGGCCAGAGCCGCGGCCGGGCCAGCGCGGCGCGCGCCAGCAGGTAGCCGAGCGCGATGCCCACGATGTAGGCCAGCGCGTACCAGCGCAGGGCAAAATCCATGCCGAAGAGCGAGATCGAGAAGATCTCGGGCGAGATGTCGGGGAAGGGGATCGCGGCCTGCATCGGGGGCATCTGTCACCGGCGCCGGAGGGGAAGTCAACCTTGCGGCTGCAGCGCCCTGCGCCCATATAGGAGGAAACCGAACAAGCGGAGGAACGGATGCAGACCCGTTCGAAATTCTTCGACGACATGTCGCAGCTGATGACCAATGCCATGGGCGTCGCCCAGGGTGCGAAGGACGAGGCTGAGACCGCGTTCAACTCGATGATCGACCGCTGGCTGGCCGATCGCAACCTCGTCACGCGCGAGGAATTTGACGCCGTCCGGGCGATGGCCCAGAAGGCGCGCGAAGAGAATGCTGCGCTCGAGGCGCGGATCGCGGCGCTGGAAGCCAAGCTCAAGTAGGCGCCGTTAGAATTGACCGGAACCGCCGCCCTGCGCGGCGGGCCCGCTCAACCGAACCTTTACCACTGACAGGTTAGCTCCCCGGAACATGGTCCGGAGGATGGCGCCCGTGCTGAAATCCCTCACCTCGCGGCTGTCGCTGCGCGTGCTTGCCTTCGGCATCATCGGCACGACCCTGCTGTCGTCGCTGCTGCTGGCGCTGACCTTCCTCTACATCGTGCAGCAGGTCGACCGGTCCGAGGCGAACGCGACACAGCTGCGCGAACTGGCCGATCCGCTGGATCCCGCCATCAACGGGGTGGTGGCGGCGCTCGGATACGGCGGGATGGTCCACGACTACAAGGATGCCGTCCTGCGCGGCGGGCCCGACTACCCGGCCAAGGCCGGGCGCGACATCGGGGCAGCGCTGGCGGCGCTCGACGATGTCGCCGCGCTCGACACGCTGAGCGGTGACGAGGTCAAGCGCATCCGCGCGGTGCTGCACGCTTACAATGCCAACGTCACCAAGGTCGAGTTCCTGCGTTCGGTCGGGACCTCTCCGGAACAGCTCGACCAGTCCATCCGGATCGACGACATCCCGGCGATCGAAGCGCTGCATGCGCTCTTCAACCGGCACAAGGAAAGCCGCAACGTCTCGAAGGCGAGCATCGTGCGCGACCTGCGGCTGGCGATGGGGTACGGCGGCGGCATCCACGCCTTCAAGGACTACCTGCTGCGCGGCACCGACGACCTCGCCGGCTACGCCGAACGCGGCTTTGCCGACACCCGGACCGCCATCGCGGCCTATCGCGGCTACCGGCTGAGCGCGGGCGAGATGGCGGCGCTGAAGGACATCGAGAAGGTGGTCATGGCCTACCAGGCCGGGCTGGAAACCGCCCGCGCGATGGTGGCCGCGGGGGAACCCGCAACCGCCATAGACGAGGCGACGCGCGTTGACGACACCCCCGCCGTGCGCGGGTTCGACGTGCTCGACCGCGCGGTGCAGCGCAGCGTGGAGGCCTCGGCCGCCGCGCTGGACGTGGAGCTGGAACGCACGCGCACGCTGTCGGCGATCGTCACGGCGGTGGTCGTGGTCGGCGGCGTGGTGATCTCGGTCGGGGTGGGCATCATCCTCTACGTCGCGGCGGTGCGCCCCGCCGCCCGGATCGTCGAGGGCATGGAACGGCTGGCCAAGGGCGAGACCGACGTCGATTTCTCGGACGAAATCGGGCGCACCGAGGTCGGCATCATCGCCGGGGTCGCCCAGCAGTTCGGCGAGACGCTCAAGCACAACCAGCGCCTGAGGGCCGAGTCCGAGGCGCAGGCGGCCGAGCATCAGAAGATGGCCGACGAACAGGCGCGCCTGCTGGAGGAACAGAAGGCCATGGATGCCCGGATGCGTGCCGACGGCGAGGCGCTGGCAGCCCGGCAGAAGCAGCAGGACGCGCTTCAGACGCGTATCGGAGAGGCCGTGTCGGCCGCCATCGGCGGCGACTTCGCGGCTCGCGTCGGGGGCCAGTACGGGGCTGAGGATCTGGACCGCCTGGCCCGCCATTTCAACGACCTGCTGGCCAGCGTGGCACGCGGTGTCGATGCCATCGCGGCGGTGACGCAGGAAATGGCGCGCGGCGACCTGACGGTGCGGATGGAGGGCGATTTCGCCGGCGACTTCGGCCGCCTGCAGACCGGGCTGAACGAGGCGCTCAGTTCCATCGGTGGCCTTGTCGAGGAGGTGTTGTCGAGCGCCGACCAGATCGATTCCGAGGCGGCCTCGATCGCGGCGGCCTCGGCCGACCTGTCGCGCCGGACCGAAACCCAGGCGGCAACGCTGGAGGAAACGGCGGCGGCGGTGACGCAGCTGTCGACCTCGGTCAAGTCGGTGGCCGAGAATGCAGACGAGGCGCGGGGCATGGCGAACCGGGCGGGCGAGGTGGCCGACGAGAGCGGCGAGGTGGTGCACAGCGCGGTGACCGCGATGGACCGGATCGTCGAATCCTCGTCCAAGATCTCGAAGGTGACGGCGCTGATCGACGACATCGCGTTCCAGACCAACCTCCTGGCCCTGAACGCCGGGGTCGAGGCTGCGCGGGCCGGCGAAAGCGGGCGCGGTTTCGCCGTGGTGGCGACCGAGGTGCGGGCGCTGGCGCACCGCTCCTCTGACGCCGCGAAGGAGATCAACGGCCTGATCGCGGCCAGCGAAGGCGAGATCGGCGCCGGGGCCGAGAAGATCAGCAAGGCGGGCGAGTCGATCCGGGAGATCGCCTCTTACGTGACGCGGTTGCGCGAAGCGATCGATTCGGTGGCCAACGCGACCTCGGAGCAGTCCCAGTCGCTTGACGAGGTGAACGCGGCGATGCTGCAGCTGGACAACGTGACCCAGCAGAATGTCGCCATGTTCGAGGAAACCACCGCCTCGACCGCCGCGCTGCAGTCGCGTTCGGCCGAACTGGTGCAGGCCGGATCGCGCTTTCGCATCGGCGACGAGGGCGACACCGACTGGCAGGTCGAGGCGCGCAGCGTGGACAGCGCCCGCGACCCCGGCCGCCGCGCGGGGTAGCGGCAGCGGCCGCTGTGCCCCGTCGCGCGGATGCGTCCGGGGCCGGGGTGACCGGGCCAAGGTGACTGGGGCCGGGTGATGACGCGGCGCGGTCACTTGGCCGCTGCCCTGCAAGGCACGCGGCGTGGTGACGCGCGGCAGGCCCGGCAGGTACCGGGCCGCATGGGTGGACCAGATCGCAGAATGCGAATCCTGACGTTGCGGCAAGGTAGGCGCTGGCGGCCCCGATCGGGGCCGATGGCCTGCCGGATGTGCCGCCATCCGGGCTATCCACAAGTTATTGGGGTTTTCCCCAACAAATAGCTTTACAGGTTTAGAAACCGGGTCCACCATATCTTGTAAGAAGCCGGGGAAGCGCCCCAGCTTCTGGAGCAGGCACCTAGCGTTGGGGGGTGCTCACGCCCCTTCGCGCTACGCAACAATGAGGTGGCGCCGTGGCACTTTCCGAGCAGTACATCCAGGACGAAGTCCATCCCATCGACATCGTCGAAACCCTCGCCGAACACCACGACTGGGATTTCGACCGCATCGGTGACGACCAGATCGCGATGGCCGTCGAAGGACAGTGGCGCACCTATTCCATCACCCTGGCCTGGTCCGGCTACGACGAGACCCTGCGCATGGTCTGCACCTTCGAGATGGAGCCGCCCGCCGAGGCGCTGCCCCGAATCTACGAACTGCTCAACCTGGTCAACGACCAGTGCTGGGCCGGCAGCTTCACCTGGTGGGGCGAGCAGAACCTGATGGTCTATCGCTACGGCCTGCTGCTGGCCGGCGGCCAGGCCGCCAGCGCCGAACAGATCGACACCCTGATCAACGCCGCGGTGATGAGCGCCGAGCGCTATTACCCCGCCTTCCAGCTGACCGCCTGGAGCGACCGGGAGCCGAAGGATGCGCTTCAGGTCGCCATTGCAGAGGCCTACGGCCGCGCGTAAGTCTTGCCCCCGTAACAAGTCGGCAGGGGGCAAAATGACGTTCGAAGATATCTCCCGCCGCGGCCTGGTACTGCTGGGCTGCGGCAAGATGGGCAGCGCGATGCTGGCCGGGTGGCTGGACCGCGGGCTTGACCCCAAGGCGGTCTACGTGACCGATCCCTTCCCCTCTGACTGGGTGAAATCCACCGGCGTGAACGTCAACGCGACGATGCCGGCCTCGCCCGCCATCGCGCTGATCGCGGTCAAGCCGCAGATGATGGGCGACGCGTTGCCGGCGCTGCAGAAGATGGGCGGTGGCGACACGCTCTTCGTCTCGATCGCCGCCGGCACGCCGATCGCCCGGTTCGAGGCAGAGTTCGGCGCAACCTCGCCGATCGTCCGCGCCATGCCGAACACCCCCGCCGCGGTCGGCCGCGGCATCACCGCGATCATCGGGAACGCCGCCAGCACCGAGGCACACCTTGCCACCGCCGAGGCGCTGCTGTCGGCCGTGGGGCAGGTCGTCCGGCTGGAGGACGAGGGCCAGATGGACGCGGTGACCGGCGTCTCGGGCTCGGGCCCGGCCTACGTGTTCCACCTGATCGAGACGCTGGCCCGGGCCGGCGAGGCGCAGGGCCTGTCGCCCGCGCTGGCGCTGCAACTGGCGCAGGCGACGGTGGCGGGCGCGGGCGCGCTGGCCGAGGCGGCCGAGGAAGACCCGGCGCAACTGCGGGTGAACGTGACCAGCCCCAACGGCACGACACAGGCCGCGCTCGAGGTGCTGATGGACGAGACGGACGGCTTCCCCGCGCTCCTCGACCGGGCGGTGGCGGCGGCGGTGAAACGGTCCAGGGAACTGGCCGATGGCTGAGATCACCTTTGACGATTTCCTCAAGGTCGATATCCGCGCGGGCCGGGTGGTGAAGGCGGAGCCCTTCCCTGAGGCGCGCAAGCCGGCGATCAAGCTCTGGGTCGACTACGGACCCGAGATCGGGATCAAGAAGAGCTCGGCCCAGATTACGGCGCACTACACGCCCGAGGGTCTGATCGGCCGGATGGTGATGGGCGTCGTGAACTTTCCCCGCGCCAGATCGGCCCCTTCATGTCCGAGGCGCTGGTGCTGGGATTTGCCGACCCGGACGGCGCGATCGTGCTGAGCGCGCCCGACCGCGAGGTGCAGCCGGGGGAACGGTTGCAGTGACCCGGATCCTGATCACCCGCCCGCTGCCCGACCGCGTCGTCGACGAGGCCGAGAAACACTTCGAGGTCGAGATCCGCGACACCAACACGCCGATGAAACGCTCGCAGCTGCGCGCGGCCCTGGTGCTGCACGACGGGGTGCTGGCAACGCTGGGCGACGATTTCGACGCGCAGGCCTTTGCCGAGTTCAACGCGCCGCGCTGCAAGATCATCGCCAATTTCGGCGTGGGCTATAACCACATCGACACCGCCGCCGCGCGGGGGGCGGGGATCGCCGTGACCAACACGCCGGGCGCGGTGACCGACGCGACGGCCGATATCGCCATGACGCTGATCCTGTCGACCGCCCGCCGCGCGGGCGAGGGCGACCGGCTGGTCCGGTCGGGCAAGTGGGACGGCTGGCACCCGACGCAGATGCTGGGGATGCATGTCACCGGGCGCACCGTGGGGATCATCGGCATGGGCCGGATCGGCCAGGCGATCGCACGGCGCTGCCACCACGGGTTCGGGATGAAGGTGCTGTATGCCAACCGCTCGCAGAAGGCGGTCGACCTGCCGGCGCGGCAGGTGAGCGTCGAGGCGCTGGCACAGGAGGCCGACATCGTCGTGTCCGCGGTGCCGGGCGGGGCCGCAACGAGGCACCTGCTGGGTGAGCCGCTCTTCGCGGGGATGAAACCGGGCGCGATCTTCATCAACATCTCGCGCGGGGACGTGGTGGACGAGGCGGCGCTGATCGCGGCGCTCCAGTCGGGGCAGATCGCGGGCGCGGGGCTCGACGTCTACGAGAAGGAGCCGGAGGTGCCGCAGGCACTGCGCGGCATGGAGAACGTCACGCTGCTGCCGCATCTCGGCACCGCCGCGCTGGAGGTGCGGGAGGCGATGGGGCTGCTCGCGGTCGAGAACCTGCGCGCCTTCTTTGCCGGAGAGGCGCCGCCGAACCTGGTGAACTGAGCGCCTACTGCACCCGTTGCAGGATCGGCGTGAAGATCACGTTGTCGAGCGAGTTGATCACGTAGACCCCGGCGCCGCCGCCCAGGCCGGACTGTCCGCTGACATTGGCCTGCGCGCGGGAGTAGTAGCTTGCCAGTTGCACGAAGCGGTGGTGGCCAAAGCTGTCGTCGGCGCCGACGGCCGAGATGTCGATCAGTTCGACATTGCCGAGCCGGGCGACCTCCTGCATCCGCGGGTCGTTGATGTTGAGCGAGCCGAGGCGCACGCGCCCGCCCGAGATCCGTTCGGACAGCTGCAGCGCCCGGTCGCCCCGCGAGGACAGCACCACGACCGGATTCCTCATAGGGCCGATGCGGCGCATGATCCGTTCGAAGTTCAGGAGGTCGACGTCGGGCGCGGCCAGGATGGTCTGCATCCGGTCCATCGTGCGGCGGTCGCCCTTGAGGTCGAGGGAGCGCAGCATCTCGACGGTGATGAAGCCGCCCATCGAGTGGCCGATCAGCATGGCGGGACGGTCCGCGGTGAGGTCGGTCATCAGCGCCTCGAGCGTGTCGCGCGAAAAGAGCGCGGCCTGCCGGTCGCCCACGTAGTCGAGCGGGGAGCCGTTCGAGGGCCACGAGAACAGCACCGGCGCCCCCTTGAGACCCGAGTTGTTGGCCAGCTGCGCCAGGCGGAACACGGCCTCGGAATGGCGCGTGTTGAAGCCGTGGACAAAGACGGCCAGCTCTCCGCCCTGACTTTCGCGCCGGACCTCGCGGAGGAAGCGGTCGCGGTCGATGATGCCGCTCTGCGTGACGAAGAAATCGGTTTCGGGGTCCGGCGTGCCCTGCGCAAAGGTCAACGCCGTCTCGATGTGGCCGGGCGGGACGGAGACGTCGAAGAACTGGTAGGTCGTCTGGAACGAGGCTGTCTTGCCGAAGCGCTGGTCGGCGTCGCGGTTCGTCGCCACGTAGACGCGGACGACGTTCGCGGTCGGGGTTTCGGGCGGGACGGGCGACAAGGATTCGATGCCCGGGCGCGGGGTGCAGGCGGAAAGGAGGGTGCCGAGGACGAGTGCGGTCAGCGCGCGCAGGAGAAATTCGAAAGGAGGTTGTGCCTTCATCGCCCGCCGCCGCTGTCCGGGATCGCGCCGCGCGACCCAAGTCAGACTATGCGCCGGCGTGACAAGGTCAACCCTGAGCGGTGTCGCCCATTTCCTCGCGCCAGTGGCGGCGGCAGAGCGAGACGTAGGTTTCGTTGCCGCCGATCTGCACCTGCGCACCCTCGCGCATGGCGTGGCCCTGCGCGTCGCGGCGCACGACCATGGTGGCCTTGCGCCCGCAGTGACAGATGGTGCGCACCTCGCGCATCTCGTCGGCCAGCGCCAGCAGGGCGGCGGAGCCCTCGAACAGGTTGCCGAGGAAATCGACCCGCAGGCCGTAGCACATCACCGGCACGTTCAGGTCGTCGACGGCGCGGGCCAGTTGCCAGACCTGGTCGCGGGTCAGGAACTGCGCCTCGTCGACGAAGACGCAGGCACAGGGGCCTTCGGCCAGGCGGGCCTGGATGCGGGCAAAGAGGTCGTCGGCATCGGTGAAGGTGTCGGCCCCGGCGCCGATGCCAATCCGGCTGGCGATGCGGCCGGCCCCGGCGCGATCATCGAGGCGAGCGGTCAGCAGGTAGGTCTGCATCCCGCGTTCGATGTAGTTGTGGGACGCCTGGAGGAGCACCGTCGACTTGCCGGCGTTCATCGTCGAGAAGTGGAAGTAGAGCTTGGCCATGCGCTCAGATCAGGGGGACGAAGGGCACGCCGCAGGCCGAAAGGGCCAGCAGCGCGCCGAGGGACAGGGCGAGGCGGAAGAGAGCCACCGCCTCAGCTGTCCTGCAGGGAGATGACGCCGATCTCGCCTTCTTGCCGCGCCTGGATCGCCAGAACGGCAGCCTGCGCGCCGGCGGCGGTGGTGTAGTAGGGGATCTTGTCATAGAGCGCGACCGAGCGGATCTGCCGGCTGTCGTTGATCGACTGGGCGTTCTCGGTCGTGTTGAACACCAGCGCGATTGTCCCGTCCTTGAGCTGGTCGACGATGTTCGGCCGCCCCTCGTAGACCTTGTTCACCCGCTCGCAGGCGATGTCCGCGCCTTTCAGCCAGTCCATCGTGCCCTGCGTGGCGACAAGGGCAAAACCCTGGTCGGCCAGCGTGCGGGCCGCCTCGCGCATTGCGTCGGTCTTGTCCTCGTCCTTGATCGAGATGAAGACGCGGCCCTCGGAGGGCAGGTCGACCCCGGCGCCAAGCTGCGCCTTGAGGAAGGCGCGGGCAAAGCTGAGATCGTAGCCCATCACCTCGCCGGTGGAGCGCATTTCCGGCCCGAGCAGCGTGTCGACACCCGGGAAGCGGGCGAAGGGCAGCACCGCCTCTTTCACCGCGAAGCCGTCGAGGTTGGGATCGACCAGGTCGAAGGACCCGAGCTTTTCACCCGCCATGACGCGCGCGGCGATCGAGGCAATGGGGGAGTTCACGGCCTTGGCCACGAAGGGCACGGTCCGCGAGGCGCGGGGGTTCACCTCGATTAGGTAGATCTCGTTGTCCTTGACCGCGTATTGCACGTTCATCAGGCCGACCACGCCCAGTTCGAGGGCGAGCGCGTGCGACTGGCGCTTGAGCTCGGCGATGATGTCGTCGGAGAGCGAGAAGGGCGGAAGCGAGCAGGCGCTGTCGCCCGAGTGCACGCCGGCCTCTTCGATGTGCTGCATGATGCCCGCGACATGCACGTTCTCACCATCGCAGAGTGCGTCGACGTCGACCTCGATGGCGCCGGACAGGTAGCTGTCGAGCAGCACGGGGCTGTCGCCCGAGACCACGACCGCGTCGCGGATGTAGCGTTTCAGCCCGTCCATGTCGCGCACGATCTCCATCGCGCGGCCGCCCAGCACGTAGGAGGGGCGGATCACCAGCGGGAAGCCGATCTTGGCCGCGATCTCGACCGCTTCGAGGTCGGAATGCGCGATGCCGTTGTTCGGCTGCTTGAGGTTCAGCCGGTTCACCAGGTCCTGGAACCGCTCGCGGTCCTCGGCCAGGTCGATGGCGTCGGGGGTGGTGCCCAGGATCGGGATGCCCTCGGCCTCGAGCGCGTTGGCAAGTTTCAGGGGCGTCTGGCCGCCGAACTGGACGATGACGCCGTGCAGGGTGCCGTTCGACTGTTCGACGCGCAGGATCTCCATCACGTGTTCGAAGGTCAGCGGTTCGAAGTAGAGCCGGTCCGAGGTGTCATAGTCGGTCGACACGGTCTCGGGGTTGCAGTTGACCATGATGGTCTCATAGCCAGCGTCGGTCAGCGCAAAGCAGGCGTGGCAGCAGCAGTAGTCGAACTCGATCCCCTGGCCGATCCGGTTCGGACCGCCGCCGAGGATGACGACCTTCTTGCGGTCGGAGGGCCGCGCCTCGCATTCCACCTCGCCCATCACGGGCGCTTCGTAGGTGGAATACATGTAGGGGGTCTGGGCCTCGAACTCGGCCCCGCAGGTGTCGATGCGTTTGAACACCGCCGTCACGCCGAGGTTCTGGCGGGCGCGGCGCACGTTGCCTTCGTCCCGCGCGCAGAGCTTGGCGAGGCGGGCGTCGGAGAAGCCCAGCATCTTGAGCCGGCGCAGGCCCTGCTCGGTGACCGGCAGGCCGTTCTTGATGACCTCGGCCTCGACATCGACGATCTCGCGGATGCGGGCGAGGAACCAGGGGTCATAGGCGGTGGCGGCACCGATCTCGTCGTCGCTCAGCCCGTGGCGCATGGCCTGGGCGATGACGCGGATGCGGTCCGGGGTCTGTTCCGACAGCGCCTTGATCACGGCGGCCTTGTCGGGGGCGCCCTCGATCTCGATCTCGTCAAAGCCGGTCAGGCCGGTCTCCATCGAGGCCAGCGCCTTCTGCATCAACTCGTGGAAGGACCGGCCGATGGCCATCGCCTCGCCCACGGACTTCATCGCGGTGGTCAGGTGCGGCTTGGATCCCGGGAACTTCTCGAAGGCGAAGCGCGGGATCTTGGTGACGACGTAGTCGATGGTCGGCTCGAAGCTGGCGGGCGTGACCTTTGTGATGTCGTTGTCGAGCTCGTCGAGCGTGTAGCCGACGGCGAGCTTGGCCGCGATCTTGGCAATCGGGAAGCCGGTGGCCTTGGAGGCCAGCGCCGAGGAGCGCGACACCCGGGGGTTCATCTCGATCACCACCATGCGGCCGTCGGCCGGGTTGATCGCCCACTGGACGTTCGAGCCGCCGGTCTCGACGCCGATCTCGCGCAGCACGGCGATCGAGCCGTTGCGCATCGCCTGGTATTCCTTGTCGGTCAGCGTCAGGGCAGGGGCCACGGTGATCGAGTCGCCGGTGTGCACGCCCATCGGATCGACGTTCTCGATCGAGCAGACGATGATCGCGTTGTCCGCCTTGTCGCGGACGACCTCCATCTCGAATTCCTTCCAGCCGAGGAGGGATTCGTCGACGAGGATCTGGCCGACCGGAGAGGCCTCCATGCCGGAGCGGCAGTAGTATTCATAGTCGTCGCGGTTGTAGGCCACGCCGCCGCCGGTGCCGCCAAGGGTGAAGGCAGGGCGGATGATCGCGGGCAGGCCGATGTGGTCGAGCGCTTCCATCGCGTCCTTCAGGCCCGCGCGGATGTCGAACTTGCCGTTCTCCATCTTGGGCGAGGTGACGATGGTGGCCTTGGGGTTTTCGAGCCCGATCCGGTCCATCGCCTCGCGGAAGAGCTTGCGATCCTCCGCCATCTCGATGGCGTCCTTGTTGGCGCCGATCAGTTCCACGCCGAACTTTGCCAGAACGCCCATCTCGTCGAGCTTGAGCGAGGTGTTGAGGCCGGTCTGCCCGCCCATGGTGGGCAGCAGCGCGTCGGGGCGTTCCTTTTCGATGATCTTGGCGACGATCTCGGGGGTGATCGGCTCGATATAGGTCGCGTCGGCCATGTCCGGGTCGGTCATGATCGTGGCCGGGTTCGAGTTCACCAGGATGACGCGGTAGCCTTCCTCGCGCAGGGCCTTGCAGGCCTGGGCGCCGGAATAGTCGAACTCGCACGCCTGCCCGATGACGATGGGACCTGCGCCGATGATCATGATGGAGTTGATATCGGTTCTTTTCGGCATGAGTCCCTCGCGTGCGCAAATTGTCGTGCGTTATAGGGATGGCACGTCGGGGTGCAAGGGGGCTAGCCGTAGCGTAAGGCGGAAACCGGGATTTTCCAAGCTTCGCGGGGTGGCCGGCCCCCGTAGGGACCGGCCGTTGGTCTCAGCGCGACGGGATCTGACGGCTGGAGACGTTGACCACAAGGCCCTCGGCGGTCAGCACCGGGCGCGAACGGAAGTTCACGCAGACGTTCTGGGTGCAGATCATCTGCCGCGTGACGCTTTCAATTCGACCGATCAACATCCCGTCGTTGGTCAGCAGCGGGCGGCCCGTGAGTGGGGGATTGCCGCCGCCGCTTGCGGTCTGGGTGCCGCCGCCGAAGAGGCCACCGCCCCCGCCGCCGGTTCCGCCGCCACCGTTCGTCCCGGTGCCGCCGGTGTTGCCGGTCCCGCCGCCGCTGCCACCGCCGGAGCCGCCGCCGCCGCCACCGAACGAGGTGCCGCCGCCGATGCTGGCGCCGACATCGACGCTGGCGACCGAGCCACCGCCGACCGAGGCACCGACGCCGACATCGGCGACCGATCCGCCGCCGACCGAGGCGCTCACGTCCGCGTCCGCGACCGAGCCACCGCCGACCGAGGCGCTCACATCCGCGTCCGCGACCGAGCCACCGCCGACCGAGGCGCTTACATCGGCGTCCGCGACCGAACCGCCGCCGACCGAGACGCCGACATCGGCATCCGCGACCGAGCCGCCGCCGATCGAGACATCGGCACTGACGCCGACGCCTCCGCCGCCGATACTGACGCCGAGGCCAGCATAGGCCGGTCCGGCAAGCGCGACGGAACACAGGGACATCATCAACATTGTCTTGTGTGTCATTGGGTTACTCCTCCATTTCCCATGGCCCCCAAATTTCACACGGGTGTCGAAGATACGATTTCCCTTGCGTCAGTGTTTCAACTTTTACGGAAACACATTGTTAATAGCACCACCTTGACGTTTAAACACGTGTTTTCACAACATATAGGGCCGGTTCGGTCCTAATTTTCCAATCCGAAAGTCCGTTGCGGCACGACGCGACGGCGCCAGGAGGGCCGGGCAGGGCGCAATCCGGTTGTTCCCTTGACTTTGCCCCCTTGGCGCTGTGTATCGGCGCAAACCTGACACAGACCCACTAGGGGGCCCCATGCACGCCTTTCGCAGCCACACCTGCGCCGCTCTGACCAAGTCCAACGTGGGCGAGACCGTCCGCCTTTCCGGCTGGGTGCATCGCGTGCGAGATCACGGCGGCGTCCTCTTCATCGACCTGCGTGACCACTACGGCGTGACCCAGGTGCTGTGCGACAGCGACAGCCCGGTGTTCAAGGACGTCGAAAAGGTGCGCTCGGAATGGTGCATCCGGATCGACGGCACCGTGAAGGCCCGCGACGAGAGCCTGGTGAACCCCAAGCTGCCGACCGGCGAGATCGAGGTCTACATCCGCGACATGGAAGTCCTGGGCGCCGCCAAGGAACTGCCGCTGATGGTCTTTGGCGACCAGGAATACCCCGAGGAAACCCGCCTGCGGTACCGCTACCTCGACCTGCGCCGCGACGTGATGCAGAAGAACATGGTGCTGCGGTCCGACGTCGTCGCCTCGATGCGGAAACGCATGTGGGACAAGGGCTTCCGCGAGTACCAGACGCCGATCATCACCGCATCGTCCCCCGAGGGCGCGCGCGACTTCCTCGTGCCGTCGCGCCTGCATCCGGGCAAGTTCTACGCCCTGCCGCAGGCGCCGCAGCAGTTCAAGCAGCTGCTGATGGTGTCGGGCTTTGACAAGTACTTCCAGATCGCGCCCTGCTTCCGCGACGAGGATCCGCGCGCCGACCGCTCGCCCACCGACTTCTACCAGCTCGACATGGAGATGTCGTTCGTCACCCAGCAGGACGTGTTCGACACGATCGCGCCGGTGCTGGGCGGCGTATTCGAGGAATTCGGCGGTGGCCGCAAGGTCGATGCGCCCGCAGAATGGCCGCAGATCACCTATGCCGACGCCGCGCTGAAATACGGCTCCGACAAGCCGGACCTGCGCAACCCGATCGAGATGCAGGTGGTGTCCGAGCATTTCGCCGGTTCGGGTTTCGCGATCTTCGCCAAGCTGCTGGAGCAGGACGGCACCGAGATCCGCGCGATCCCCGCGCCCACGGGTGGCTCGCGCAAGTTCTGCGACCGGATGAACGCATTTGCTCAGCAGCAGGGGCTGCCGGGCATGGGCTACATCTTTTGGCGCGACAACAACGGCGAGATGGAGGCGGCCGGTCCGCTGGCCAAGAACATCGGCCCGGAGCGGACCGAGGCGATCCGCCAGCAGCTGGGCCTCGGCATCGGCGACGCGGCCTTCTTCCTCGGCGGCAAGCCGAAGAGCTTCGAGGCCGTCGCGGGCCGTGCGCGGAACGTCATCGGCGAAGAACTGGGGCTGACCGACAAGGACCGCTTCGCCTTTGCCTGGATCGTGGATTTCCCGATCTACGAGAAGGACGAGGAAACCGGCAAGATCGACTTCGAACACAACCCCTTCTCGATGCCGCAAGGCGGGATGGAGGCGCTGGAGGGCGATCCGCTGACGGTGAAGGGCTTCCAGTACGACCTCGCCTGCAACGGCTACGAGATCGTGTCGGGCGCGATCCGGAACCACAAGCCCGAGATCATGTTCAAGGCCTTCGAGATCGCGGGCTATCCGAAGGAAGAGGTCACCAAGCGCTTCGGCGGCATGGTCAACGCCTTCCAGTACGGCGCCCCGCCGCACGGTGGCTGCGCGGCCGGTGTCGACCGGATCGTGATGCTGCTGGCGGACGAGGTGAACCTGCGCGATGTCATGCTCTTCCCGATGAACCAGCGGGCCGAGGACCTGATGATGGGCGCGCCGTCCGAGCCGACCAGCGACCAGCTGATGGAACTGTCGCTGCGGGTGATCCCGCAAGAGTAGTACATGCCGTGGCGTGATCCCGCATAGGGTCACGCCACCGCCCAAATCCTGCCGCGCTTGCCCGTCATCCTGGGCGCATGTGGCAGGCCGAGATCCAACGCATGAAATTCCGACGCCGCCGGCGTCTTGCTGCGCGGGCGCGGGGCATGTTGCTGGCGTTCGCCCTGCTCGGGATCGGGCTGGCCATGGCCAGGGGCGTCGACCTGCCCGCCGCCGATTTCCTGATGAAGCCCGCACCGGCGCCACGCGCGCTGATGATCGACGGGCCGGTGACCCATGTCCGCGACGGCGACACGATCGAGGTGCGTGGCACCCCGGTGCGGATTGCCAACCTCGACTGCGCCGAACGCGGCACTGCGGATGGCGCCGAGGCGACGTTCCGCATGATCGAGATCGCGCAGAAGGGCCCGATGCTCTGCCGGCTCGAAGGGCGCAAGTCCTGGGACCGCGAGGTCGGGGTCTGTGCGCTGCCCGACGGGCGCGACATCGGCGAGATCCTGATTTCCGAAGGCACCTGCGACCGCTGGCAGGGCTAGGCCGGGATTGCGCAGCTTCCGGGTCGCGTGACGGGCCGGGCGGGGCTTAGGACGGGGTATCCAACCACGGAGCCCTGACATGCCCTTCCAGATCCACGCCCTGCCGAATGACCCGTTCCTGCCGCTCCACGACCTGACCGACGAGGCGCTTGTCGCCCTTGGCGCCCGCCGGATGGTGGCCGATGCCAAGCCCGGGTTCCCCTGCCGCGTCAGCCTGGCCGATGCCGACCCGGGCGAGACGGTGATCCTGCTGAACCACGAATACCAGCCGGCGCAGTCGCCTTACCGCGCCCGGCACGCGATCTTTGTCCGCGAGCATGCGGAACAGGCGCATCCCGCACCCGGCGAGGTGCCGCTGTCGCTGGCGTCCCGGCTGCTGTCCGTGCGGGCCTTCGATGCCGACGACATGATCCGCGACGCCGAGGTGCTCGAGGGGACGGGGCTGGCCGACCTGCTCGACACCATGTTCGCGGACCCCGGCACGGCGTATGTCCACATCCACAACGCGCGGCGGGGCTGTTACGCCGCCCGCGCGACCCGGCCCGGAGAGGTGTGAGCCCGGCTTTCCGGTTGCATTCCCCCCACCGTCCGTGCGAGGCGCGCCCCCTCACGCAACCGAGCCAACGGAGGGGCCATGACCCTGACCATCCGCCACAACCGGGAGCGCGACCTGGAGCCGCTTTCCCGCCTGTTGACCGACAGCGAGGCGCTGGCCCTCGTGAACCCGAACGCCGGCCACCCGTTCGATCCCTTCGAATGGAACGAGAAGTGGCTGGGCGACCTGCATGACGAAAGCTTCTACATCCTCGACGGTGGTGGCAACTCGGTGGGGTTCTTTGCCCTCCGCGTCGGGGCCGGGCCCGAGATCCGGCACCTGACCTATGTCTTCGTCGCCGAAGAGGCGCGGGGCGGGGCGGGCGCGGTGATGGCCCGGTTCGTCGAGGAGGCCGCCCGCGGCCTCGGCGCGCTGACGATCACGCTGAAATGCGAGCTCGACAATGCGCCGGCGCTGAACGCCTATCTCGCGGCCGGGTACGAGGAACTGTCGCGGCGGGACGGCATGGCGACCATGCGGCTCGACCTCGACTGAGCCTTGCCAAGGCGGGTGACTTGGGAGAGTCTGCGGCTCCCGCGCCGGAGACGCCCATGTTCGACACGCTGAAATCGCTCGGCTTCGACCTTGCCACCACAAACCATGCCGAGGCGATCCTGCGGCATGATTTCCCCGGCGAGGCGGCGGCGCTGGAAGAGGTGCTGGCGGGCTTCGCGATCTCGATGCCCGAGCTGATCGGCGGTGGCGGCGGCGAAAGCGGGCAAACCCAGCGGATGCGCCGGGCGCTCGACGGGGCCGGGTGGCGCAAGCACAACTTTGCCGTCCAGACCATCGTCGACGGCGTGGTGCGCGAGGCGATCAGCCACGAGATCGACCACGTGAAGCGGGGCGCGGCGGGCACGCTGGCGCTGGAGATCGAGTGGAACAACAAGGACCCGTTCTTCGATCGCGACCTCGAGAACTTCCAGCGGCTGCACGCGCAATCGGCGATTTCGCTCGGCGTGATCGTGACCCGGGGCGCGTCGATGCAGGACGGGTTCAAGGCCCGGATCACGCAATGGCTGCTGGATCACGACCTGTCGAGCGAGGATGACCTCGACCGCCTCGGCATCGGCGACCGGACCGCGCGGCAGAAGGCCAAGGTCGCCGGGCAGGTGTCGCGCGGCACGCCGTTCCACGAGGCGTTTGCGCATTTCTTCGTGGCCGACAAGTTCGGGCCGTCGACCACCCATTGGGCCAAGCTGGAGGACCGGGTGCGGCGCGGGGTCGGAAACCCCTGTCCGCTGCTGCTGATCGGCCTGCCGCTGGGGATCCTGTCGGATCTGGCGCCCGAGGGGGCGGCGGAGGGGCGGCTGCTCTGAGATCGGGGGCGATCCGGCGGAAGGCCGCCGGCGGCGGCCTGCGACATGGCCTGGTGCGAGGGGGCTGTCTGCCCCCTCTTGCGCGCGGGCGCGCGCAATTCACCCCCGAGGATACGGAACCAGGGGAAGGAGCGGGGCGGGGGCTATTCGGCGGCGACCGAGGAGTTGTAGCTGTAGGTCTTCCAGCCGGGCTTGTAGTCGGCATCGGCCTGGTTGCCCCAGACGGTCCAGCCTTCGCGCACGCCGCGGCCGAAGAGTTCCAGGTAGGGCCCCCACGAGCAGCTTTCGATCAGCTCGTACTGCTCATCGGGCTTGCGGGAGTGTTCGCGCTTGCGGGTCTGCAGCATGTTCACCTGGCGGCGGCCGGCGTCGAGGGTGCGGGCGTTCTTGCCGCGGGTGCCGAAGAGCAGCAGTTCCGTCACGTTCCGGAAGTAGAAGCCCACGCCGCGCCCGTCCGACCCGCCATCCTTGCGGATCTTGTGCCAGACGATGTTGGACTTGTATTCGAAGCCCCAGGCCGACAGCACCTGCAGCCCCTCGGGCAGCAGCGCGTTCGGCACCCACATGTAGCAATGCGCCTTGTCCTCGAGGTGGTCGGCCACCGGCAGGGCACAAATCTCCTCGAGCGTCATGGTGGGGTAGCGCGACAGGCGCTTGTGCTCGGGCGCGACCTTGCCGGTCCGGTTGGCAAACCGCCACGGCGGATCGGCCATGACCGTGCCGAACTTGGCACCGTCGAGAAATTTGAGCAGGTCTTGCGAAGGGGAGCCAGTCATATCCAACATATAGCTTGAGCCGCGCGCGTGTGTCCACGAAAAGCCTTTGGAACATAGCGTGAACGGTTGCGATTAAGCAAGCGTTGATGCCGGAAGGATCAGGCGACGTCGCGGTCCTGTGCGGCCAGCTGCGCCATCAGCGCGGTTTCCAGCTCGTGCTCCAGTTCGCGGGCGCGGGCGATGTACTCCTCGTTCTTGTGCGAGGGCGTGTCGGGATCCCAGAGCTCGGCCAGTTCGCGCATGGTGTGGCGGTCGTGGTGGTAGAAGGTGTCCTCGGCTTCGGCGGCCTCGTACTCGGTGAGGCCGACGTTCTCCAGCACGTAGCGTCCGGCGCGGAGCGAGCTGTCGAACATCTCGCGCACAATGTCGTCGGCCCCGGCGCGGTAGAGCTTGTAGACATGGGTCCGGTCGTAGGCGCGGGCGATGATGTGCAGGTCGGGCCGCAGCTTGCGCGCGTATTCGACCAGCTGGGTCACGGTGTCGGGATTGTCCATCGCGGCGACCAGCACGCGGGCCTTGTCGATCCCGGCGGCGCGCAGGATGTCGGGGCGCGAGGGGTCGCCGAAATAGCCCTTGATGCCGAAGCGGCGCATCAGCTCGATCGTGGCTGGGTCGTGGTCGAGCACCACGGTCCGGTAGCCTGCCGAGCTCACCAGCCGGTTCACGATCTGGCCGAAGCGGCCGATGCCGGCGATGATGACCGGCCCGTCCTCGTCGATCTCGTCCGGGGCGCGGTCGCCGACGGTGTCCTCCATCTTTCGCGAGAGCCGGTCGTAGATGATGAAGCCCAGCGGTGTCAGCAGCATGGTGATCGCGATCGACAGCAGCACGAACTGGCTGAGCTCGACCGGCAGCACCCCGATCTGGCGCGAGAAGGAGACGAGGACGAAGCCGAATTCACCGGCCTGCGCCAGCGCGAGCGTGAAGAGCGCGAGATTCCGCCCCGCAGCTTGAACACCCAGCCGAGGCCGAAGAGGATCACCGCCTTCAGCACCATCACCGCCACCGCCATGCCGAAGATCACGACGGGGTCGTTGAAGAGCAGGGTGAAGTTGATCCCCGCGCCCACGGTGATGAAGAAGAGCCCGAGCAGCAGGCCCTTGAAGGGTTCGATGTCGGTTTCCAGCTCGTGCCGGAATTCGCTGTTGGCCAGCACCACGCCGGCGAGGAAGGTGCCAAGCGCGGGGGAGAGGCCGACCATCGTCATCAGCAGCGCGATGCCGGTGACGATGAGCAGGGCCAGCGCGGTGTACATCTCGCGCAGGCGGGCGGCGTGGATGAAGCGGAAGAGCGGACGGGTGAGGTAGACACCGGCGAGGATGACGACGGCCACGGCGGCAATGGTGACCAGCGTGACGCCCCAGCCCGGCAGGCCCTCGACCAGCGACAGGGTTTCCTCGTGGTGGCCGTCCGCCGCCTCGATCGCGCCGTCGGTGCCGATCACGTGGCTGGCCCCGACCGCCAGCAGCGGCAGGAGGGCTAGGATCGGGATGACGGCGATGTCCTGGGTCAGCAGGACCGAGAAGGCCGAGCGTCCGCCGGGCGTCTGCATCAGGCCCTTTTCGCTGAGAGTCTGCAGCACGATGGCGGTGGAGGACAGCGAGAAGACCAGGCCGACGGCCAGGGCGGTCTGCCAGGGCATGAAGGCGGCGGCGACCGCCATGACCGCCATCGTCGTCAGCACGATCTGCAACCCGCCGAGGCCGATCAGCCGGTGCCGCATGTCCCAGAGCGCGCGGGGTTCCAGTTCGAGCCCGATCAGGAACAGCATCATCACCACGCCGAATTCGGCAAAGTGCTGAAGATCCTCGGTTTCGTTTCCGACAAGGCCCAGCACGGGGCCGATCACGATGCCGGCCAGCAGATACCCCAGCACCGATCCCAGCCCGAGCCGCGAGGCGATCGGCACGGCCACCACCGCGGCCAAAAGGTAGATCGTTGCCTGGTAAAGGAATCCGCTCATTATCCGTCCGTTCGAAAGGGGTTGCCCAACCCTAGCACGCCACGTCCGTGCCGCCAGTTACAAAGCCGCGAAAAATGCCGCTTGTCGGGCACTTGCCCGCGCCGGTGGCGATCAGGCGCTGGCCGCCGCCAGCTGGTCGGCCATCGGCTTCAGCGCGGCGTAGAACACCCAGTGGATCGGCGTCGGCACGCCGTACTTCTCGCCCAGGCGGACGACATCGCCGCTCAGGTACTCGTGTTCCAGCGGCTTGCCGCGGTTCAGGTCGTCGAGCATTGAGGCGTGCATCTCGTAGGGCAGGCGTTCGACGAAGCCCCAGTTGTCGTCGATCACGCTTTCGGGCAGGTCCGGCACGGCGGCGCGGCCGACGTGATAGGCCTCGGTCGTGGCGTCGTAGAAAAGCTTGCGCGACACCGGGTTCTCGCGCAGCGGGCCGATGTCCATCCGGGTCAGCGTGGTGATCGAGGCAAGCGCACTCTGTCCGACGAACTTGGACCAGAGCTGGTGCATGATGTTGTCGGACACCACCGGCGTGGTGCCCGAGGCCGCCATCGCCCGGGCCAGCCTGTCGCAGCGCGGGGAGGGGCCGCCCGCGACCTCGCCGAAGATCAGCGTGTCCAGCGTCGCGGTGTGCCGGATCACGCCGGGTTCGGCGATCTCTCCGGGCGTGCGGGCGACACCGGGCACGACGTGCTGGCGCCCGACGATGTCACCCAGGCGTTCCCAGGCCGAGATGCCGTTCTGACAGGTGACGATCAGGGTGTCGTCCTTGATCATCGGCGTGATCGACTGGGCCGCGCTTTCGACATCGCCGTTCTTGACCATGAAGAGGATGACGTCGCAGGGCCCGACCTCGGCTGGGTCATCGGTCGCCAACGCGTCGGGCAGGTGCGCGTCGCCTTTGGGGCTGAGGATGGTGAGGCCCTTTGCCTTGATCGCGGCCAGGTGTGCGCCGCGGGCGATCATCCAGACCTCGTGCCCGTCCGCCGCCAGCCGCCCCCCGAAGAGACCCCCGAGGGCGCCCGCCCCCATCACCGCGATCTTCATGCCAGTTTCCTCGTGTTCTGCCGCGGCCAGTTTAGGACCCGCGCCGCCCATGTCCATGCTCAGAGCGGCAGGGGCGCGTCCTGCTTGAACTGGTCCATGACGATCTGGCTCTGCACCCGGGTCACGACATCATGGGCCAGCAGCACCTCGTGGATCAGCGTGTGGAGCGCGCGCAAATCGGCGCAGTAGACGCGGAGGAGGTAGTCGGCCTCCCCGGTCAGGGTCCAGGCGCTGACGATCTCGGGGCGGGCATTCACCAGCCGGGCAAAGGCGCGCGACTGCTCCGGCCCGTGGGTGCCGAGCTGGACCTGGATGAAGGCCTGGATGGCCAGCCCGAGGCGCTGCGCGTCGAGGCGGGCGCGGTAGTGCTGGATGAAGCCCTCGGCCTCGAGCCGCTGGCGCCGCCGTCCGGCCTGCGAGGGCGAGAGATTCAGCCGTTCGCCCAGTTCCTGCGCGGTCAGGTGCGCGTTCTTCTGCAGCGCCGCGAGGAGTCGTTTGTCGGTCTCGTCGATCATGCGTGTTTCCCGCGTCAGATCACAGTTTTGCGCGCATCTCACGCGAAAATCATGCCGAGGGGAAGTCAGAATGCGCAAATCCCCGCCCCGATGGGCCGTCAGGATCCGCCGGAACCCAGCATTCAGGAGGAAGATCATGGGCCCCTTTCCCCACGACGCCCCGCAATCGACCATCACCGACGAGAACCCGGCCGGCACCGACGGCTTCGAGTTCGTCGAGTTCGCCCACCCCGAGCCGGAGGTCCTGCGCGCGCTTTTCACCCGCATGGGCTATGAGCTGACCGGCCGGCACAAGACCAAGGACATCGAGCTCTGGCAGCAGGGCGACATCACCTACCTGCTGAACGCGGAGCCCGGCACGCACGCGGCCCGGTTCATCGAGGAACACGGCCCCTGCGCGCCTTCGATGGGCTGGCGGGTGGTCGATGCGCAGCACGCCTTTGACCATGCCGTCGCCAAGGGGGCAGAGCCCTACGAGGGGCCGGGCAAGGCGATGGACGTGCCCGCGATCAAGGGGATCGGCGGGTCGCTGATCTATTTCATCGAGGATTACTACGACACCTCGCCCTACAACGCGGAGTTCACCTGGCTCGCGCAGTCGAAGCCCAAGGGCGTGGGCTTCTATTACCTCGACCACCTGACCCACAACGTGTTCAAGGGCAACATGGACACCTGGTTCCGGTTCTACGGCGACCTTTTCAACTTCCGCGAAATCCGGTTCTTCGACATCCAGGGCAAGTACACCGGCCTCTTCAGCCGTGCGCTGACCTCGCCCTGCGGCCGCATCCGCATCCCGATCAACGAGGACCGAGGCGAGAAGGGCCAGATCGTCGCCTACCTCGAGAAGTACAACGGCGAGGGCATCCAGCACATCGCCGTCGGCGCGCATGACATCTACGAGGCCACCGACGCGATCGCGGACAACGGGCTGAAGTTCATGCCCGGGCCGCCGGACGCGTATTACGACCTCAGCTTCGACCGCGTGACGGGCCACGAGGAACCGGTCGACCGGATGAAGAAGCACGGCATCCTGATCGACGGCGAAGGCGTCGTGGACGGGGGCGAGACGAAGATCCTCCTCCAGATCTTCTCGAAGACCGTGATCGGCCCGATCTTCTTCGAGTTCATCCAGCGCAAGGGCGACGACGGCTTTGGCGAGGGCAACTTCAAGGCGCTCTTCGAGTCGATCGAGGCGGAACAGATCGCCAATGGCGAGCTGGACGGCGACGGCACGGACGTCGCCGCGGAGTAAGGCCCGACAGACGGCCAGTCCGACAGGGAAGAAATGAGGGGGCCGGGTGCAAGCCATCTGGCCCCCTCGGCACGAATCCCCGTATATTCTCCCGATGGCTTTACCCCGGATTCCTGGATGAACTGCGCACCCGCACCTCGCTGGCCCAGGTGGCCGGCCGGAAGGTCATGTGGGACATGCGCAAGTCGAACCAGGCGCGCGGGGACTGGTGGGCACCGTGCCCCTTCCACCAAGAAAAAAGCGCGTCGTTCCATGTGGATGACAAGAAGGGGTTTTACTACTGCTTCGGATGCCATGCGAAGGGCGACATGATCTCGTTCGTGAAGGAGACCGAGAATGTCGACTTCATGGAGGCGGTCGAGATCCTGGCCCGCGACGCCGGGATGCCGATGCCCGCGCGTGATCCCAGGGCGCAGGAAAAGGTCGACCGCGGCAAGCAGCTTGTCGACGTGATGGAGGCCGCGCTGCGTCATTACCGGATGCAGCTTGGCACCGGGGCGGCTGCGGCGGCACGCGACTACCTCGAACGACGCGGGCTGGATCGCAAGGCAATCGACCGGTTCGAGATCGGCTTCGCCCCAGACGTCCGGCAGGGCGCCTTCCAGGCGCTGACCGGGCAGGGGATCGACGCGAAACTGGTGATCGAGGCGGGGATCTGCGCGGTCCCCGACGGTGGCGGCACGCCCTATGACCGGTTCCGGGGCCGGATCATGTTCCCGATCCGCGACGGGCGCGGGCGCTGCATCGCGTTCGGCGGCCGCGCGATGGACCCGAACGCCAAGGCGAAATACTACAACTCGCCCGAGACGCCGCTCTTTGACAAGAGCCGCTCGGTCTACAACCTCGGCCCGGCGCGCGAGGCGGCGGGCAAGGGCGCGGCGCTGATCCTGGCTGAGGGCTACATGGACGTCATCGCGCTGAGCGAGGCCGGGTTCGGCGGCGCGGTCGCCCCGCTCGGCACGGCGGTGACGGCGGACCAGTTGCAGATGCTGTGGCGCGTGGCGCCCGAGCCCATCGTCTGCCTCGACGGCGACAAGGCCGGGCTGCGCGCGGCCTACCGGGTGATCGACTTGGCCATGCCGCTGCTGGAGGCCGGGAAATCCCTGCGCTTCGCCCTGATGCCCGAGGGCAAGGATCCCGACGACCTGATCCGCGCCGAGGGGGCGCAGGCGATGCAGCGCGTCCTGGACGGGGCGATGCCGATGGTCGACCTCCTTTGGCGGCAGGAGACCGAGGGCAAGACCTTTGACAGCCCGGAACGGCGCGCGGCGCTCGACAAGGCGCTGGCGGACCGGGTTGGCCACATCACCGACCAGGGGCTGCGGCGGCATTACGAGGATGCGCTGAAGGACCTGAAGTGGCAGCTTTTCCGTCGCAAGCCGAAGGCCCAGGGCGAATGGAAGCGGGACTGGAAGCCGGGTGGCCGCGGCAAGGGCACCGCCGGGGTCATCACGCCCGCGCTGCCCAGCACACGCAGTTCGCGCCTCGTGGCGGCGGGCGAGGGGGCCGAGGACCACCTGCGCGAGGCGGTGATCGTCGCCGCGCTGGTGTCGACGCCCGAGGTCTTCGGCGAATTCGAGAGCCAGCTCGAACGGCTGGAATGCCGCGACACGCTGCACGCCACGATCCTGCACACGGTGCTGGCCTACGGCCACGACGGCGGCGACCGCCTGCGCGCCGAAATTTCACGCACGGCGGGCGAGGGGGCGCTTGAAAGCCTGCTGGCCGATCCCCATGTGGCCCTCACACCCCCCGTGCGACGGCCCGGAGATGCCGAGGCCGCGCGCCTTTGCCTGGCCGAGGAACTGGCGAAACTGCAGGCGTCGCGGGGGCTTGCCGCAGAGATCGCAGAGGCCGAGGACGAGATGCAGGGCCAGGCCGACGAGGCGGTGACATGGCGTCTTTCGCAGGCCGCAGAAGCCCGCAATTCCGCGGGCCGTGGGTTCGGGGAGGACCGCGCCGAATACGACACGGGCGACAATGGCGCTCGAATCAATCGTGCCGAGAGAGAGGCCTTCGACAGCCTCCTCGAGGCGATTCGCTTTTCCAAACCGCGCAAATAGGCCGCGGTTGGTGAGGAAACACTAAAGAAAAAAGGGTAAACGGGTGTGCGGCGCGGCGAATCGCGCTAATGATTCGGATCAATCAATGTGATTCGCGCTTCCGGCACGACCCGGCACCTGAGCAGGAGCTTCTCGCATGGCCGCCAAGGACACCGACGACACCCCGCAAACCGACGAGTCGGATACCGAAGTCTCGCTCGACATGAGCCAGGCCCGGGTCAAGAAGATGATCGCCGAGGCGCGGGAAAAGGGGTTCATCACCTATGACCAGCTGAACCAGGTCCTGCCGCCGGACCAGGTTTCCTCGGAACAGATCGAAGATGTGATGTCGATGCTGTCCGAGATGGGCATCAACATCATCGAGGACGAGGAAGCCGAGGAAGAGGAAGGCAAATCGACCGCCGTGGTCGAAACCTCCTCGAACCGCGACGTGGCCGTCTCGGCCGGCGGGAACGAGAAGCTTGACCGCACCGACGACCCCGTCCGCATGTACCTGCGCGAGATGGGCAGCGTCGAACTGCTGAGCCGCGAGGGCGAGATCGCCATCGCCAAACGGATCGAGGCCGGGCGCAACACGATGATCGCCGGGCTCTGCGAAAGCCCGCTGACCTTCCAGGCGATCACCATCTGGCGCGACGAACTTCTGAACGAAGACATCCTGCTGCGCGATGTCATCGACCTCGAGACCACGTTCGGCAACACGATGGGCGAAGACGACGATGAACCCGTCGTGGCCGCCAACGTGTCGTCCGCCCCCAAGCGGGACGCGAACGAACCCGAGCTCGACGCCGACGGCAACCCGATCGCTCGCGAGGATGACGAGGACGAGGATGACCAGGCCAACATGTCGCTGGCCGCGATGGAATCCGCGCTCAAGCCGCGGGTGCTCGAGACGCTCGACCGGATCGCCAACGACTACGTGCTCCTGTCGGAACTGCAGGACAGCCGGATCAGCGCCACGCTGAACGAGGACGGCAGCTTCTCGGCCAAGGAAGAGGAGCGGTACCAGAAGCTCCGCTCCGAGATCGTGAAGCTGGTGAACGAGCTGCACCTGCACAACAACCGGATCGAGGCGCTGATCGACCAGCTCTACGGCATCAACCGCCGGATCATGTCGATCGACAGCGCCATGGTGAAGCTGGCTGACCAGGCCCGCATCAACCGTCGCGAATTCGTCGACGAGTACCGCGGGCACGAGCTCGACCCCAACTGGCTGGACCGGATGGGCGAGAAATCGGGCCGCGGCTGGCAGATGTTCATCGAGCGTTCGACCGACAAGGTCGAGGAGCTGCGCGCCGACATGGCGCAGGTCGGCCAGTACGTCGGCCTCGACATCACCGAATTCCGCCGCATCGTCGCGCAGGTCCAGAAGGGTGAGAAGGAAGCGCGTCAGGCCAAGAAGGAAATGGTCGAGGCGAACCTCCGCCTCGTGATCTCGATCGCGAAGAAGTACACCAACCGCGGTCTGCAGTTCCTCGACCTGATCCAGGAAGGCAACATCGGCCTGATGAAGGCCGTCGACAAGTTCGAGTACCGCCGCGGCTACAAGTTCTCGACCTACGCGACGTGGTGGATCCGGCAGGCGATCACCCGATCCATCGCGGACCAGGCGCGCACGATCCGGATCCCAGTCCACATGATCGAGACGATCAACAAGCTGGTCCGCACCGGCCGCCAGATGCTGCACGAAATCGGCCGCGAGCCGACGCCGGAAGAGCTGGCCGAGAAGCTGCAGATGCCGCTCGAGAAGGTGCGCAAGGTGATGAAGATCGCCAAGGAGCCGATCTCTCTCGAAACCCCGATTGGGGACGAGGAAGACAGCCAGCTGGGCGATTTCATCGAGGACAAGAACGCCATCCTGCCGCTCGAGTCGGCCATTCAGGAAAACCTGAAGGAAACCACGACCCGCGTTCTGGCCAGCCTCACCCCGCGCGAGGAGCGGGTTCTGCGGATGCGTTTCGGCATCGGCATGAACACCGACCACACGCTGGAGGAAGTCGGCCAGCAGTTCAGCGTGACCCGCGAACGTATCCGTCAGATCGAGGCGAAGGCGCTGCGCAAGCTCAAGCATCCGAGCCGGTCGCGCAAGTTGCGGTCGTTCCTCGACCAGTAAGACCGACAGGTGATGACAACCGGGGCCCCAGCGGCCCCGGTTTTCGTTTGGGGCGATGGAATGCACACCGGCGCCGAATTCCGATTCGGGGACAATTCTGCAGAAACTCGAATATTGTTCGCGCATCGGTGGATAATGCGGCGACGTGCCGGGCTTGACGGCACTTTCTCAATCCCGGATCTCGCCCTCGGAATTGACGTTCGCGTCAGTTCCCGCGGGACCCGTTCTGTGCGCCATAGCCCTTGAAATCAGGCGGTTTTCTCCAGCTGTGCGAGGCAGCCAACAAGGCGCAGCGTTTCTGCATCACATCCGAGCCGGTATGGATTACCCGACTATGCGGTGACCTTGGGGCAGTGATAATTTGGGTCTCCGCTTTGGGGGCGGATTCGAAACTTTTTTCAGGACCAAATCGTTAGAAACCCCAGCAAGGAGAAACAGGAATGCGCCGCGCTGCCACGCTGGTTACTCTCGTCTCACTCGTCACCGCCTCTGCGGCCTGGGCCGCTTACTCGACCCTGCCGGTCGATGGCCTCTACAGTCCGACCCCGGGCCAGTCCGCGAACGAGATCGTCATTTACGTCCCGCCGCAGGACCTGGGCCGCTGCATCGCGACCCTGATCAACGTCATGCAGATGCCGGTCGATCCGGCCCAGGTCTCGGCCGTGCGGGTGGACTACCCCGCCGACGCGCCGACCGTGCGTTGCCAGGCAGAGTAGGGCACTCCGCCCCGGGTTCGGGCGGATTGCCGCCTGTTCACGACATTTCGATGCAACCAAACTCTCCCCGTGGCGTTAAGCTCGGAGCCACAGGGGGAGTTCATGCGCTTCGCTCTTCACACATCGTCGTTCCGGACCTGCGCCCTGGCCGTCGCCACCGCAACCGTTCTGGCCACGCCGCTTGCCGCGAACGAACCTTCCGATGACATCCTGCGCAACGTGATCCCGACGGACGCCGTTCGGATCGAGGTCGCGCCGGACCGCCTGCAGGATTGCGCGGGCCTCGTTGCCTGGGCGTTCGAGTTGCCGTCGGCCTCGGCCGGGTTCGGTGAACCGCTGCCCGAGGTGCCCGTGGGGTACGGCCCGACCTGCGCGGTGATCCCCGTGCATGCCCAGGGCCTCTACCAGCAGCTTGCCCGCCCCTGACCGGGGTTTGCGGACGCGCCGCGCCACGCTAGGGTCGAGCCCGGACAGGGGCGGGACCGCATGGCAGAGACAGTCTTCACGATGGAAACACGCGGGCCCGGGCTCTACGAGTTCACCGGGAACGTGTGCGACTGGGTCGCCGAGCAGGGCATCGCAAGCGGCCTTCTGACGCTATTTGTCCGCCACACCTCGGCCTCGCTTCTCATTCAGGAAAACGCGGACCCCGAGGTCCGGACCGACCTTGCCGCGTTCCTGCATCGGCTGGTGCCGCCTTCGGACGACCCGTCGATGCGCTACCTTACCCATACCTACGAGGGCCCCGACGACATGCCCGGCCACATCAAGGCCGCGCTGCTGCCGGTGTCGCTGTCGATCCCGGTGTCGGGCGGCCGTCCGGTGCTGGGCACATGGCAGGGCATCTACCTTTTCGAGCACCGGACCGCGCCACATCGCAGGCAGGTCGCGGCATATCTCGGTGGCTGAAAAGGGGCCTACCCAAAACCCTGTGGACCTCCTATAGTGGCTGTGGACAAGTGGGGTCCAACCCCACGGGCAGGTATGAAAAATAAGGATTTGGACGATGCGCTGTCCGTTTTGCGGCAATGTCGATACGCAGGTTAAGGACTCCCGGCCGGCAGAGGATCACGTGTCGATCAGGCGGCGGCGGTTCTGCCCGGCCTGCGGCGGTCGGTTCACCACCTACGAACGCGTGCAGCTGCGCGACCTCGTCGTGATCAAGTCGAACGGCCGGCGCGAGGATTTCGACCGCGACAAGCTCGAGCGGTCGATCCGCATCGCCCTGCAGAAACGCCCGGTTGAGCCGGAACGCATCGACCAGATGATCTCGGGCATCGTGCGACGGCTGGAAAGCCTGGGCGAAACCGACATCCCCTCCAAGACGATCGGCGAGATCGTGATGGAGACGCTGGCCCGGATCGACACCGTGGCCTATGTCCGCTTCGCCTCGGTCTACAAGAACTTCCAGGCCGCCGACGACTTCGACAAGTTCGTGAGCGAGCTGCGCCCGACCGCCAAGGCGGCCGAGCAGGAGCAGGACAGCTGAGGCGCCCGGCGATGGCCGGGGCCCAGGACGATATCCGCTACATGAGGCTGGCCCTGTCGCTGGGCCGGCGCAATATGGGCCGCACCTGGCCCAATCCGGCGGTCGGCTGTGTGCTGGTCCGCGAGGGCCGGGTGGTCGGCCGCGGCTGGACCCAGCCCGGCGGCCGGCCCCATGCCGAGGTCGTGGCGCTGGCGCAGGCCGGAGACGCCGCGCGCGGCGCGACCGCCTACGTCACCCTCGAACCCTGTTCCCATCACGGAAAAACCCCGCCCTGCGCCGATGCGCTGGTCCGGGCCGGGGTGGCCCGCGTCGTGGCCGCGCTCGAGGATACCGATGCCCGTGTCGCCGGCCGTGGCTTTGCCCGCCTGCGCGACGCGGGGATCGAGGTGACGACGGACGTTCTGGCCGAAGAGGCCGCGCGCGACCATGCGGGGTTCTTCCGCCGCACCGACCTGGGCCACCCCTTTGTCACGCTGAAACTGGCGTCGAGCTTCGATGGCCGGATCGCCACCGCGACGGGCGAGAGCAAGTGGATCACCGGGCCCGAGGCGCGGCGCCTGGTCCACGCCATGCGGATGCGGCACGACGCGGTGATGGTCGGCGCGGGCACCGCGCGGGCCGATGATCCCTCGCTCACCGTCCGCGACATGGGCGTGACGCATCAACCGGTGCGCGTGGTGGTGTCCCGCCACCTCGATCTGCCGCTGATGAGCGTTCTGGCCCGCACCGCGCGCAAGGTGCCGGTCTGGCTGTGCCACGGGCCCGACGCCGATCCGCAGCGGATCAAGACCTGGGAGGGGCTGGGCGCAAAGCTGATCCCATGTGCGCTTGCGGGGCGCAGCCTTGATCCCGCGGCGGTGCTGCAGGAACTGGGCGAGGCGGGGCTGACGCGCGTTTTCTGCGAAGGCGGCGGGGCGCTGGCGGCGTCGCTGCTGCAGGCCGACCTCGTGGACGAGGTGATCGGCATGACGGCGGGGCTGGTGCTGGGCGCCGAGGGACGGCCCGCCATCGGGGCGCTTGGCCTCGACCGGCTGGCCGAGGCGCCGCGTTTCACGCTGCGCGAGGTGCGCGCGATCGGCCCCGACCTGCTGCACGTCTGGGACAAGGACGCCTGAGCGCGGTCAGCCCGCCGTCACCATCAGCCGTTCCAGCCCGTGGAAATGGTAGAGATCGGCATAGACCGGCGGCTCGGCCAGTCGCAGCTCCGGGCATCGCGCGAAGAGCACCGGCAGCGCGATCTGCATTTCCAGCCGCGCGAGCGGTGCGCCGACGCAGAAATGCGCCCCCGCACCGAAGCTGGCGTTGGTCTTGACCGGGCGGGCCGGGTCGAACACCTCGGGTGCGTCCCAGACCTGCGGGTCGCGGTTCGCCGCACCAAGGAGCAGGGCGATCCGGTCCCCACGCGCAAAGCTGCGCCCCATAACTTCGACATCCTCGTAGACCCATCGGGTGAACATGTGCAGCGGCGGGTCGTAGCGCAGGATTTCCTCGACCGTGCCGGCGATCTGGTCCGGGCCCAGCACCTCGGCCCCCATGCCCTGTTCCAGCAGCGTCTTCACCCCGTTGCCCGTGGCGTGGACCGTCGCCTCGTGCCCCGCGTTCAGCAGCAGGATGCAGGTCGAGACCAGTTCCTCGGTCGACAGCTTCTCACCGTCTTCCTCCGCGGCGATCAGCTCGGTGATCAGGTCATCGCCGGGCGTGCTGCGCCGTTCCTCGGCATAGGCCCGGATGAAGTCCGCGAATTCGGTCGAGGCCCGGCAGGCCGCCGCCTCGATCTCGGGCGTGCGGCGGGCCTGGTACATCGCCACCATCGCGTTCGACCAGCCGAGAAGGTCATCGGCCATGTCCTCGGGCACGCCAAGCAGGCGGGCGATGACGATCACGGGGATGCGGTTGGCATAGGCCGGGATCAGGTCGAACGGTCCTTCGGGGAACCGGTCGATCAGGTCGTGGCAGAGCGCCTCGATCTCGGGGCCGAGGCCGGCGATCCGGCGCGAGGTAAAGGCCGACAGCACCAGCCGCCGGAGGCGGGGATGACGCGGCGCCTCAAGCTCCAGCATCGAATGCGCCTCGATGTCGTAGAAAGGCTTCAGCCGTTCGGGGATGACCGGCGCGTTCTCGGGCGGTGCCTCGCGACCCAGTCGCCGATCCTTGAGGCAGTGCATCACCGCCGCGTGGGAAAACGCGGCCGGCATGCCGTAATCCTGCCAGTGGTGGATCGCGCCCTGCGCGCGGGCGTCGGCGTAGAAGCGGTAAGGGTTCTGGACAAAATCCGGATCGGTCGGGGATTGGCTGAGGCTCGTCATGGCACCTTGTCTTCCGGCAGGCTTCCCAAGGCAAGGGGCCACCGGTAAGTTGCCGTCATGTCGAGGGGAACCGTCATCCGGCGCGGGTTTGGGGCGCTCGCCGTGCTGGCCGCCGTTGGCGCGCTGGCCGCGGGGGTATGGCGCTTCGGCTACCTGCAGGCGCTGGACGGGCTGGCGCAGCGGGGCGAGGCCGACCTGGCCCTGGCCGCCGACCGCCTGACCGGGCAGCTGCAGCGCTACCGCGACCTGGCCGTGCTGATGGCGGTGCACCCGGCTCTCGAGGCGCCCGAGGTCGCGCGGGCCGACCGGGTGCTGCTGCATGCGGCCGACCGCACCTCGGTCCTCAACGTGATCTCCCTGGGCATGGACGGCACCGTGCAGGCGGCCGCGCATTTCCCGCCCTCGGCGGCGGTGGCGGAGCTGCTGGCCTCGGACTTCGTGGCGCGGGCGCACGAGGGGGCGCTTGGCGTCGGGCACGGGATCGAGCCCGCGATCGGGACGCGCGCCTTCTACGTCGCTGCACCGCGCTTTGCCCCGGGTGGCGGGGTCGAGGGCGTGCTGGTCGTCGCGGTCGATGTCGAGGCGCTGGAACGCGAATGGCGCGGCGACCGTCCGGCGGTCTGGTTCACCGACGATGGCGGCATGGTCTTCATCTCCAACCGGTCCGAGATCCTGTTCTGGCAAAGCGCCGAGGTCGGCCTGCGCCCCGAGGTCGGGCCTGTGCCCGCTTTCCGCCGTGACCTGAGCGGCGACCACGAGCTGTGGCTGACAGACTGGGGACCCTACCTGCCGAAGGCGGGCCTGCACCTCGAACGTGAGCTGCCGCAGATCGGCATGATGGCCGAGGCGCTGGTCGACGTGGCCCCGGCGCGGCGCCTTGCGGCGCTGCAGGCGGCGGTCGTGGCGCTGGTCGGGCTCGCGGTGGCCGCGCTCCTCTTCTACGCCTTCGACCGGCGGCGCGTGCTGGCACAGGCCAACGCCATGCTGGAGACCCGCGTGGCCTCGCGCACGGCGGAACTGTCGGGCGCGAACCTGATGCTGCGCCGCGAGGTCGCCGAACGGCAGGAGGCCGAGGCCGCGCTGAAACGCGCGCAGGAGGACCTCGTGCGGGCGGGCAAGCTGTCGGCCCTCGGGCAGATGTCGGCGGGCATCAGCCACGAGCTGAACCAGCCGTTGATGGCGATTTCCCAGTTTGCCGAGAACGGCGCGCTCTACCTCGAACGGGGCAAGACAGATGCGGCGGCGGGCAACCTGCGCCGGATCGCGGAGCTTGCGGGGCGGATGGGCCGCATCATCCGCAACCTGCGTGCCTTTGCCCGGCAGGAGAACGAACCGGTGCGCCGGATCGACGTGGTGGCCGCGGTGGAAACCGCGCTCGAAATGACAGAGGCGCGGCTGGCCAAGGAGGGCGTGCGCGTCGACTGGGTCACGCCGGGCCGTCCGGTCTGGGCCATGGGCGGCGAGGTGCGGCTGGGGCAGGTGTTGGTCAACCTGATCAGCAATGCCGCAGACGCGATGTCGGGCGCGGCCGAGAAATCGCTGGTGGTCCGGGTCGAACAGGGCACCCGCACGGTGATCCGCGTCCGCGATTCCGGGCCGGGGATCGACGCGCCCGAGAAGATCTTCGATCCGTTCTATTCCACGAAGGAAGTCGGCGCCTCCGAGGGCATGGGGCTGGGCCTGTCGATCTCGTACGGGCTTGTCCAGAGCTTCGGCGGTGACATCCGCGGCCGCAATGCCGAGGGCGGCGGCGCCGAGTTCTCGGTCGAGCTCGAGCCCTGGCGCGGGGAGGTGGCGGCATGATCCGTCGCGTGCTGCTGGTCGATGACGACGCCGCCGTGCGCGAGGCGCTTGGCCAGACGCTGGAACTGGCCGACCTGACGCCGCACCGCGCGGCCAGTTTCGTCGAGGCCAAGGATCACATCACCCCGGCTTTCGACGGCGTCATCCTGTCGGACATCCGGATGCCGGGCCGCGACGGATTCCACCTGCTGACTTACACGCAGGAGGTCGACGCCGAGCTGCCGGTGATCCTGCTGACCGGCGAGGGCGACATCCCGATGGCGGTCGAGGCGATGAAGCAGGGCGCTTTCGGGTTCCTCGAAAAGCCCTGCGCCAGCGCCGACCTGCTGCCGGTGATCGAACGCGCGCTGAAGACGCGGGCGCTGGTGCTGGAAAACCGGCGGCTGAAGGCGCAGCTGGAAACCGGCGACCCGGCGGCGCGGCTGATCTTTGGCTCGTCCGAGATGTCGAACCGGTTGCGCGACCAGGTGCGCCAGGCCGGGGCCGCGCGGGCCGAGGTGCTGATCACCTCTGCCCCCGGCGGCGGGATCTCCAAGATCGCCGAGGTCCTGCACCTGATGTCGGCCGCCGCGCGCCGGTCCTTCGTCAAGCGCCCGGCCGCGGGCCTGACCCGCGAGGCCTTCGAGGCCGCCTGCAAGGAGGCCGAGGGCGGTGCGCTGTTCCTGGACGAGGTGGCGGCGATGCCGCGCGACACCCAGTTCGCGGTGACCGAATGGCTGGAGCAGGGGGCCACGACGCGGCTGATCGCCGGCACCTCCACCGACCTCGCCAAGGCGGTCGAGACCGGCGCCTTCAGCCCCGACCTCTACTACCGGCTCGACGTGATGCGGGTGCGGATCCCGGCATTGTCCGAGCGTCCCGAGGATATTCCCGTGATGTTCCGCCAGTACGTCGCCCAGGCGGCCGAACAGGCCGGGCTGCCGGCGCCCGAGATCACCGAGGAGGTGACCGCCACCCTGATGGCCCGCGACTGGCCCGGCAACGCGCGCGCACTGATGAGCGAGGCGATGCGCTTCGTTCTGGGCATGAACGACGCCGACCGGCGCGAGGACGGCGCCGACCTGGGCCTGGCCGAGCAGATGGCGCAGGTCGAACGTTCGCTGCTGGCGGCGGCGCTGCGCCGCCACGACGGCCACGCCAGCGCCGCCGCGCAGGCGCTGAAACTGCCGCGCAAGACGTTCTACGACAAGCTGGCGCGCTACGGGCTGAAACCCGAGGATTTCCGATAGTGTGCGGATTCTCGCACAGCGCCTGAGCCGGGCGTGTGGAATCCCGCACGGACAGGTGTGCGAGATTTGTTTGAATTCCGATCAAGTTATTGATAATAAACAATTAAGAGCGATTTATCGGCTTGCCGCATGACGGCCTTGTGACGATTCGTGGGCGCGGCATAGTTCCGCCCAAGGGCACAACGCCCGAGAATTGATGCATTCGGGAGGAGATATCCGATGAAATTCCTGACCACTGCCGCCACGGCACTGGCCCTGTCCGCGACCGCCTATGCTGCTTCGGCGGACACGATGGGCTGCGATGCCGGCGAAACCGTCATCAAGTTCGCCCACGTCACCAACACCGACAAGCACCCCAAGGGCATCGCGGCCGAGCTGCTGAAGACCCGCGTCAACGAAGAGATGGACGGCAAGGCCTGCATGGAGGTCTACCCGAACTCCACCCTCTACGACGATGACAAGGTGCTCGAGGCGATGCTGCAGGGCGACGTCCAGCTGGCCGCCCCGTCGCTGTCGAAGTTCGAGACTTTCACCAAGCAGTTCCGCCTGTTCGACCTGCCCTTCATGTTCAAGAACATCGAGGCGGTCGACGCGTTCCAGAAATCCGAGACCGGGCAGGCGATGCTCGACTCGATGCAGAAGCGCGGCCTGCAGGGCCTCGGCTACTGGCACAACGGCATGAAGCAGATGTCGGCCAACAAGCCGCTGATCATGCCCGACGACGCCAAGGGCCTGAAGTTCCGCGTGCAGCCGTCCGACGTGCTCGTCGCGCAGATGGAAGCGATCGGCGGCAGCCCGCAGAAGATGGCCTTCTCCGAGGTCTACGGCGCGCTCCAGCAGGGCGTCGTCGACGGGCAGGAGAACACCTGGTCGAACGTCTACGGCCAAAAGTTCTTCGAGGTGCAGGACGGCACGACCGAAACCAACCACGGCGTGATCGACTACCTCGTCGTCGCCTCGGTCGACTGGCTCGACAGCCTCGATGCCGAAACCCGCGAGCAGTTCACGACGATCCTCAACGAGGTGACCGACGAACGCAACGCGGCGGTGAACGAGGTCGACATGGAAGCCCGCCAGGCGATCCTGGATGCCGGCGGCGAGATCCGCGAACTGGACGCCGACCAGCGCCAGGCCTGGGTCGATGCGATGAAGCCCGTGTGGGAGCAGTTCAAGGAAGACGTCGGTCAGGAGAACATCGACGCGGCCCAGGCGATCAACGCCGGCCTGTGATAGCTGTAACGGGCTAGACACGCAGCAGCGGGGGCGCGGGCGCCAGGCCCGTCGCCCCCGCGACGCCACCTGAGGGGGAGAGGCCATGCATCCGGCACCCGGGCAATCGTTCATGGACAGCATCGAGGAAACGCTGATCGGCGGCATCCTCGGCATCATGACCGTCATCACGTTCGCCAACGTGGTGGCGCGCTACATCTTCAACGCCAACATCCTGTGGGCGCTGGAAACCACCGTCTTCCTCTTCGGCTGGATGGTGCTGCTCGGCGCGTCCTACGCCGTCAAGAAGGGCGCGCACCTGGGCGTCGACGTGTTCATCGAGCTCTCCCGCCCCTCGGTGCGCCGGGTCCTGGCGCTGCTCTCGGTCGCGGTCTGCATCGCCTATTCGGTCCTGTTGCTGAAGGGCGCCTGGGACTACTGGGCCAACTTCGCCAACCTGCCCCAGACCGAGGGCCGCTGGTTCCCGCTGGGTTTCGAGGAAAGCTTCCGGCCCAAGGCCTGGTACGAGGTCAATGACATCCCGAACCCCTGGTTCCTCACGTTCCTCGAGGACGCGATGAACGACGGCGATCCCTACGAGAAGATGCCGCGGTTCATTCCCTACATCGTCCTGCCGCTGTCGATGGCGCTGCTGCTCTTCCGCTTCATCCAGGCCGCCATCCTGATCTGGCAGGGCAAGCTCGACCGGCTGGTGGCCAGCCACGAGGTCGAGGACGAAATCAACGAAGTGCGCGAACAGCGCGGGGAACTCTGATCCATGGACGTCCTGCTTCTCTTTGTCATGGTCGTGGGCTTCATGCTGATCGGCGTGCCGATCGCCGTGTCGCTCGGCTTTTCCTCCATCCTGTTCCTGCTGTGGTTCTCGGACACCTCGCTGGCCTCTGTCGCACAGACGCTGATGCAGGCCTTCGTCGGGCACTACACGCTGCTGGCGATCCCGTTCTTCATCCTCGCCTCGTCCTTCATGTCGACGGGCGGCGTGGCGAAACGGATCATTCGCTTCTCGATCGCCTGCGTCGGCCACCTGCGCGGCGGCTTGGCCATCGCGGGCGTCTTCGCCTGCATGATTTTCGCCGCGCTCTCGGGCTCCTCGCCCGCGACCGTGGTGGCGATCGGCTCCATCGTCATCGCCGCGATGACCCAGGCGGGCTACACCAAGGATTTCGCCGCAGGCGTGATCTGCAACGCCGGCACGCTCGGCATCCTGATCCCGCCCTCGATCGTGATGGTGGTCTATGCCACCGCCACCGACGTGTCGGTCGGACGGATGTTCCTCGGCGGCGTGATCCCGGGGATCATGGCGGGCTGCATGCTGATGCTGGCGATCTGGATCATGGCGCGTGTCCGCAACATGCCCGCCGGTGAATGGCAGGGCTGGGGCGAGATCTGGGCCTCGTTCCGCGGCGCCTTCTGGGGGCTGATGCTGATCGTCATCATCATGGTCGGGATCTACGGCATCCCCGGCATCACCGGCGCGATCTTCACCCCGACCGAGGCCGCGGCCGTCGCCTCCGTCTATGCCTTCATCGCGGCGGTCTTCATCTACCGCGACATGGGACCGCTCAGCACGCCCGGAGACGAGCGTAACCTCACGCTGCTGCAGAAGCCGGTCGCCCTGGTCAGCGCCATCTGGCACCCCGACACCCGCCGCACCCTGTTCGAGGCGGGCAAGCTGACCGTCACGCTGATGTTCGTGATCGCCAACGCGCTGATCCTCAAGCACGTGCTGACCGACGAACAGGTCCCGCAGCACGTGGCCGAGGCGATGCTCTCGGCAGGCTTCGGCAAGGTGATGTTCCTGGTCGTCGTGAACGTGATCCTGCTGATCGGCGGCCAGTTCATGGAACCCTCGGGCCTCCTGGTCATCGTCGCGCCGCTGGTCTTCCCGATCGCGATCGAGCTCGGCGTCGACCCGATCCACCTCGGCATCATCATGGTCGTGAACATGGAAATCGGGATGATCACGCCGCCGGTGGGTCTGAACCTCTTCGTCACCTCCGGCGTGGCGGGGATGCCGATGATGCGGGTGGTGAAGGCGGCGCTGCCGTTCCTCGGCGTGCTCTTCATCTTCCTCGTCATGGTGACCTACATCCCGATCCTCAGCACCTGGCTGCCGACGCTGATGATGGGTCCGGAACTGATCGTGAAGTGACGGAAACCGCGGGCGCCGCGCGCGCCCGCGACCCCTCCGGCAGAAGTGGTCTCGCACCAACCAAGCGGGGGCTCGCCCCTGCCTTCCTCTGGTCAATGTATCCCGGGGGTGAATTGCACAGCCTGGCTGTGCAAGAGGGGGGCTGGCCCCCCTTCTGCGCGGCGGGCTCGGCCCGCCGCAGGCCGTCAGGCCTCTTCCAGCGCCGTCACGATGGGCGAGAAGTCTGCGGCCTTCAGGCTTGCGCCGCCGACCAGCGCACCGTCCACGTCGGGGATCGAGAAGATCTCGGCCGCGTTCTCGCCCTTGACCGAGCCGCCGTAGAGCAGCCGGACGGACCGCCCCACGCCCGAACCAAACCGATGCTCGAGCCGCGCGCGCATGAAGGTGTGCACCTCGCCGATCTGCTCGGGCGAGGGCACCTGGCCCGATCCGATGGCCCAGATCGGTTCGTAGGCCACGACGAGGTTCTCGCCGGTGGAACTGTCGGGCACCGAGAGCGAGAGCTGCGCGCCGATGATGTCGAGCGTGTTCGTCGCCTCGCGCTGGAAGGCGCTTTCGCCGAGGCAGATCACCGTCATCAGGCCGGCCGCCTGCGCCCGATTGGCTTTCAGCCGCACCTCTTCCGAGGTCTCGCGGTGCAGGTCGCGCCGCTCGGAATGGCCGAGGATCACGGCGCGGGCACCCGCATCCTTTAGCATCTCGGCCGAGACGTCGCCGGTAAAGGCCCCCGAGGTCTCGGCATGGCAGTCCTGTCCGCCGAGGGCGATCGGGCTGCCGCCCAGTGTCACCCGCGCGGGGGCGATCAGCGTGGCGGGCGGGCAGAGCAGGATATCGACCGTGGGCGTGGCATGTGCCTCGGCCAGGGCCTGCATCTCGGAGAGCCCCGCGCGCAGGCCGTTCATCTTCCAGTTTCCTGCCGCAAGCTTCCTGCGCATCACCGCTCCCTCTCAATGACCGGTGGCGACCATTTCCGAGCCGGGGGCGGGCGTCAAGGCCGGCCGTGTCACCCGGCGGGTTTCGCCGCCTTCCGCGCTGCCTTGCGTGCCTTTTCGGCACGTTTCTTCGCGGCCGCGTCGCGCGCCGGCCCCATCGACAGCCGCGCCCAGTCCAGTGCTTCTCCGGCGTCGTCCATCGCGCTTTCCGGGAGGGTCATCAGCGAGGTGACCTGCCGCTCGCCCGAGGCGCGGCTGTACCAGAACGGCTCGGATCCCGCGGCCTCGTAGGCCGGGCGGGTGGCGTCGTCGGATTTCATGTAGACGGTCTGGGAGGAGGAGATCATCGCGAACATCGCGTCCTCCTCGGCGTAGACTGCGACGCCCGAGAACATGCGCCCGGTGCGCAGCGGCCCCAGCCCCGAGAACAGGTCGAGCACATGCTCGACGAACTCGGGGTCGACGGCCAAGGCCTCAGGCCTCGTTGAACTTGATGGATTCGCCGCAGCCGCAGGCTTCGGCCACGTTCGGGTTGTTGAACTTGAACCCGCTTTCCAGCAGCGAGGTCTGGTAGTCGATCTCGGTCCCGAAGAGGAACATCTGCGCCATCGGTGCGATCATCACCCGCGCGCCGTCCTGTTCGACCACCTCGTCATGGGGGTCGACCTCGGTCACGTATTCCATGGTGTATTCCATGCCCGCGCAGCCGCCCTTCTTGACGCCGATGCGCAGCCCCTCGTGGCCGTCGCGGCCCATCAGCTTGGAAATCTGCGTGGCGGCGGCCGGGGTGATGGTGACGGCCTGTTTGCCGGGAATGCCGAACATGGCGAAACTCCTTTGTCTCAGGTCCCAATATAGGGCGGCGCGCGCGGCGGCTCAAGCGGGGGTCAGGCGGCCTCGCTCACCGGGATCTCGGGCAGGTACCGGGGCTTGTCCGCCTCTTCGTCCCAGCGGGCGATCTCGGCCAGCAGCCGTTCGCGTACCCGGCAGGTGAAGGTCCAGGCGGTGTTGGCGTCGTTGCAGGGCAGGATGAACCAGACCGTGATCCCGATGCTGTCCTGGTCCGCCACCCGGACGCAGAGTGCCTCGGTATCGTCGGACATGTCGCCCTGGTCGGCGTCGAGGGCGATGGCATAGAACGCCTCCCGCAGGCGCTCGACATCGGCGCCATGGCCGAGCCGCAGCTTGATCACGCGGTGCAGCTCCGGGGTCATCGCGGTCCAGTTCTCGAAGGGCTCGGCCACGAATTCGCGCACCGGCACCATCAGGCGGGTGCGGTCCCAGACCCGCAGCTGGACGTAGGTGAAGTTGATCCGCTCGACCACGCACCAGTAGTCGCGGAAGAGGATCGTGTCGCCGATCCGGGCCGACTGGTTCAGCGCGATCTGCATCGAGCTGAGGATGTTCGACAGCACGTCGCGCCCGGCAAAGCCCAGGATCACGGTGATGATCCCGGCCGTCCCGAGAAGAGAGAACCCCAGCGTGCGGAACACGTTCGCGGAGGCGAGCACGAAGCCGGTGCCGGCGATGAAGATCACCACGATCATCGCCCGCCGCCAGGCCGTGACCTGCGTGGCGAGGCCTCGGCGCTGTTCCTGTTCCTTCGACGACAGGTCCTCGCCCTGCTTGACCACCAGCTGGTCGAGCACCGCGTCGACCACGTTCATCAGCAGCACCATCGCCGCCAGCACGTAGCCGACGATGACCAGCGGCGACAGCACGGCCGAGATCCGGCCCGAGAAGACAAAGACCGAGGCGGTGATCGTGCCGACGAGGAAGGTGATCGCGAAGATCACCAGCGGCTTGCGCAACGACCGGATGACCAGCGTCGCCGTCTCGCTCCGCTGGCTGCGGGCGATCCGGGTCAGCGTGGCGTGCAAAAGCCAGCCCATGCCCGCGGCGGCGATGATCAGAAGGGGCAGGCCGATCATTTCCCAGACGCGCAGTCCCCAGAGCCCCTTGTCGCGCAGCGCCTCGGGCAGGGCCTTCTCCAGTTCGGACGGCCCGTAGATGTCGTAGAGGCCCGGCAGGTTCTCGACCGACTGGCGCGAGAACACCCAGACCGGCTCGGTCTCGCCGGGCTTCACCCGGTTCAGCCGGATCGACACGGGGCGATTGTCGAGGTCGACGATCCAGAGCCGGATCGAGCGTCGTGGCTTGGCGCCGAAGGGATCGTCGGCGGAGGGGTTGGCCTCGACCGCGTCGGGCACGTCGGGGAGGGAGTACCAGTCCACCACGACGCGTCGGTCCATGATGGTTTCCAGCATCTCGGCCAGCGCCGGGCCGGCCTGTTCCTGGTCCGCCCAGGGCAGCGCCCCGAGGTCGAGAAGGTGCGCCGCGTCGGCGTACTGCCCCGCGCGGGCGAGGGCGAGAAAGCTTTCCATCGTCGCTTGCGGCGTGTCGCGGAAGATCTGCTGGGATGGAGAGGGCAGGCCGGGGTTCAGCCGGTCGATCTCGTACCATTCGGCCGAGGCATCCTGCGCCGCCGCGATGCGTGGCAGGGCCGCCAGCAGGCAGAACAGCAGGACGGCGGCCAGCCGTTGCAACATCGGGACCTTGATCGCAGTCATGCGGGCCAAACGCGCCCGCGGCGGGGTGGTTCCCCGCTCAGCCCGGCAGGAGGGTGAACGCGTATTGCGTGCCGAAGGCCATCACCAGCGCCCAGGCAAAGGAGGCGAGGGTGCCGATGATGACATACTCCCCGGCCACCCGGCTTTCCGAGGCCATGTCGAAGCGCAGGATCGACTTGGCGGCGATGAGGAAACCGATGCCCGCGGGTTCCCCCACCATCACCAGCAGCACGATCAGGGTGCGTTCCAGCAGGCCGATCATCCGTCCGCCGTTCGGCAATCCGTCCGGGAAGGCGGGGCTGTCGTATCCGCGCATCAGCAGGCCGACGGCAGGTCCGCCGGCAAAGGTCGCCAGGATCAGACCGGTCACCGCCGCCTCGGCCCGGATCAGATCGGGCGGCATCGCGCCCCAGAGACCGGTTGCAAAGGCGTCGGGGGCGAACCAAGCGGCGGCGAGGATCACCGCCACGTGGGCCGCCTGGTCGAGCAGGAAGACGGTGAGCGTGTCGGGCAGGAGGCGCACCTTGATGGCGTCGATCACGAGGTGGGCCAGCGCGACGCCGAGGATCAGGAGCGGGCTGCCGCCGAGTGCCGCCAGGCTCAGCCCGGCGACGATGGCGACATGCAGGAGGAGGACCGGGAGCCGCCGCTTGTTCGCCACCATCGCGTTGGTCTGGAACAGGAAATCGGCCAGGACATGGGCGAAGAGCAGGGCGACGACGGTTTCGATCATGCGCGGGCTCCGGGCAACTTTGCGGGCTTGCCTTTGTCGGTGGCAAGTTCATTGGCTTGCATCATGTGGCACGCTCCATGGCGTCCAGGGCCGCGAGCAACGCGGGCAGGCCCGCGGCCCGCGCCGCCTGGTCGACGGCCTGCCGGCTGATCCCGAGGCGGGCGGCAGCTTCGGCATGGGTGTCCGCCCGGGGCGGCAGCAGTTCGCAGAGGGTGCGGGCCTGCGCCTGCGTCCACCCGCGGCTAATGTGGTCGGACAGCACGCAGGCGGCCTGCCGGGCGCCACCGGCGGCATGCGACATCTGCAGTGTGCCCGAAAGCCCTTCGAGCGCCCTGCCCGAGGCGATGAAGGCGGGTCCGTGGGCGGCGTTCGGATCGCCCGAGGCGGGCAGGGTGCCGTCGCCCTCGGAAAGCGCGACGCGCGTCAGGCCCAGGTCGTTGCGGCGCAAGAGGGCGCGCAGCCAGAGCGCCAGTCGCACCCCGTATGCAGGGGGACAGAGCGCCGCCTGCCAGCCGTCGCCGCCGCGACGGGCAAAACCCGCGGTCTCGATCCCCGGCCATGAGCCTGCCGCGGTGACGCCCGCACGCAGCGCCGCCATCGCCGCATCGAGCGCGGCGGGCGGCATGTCGGAGCTACCGACGAAATCTCCGGTCAGGACGGCGAACTGCATGGGCAAGTCATATCACTTGCCATGCCAAAATGCAAGCTTTCGGGCTTGCCGATCACATGAAGCCGAGTTCGAGCCGCGCCTCGTCACTCATCATGTCCATGCCCCAGGGCGGGTCGAAGGTCATGTCGACATCGACCTGCTTGATCCCGTCCACGGCGCTGACCGCGTCCATCACCCAGCCCGGCATCTCGCCCGCGACGGGGCAGCCGGGGGCGGTGAGCGACATGATGATCTTGACCTCGTTCTCGCCCGAGATGTCCACCGTGTAGATCAGGCCGAGGTCGTAGATGTTCACCGGGATTTCCGGGTCATAGACCGTGCGGCAGGCTTCCACGACAGTGTCGTAGAGCGGGTGATCGGTGGTGGAGGGCGCGATCAGCGGGGCGCCTTCCATCGGTTCGGGGCTTTGGGTCATGGGGGTCTCGCGGCTTTTCTGACCAGATATATAGGAAATCCGGCCTGCCGGGTCCAGAGGCAGGGGGCTGCGCCCTTCGGGACGGGCGCGGGATGTCTCTGCGACGCCGCGCCTATTTCGCGAACTTGCTGGCGCGCGCCATCTCCATCCGCACGGGGTCGGTGAAGTGGCCGATCATCGTGTCGCGCGACAGGGCATAGGCCTCGGCCAGGGGCAGATCCATCTGGGCCTTCAGCGTGCGGATGCCGTTGGTGATCGGGCCGGCGTTGCGCCCGGCAAGGGTCCGGGCAAAGGCGCGGGTCTCCTCGACCACGTGGTCGGCGGGCAGGACGCGGTTCACGAGGCCCGCGTTCAGCGCCCAGTCGGTGTCGAACTGTTCGCCCGACAACAGCAATTCCATCAGGTGCTTGCGCGACACGGCGCGGGACACCGCGACCGAGGGGGTCGAGCAGAAACCGCCGTTGTTCACGCCGGGCAATTGGAACCGCGCGGCGGGCGCGGCGAACGCCATGTCGCAGGAGGCGACCATCTGCAGCCCCGCGGCGGTGGCGATCCCTTCGACGAGGGCGATGGTGGGCTTGGGCGCCTCGGCGATCGTCACCATCAGCCGCGCACATGCGTCGAACAGGGTGCCGAGGAAAGCGACGCCGTCATCGGCATCCTCCTCGCGGCGGCGGTTGATTTCCTTGAGGTCGTGACCGGCGCAAAAGATCGGGCCGGGCCCGTGCAGCAGGATCACGCGGGCCTCGTCGTCGGCGATCGTGGCCTCGAGCGCGGCGGTGAGTTCCTCGATCATGGCCAGCGACAGCGGATGCGCCTTGCCACCGCCAAGCGTCAGGGTCATCACGCCGTCCGCCAGGTCGCGGGCGACCAGAACGGGCTGTTGTATCTGGTTCATCGGGGGCTCCTCCTGCGGTGTTTCGCAAGGATGGCGCGGCGCGATCCCGCTGGCAAGCGAACCGGGGCCGACGCCACGGACGCGGCGGGAACCAACCGGGCGATCGCCGGTTTCCGCAAGGTCTGCGCGGGGCGGACCCGCGCTGCCAGTTCCGGATGGAGGATCGGGAAAATGAAAGACCTGGAAGGGTTGTTCAAGCACTTCGTGAAAGACATCTACTATGCCGAAAAGCAGGTCCTGAAGACGCTGCCCAAGATGGCGCGCAACGCGACATCGGATGACCTGCGCGAGGCGTTCGAGCATCACCGCGAGGAAACCGAGGGCCAGATCGAGAACCTCGAGAAGGTGTTCGAACTGCTTGGCCTGAAGCCGCGGGGCGTCACCTGCGAGGCGATCGACGGCATCCTCGAAGAGGGCAAGGAGATCATGGAAGAGGCCGACAAGGGCGATACCCGCGACGCCGGCATGATCGCCGCGGCGCAGGCGGTCGAACACTACGAGATCACCCGCTACGGCACGATGATCGCCTGGGCCCGCACGCTGGGGATGGAAGAGGCGGCCAAGCTGCTGCAGGAAAACCTCGACCAGAAATATGCCGCCGACGACAAGCTGAGCAAACTGGGCGAGGGCACGTTGAACGCGCGGGCCGCCTGAGCCGCGTTTCCGCATTTGCGCGCCCGGCGACTTGGGGCTAAAGGCGGTGGCCATGACCACCGCCTTTTCATTCGACCTGCACGCCACCGACGGCAGCGCCCGCACCGGCGTGATCCACACGCCGCGCGGCGACATCCGCACGCCGGCCTTCATGCCCGTCGGCACCGCCGCGACGGTCAAGGCCATGATGCCCGAGAGCGTAGCGGCGACCGGCGCCGACATCCTGCTGGGCAACACCTATCACCTGATGCTGCGCCCCGGGGCCGAACGGATCGACCGGCTGGGCGGGCTGCACCGGTTCATGAACTGGGACAATCCTATCCTGACCGACAGCGGCGGCTTCCAGGTGATGAGCCTGGCAGACCTGCGCAAGCTGACCGAGAAGGGGGTGACCTTCCGGTCGCATGTCGACGGGTCCAAGCACGAGCTGACGCCGGAACGCTCGATGGAAATCCAGCGGCTGCTGGGGTCGGACATCGTGATGTGTTTCGACGAATGCCCGGCACTGCCCGCGTCGGAAGAGACGGTCGCCACCTCGATGCGGCTGTCGATGAGATGGGCGCAACGGTCGCGCGACGCCTTTGGCGACCGGCCGGGATACGCGCTGTTCGGCATCCAGCAGGGCGGCGTGACCGAGGAGCTGCGCGCCGAAAGCGCCGAGGCGCTGACCGGCATCGGCTTTGACGGCTATGCCATCGGCGGCCTCGCCGTCGGCGAGGGGCAGGAGGCGATGTTCGGCGTGCTCGACTATGCGCCGGGGCAACTGCCGGTGGACAGGCCGCGTTACCTGATGGGCGTGGGCAAGCCCGACGACATCGTCGGCGCGGTCAAGCGCGGCGTCGACATGATGGATTGCGTGCTGCCGTCGCGTTCGGGGCGGACCGGGCAGGCCTGGACCCGCCGCGGACAGGTCAACATCAAGAACGCCCGCCATGCCGACGATCCGCGCCCGCTGGACGAGGATTGCAGCTGTCCCGCCTGCCGCCAGTATTCGCGCGCCTACCTGCACCACGTTTTCCGCGCCGGAGAAATGATTTCCGGAATGCTGCTGACCTGGCACAACCTCCATTATTACCAGGAGATCATGCAGGGCATGCGCGCGGCGATTGCCGCCGGCCGGTTCGCGGAATGGGAATCCGACTTCCACGCGCGCCGCGCAGAGGGCGATATCGAGCCGATCTGACTCTGCCCACGGGCGAGTTTCGTTGTCGATTGGCCCGGACAGACCGTCAGTTTCTGATTTGGAAACTGACTTTTTTCGGCGTGACGAACCCCTTCAAACATGGCGCTAGCTGACCTTCTGGCCAGAAGGCTGCTTGATGCGTGCTAGGCAACACTGGCGGAAAGATGTTGGAAATACGGCAAAAAATTGTCCGGACATGGCCGCGCTTTCAGCGGGTTGCCGTTGGGTCATGCTGATTGGAAATTCCTGTGCGTATTGAGGGCAAAATGGCGAAAAGGCTTGGCGCCATATTGTCGTTTACGCGGGCGGGAGCCTCCTCAAAGAATGTGCTGCGGTCGGATTTCAAAGGCCGCGAAACACTGAGGGTAACATGAGACTCGTGAATACTTGCGCGGCTGCGGCCGCATTCATTATCGCCGGGGCGGCAACTGCCGGTGCGGCGACCTACGACTTCCGGAACTACGGAATTGGCGGCGACGGCATTACGACCCACGCCACGCCCTACACGAAATCCGTCGATGGCAAGATCGTCACGGCGACGGCGGGCTACACCGACTCCTCGGTCCTGGTCTGGCCGTTCCCGCCGGTCTACACCACGATCGACGGTGACGAGAACTGCTATGACGGCAGCTGCAACCTGCAGGTCACGGAATCCGCCTATGGCCTGGGCGTCGGTCCGGCGAACGGGACCTTCCCCGACATCGACGGTGTCCTCTACGACAACCTGCTGACGCTCACCTTCGAGCGGATGGTCAACTTCTCGTCGGTCCTGTTCTCGGGCTTCCCGCCGTCCTACGTTGACGGGGATGACAATGTCGACGTCTACGTCGACGGCATCCTCACCATCGCGGGCTTCCTGATCTCGAGCGAGAACCCGCTGAACCTGTCGGGGCTGAGCGGCACGTCGATCTCGTTCGGTGCGGAAGGAGCGTTCGACGACTTCACCGTCGCGTCGCTGACCGCAACCGTTCCGGTCCCGGCCGGTGCGCTACTGCTCGGCACCGCGCTTGGCGGCCTGGGCTTTGCCCGCCGTCGCCGCAAGGCAGCCTGATCGCGGCCCGAAAGACATGTCGGGGCGGCCATCTGCCGCCCCGATCCCGGTCCGCGGCCCTGCATCGCCGCACAGACCGACGCGGTCGCGTGCGCCTTGCGCCGCGACGCGGCGGTTGCACGCTGCGATGCGGCACCTAACCTCTCCTGAACGTCCCGGCTGACGGGACCCGATACAGGAGACGACATGACAGACGCTCTATTCACACCCTTCACCGCAGGGGCCATCGACATGAAGAACCGTGTCGTTATGGCGCCGCTGACCCGCAACCGTGCTGACAACGTGACCGGAGAGGTCAACGACCTGCACGTCGAGTACTACCGCCAGCGCGCGGGGGCGGGCCTGATCATCACCGAGGCATCGCAGATCTCGCCGGTCGGCAAGGGCTACCTCGCCACGCCCGGCATCTATTCCGACGAACAGGTCGCCGCCTGGCGCAAGGTGACCGACGCCGTCCATGCCGAAGGCGGCCGGATCGTCATCCAGCTGTGGCACGTCGGCCGGATCAGCCACACCTCGCTGCAGCCGGGCGGTGCCGCGCCGGTGGCCCCGTCTGCCGTGGCCGCGAACGTCAAGACCTTCACCGAGAACGGGTTCGAGGAAACCTCGACCCCGCGCGCGCTCGGCCTCGACGAGATCAAGGCGACGGTCGAGGATTATGCCCATGCCGCGAAACAGGCGATCGCTGCCGGTTTCGACGGCGTCGAGGTGCACGGCGCGAACGGCTACCTGATCGACCAGTTCCTCAAGACCGGCGCGAACACCCGCGACGACGAATACGGCGGGTCAATCGAGAACCGCACCCGCCTGCTGTTCGAGGTGATGGAAGCCGTGACCGATGCAATCGGCGGCGACCGGACCGGCCTGCGCCTGTCGCCCTATTCGCCGGCCAACGGGATCACCGACGCGGATCCGACGCCGCTCTTCACCCATGCGATCAAAGGGCTGAACCGGTTCGGGCTTGCCTATCTCCACATGGTCGAAGGCGCGACCGGCGGCTCGCGCGACCTGAAGGAAGGCGAAAGCATCGCCGCCCTGCGCAAGCTCTTCGAAGGGCCCTACATGGCCAACAACGGGTATGACCGGGATATGGCGCTGGATGCGGTGGCCAGCGGTGCCGCCGACCTCGTGGCCTTTGGCCGTCCGTTCATCTCGAACCCCGACCTTGTCGAGCGGCTGGAGCGTGATGCGCCCCTGGCCGAGGGCGACCGCCAGACCTATTACGGTGGCGGCGTCGAGGGTTACACCGACTATCCCCGCTACGATGAGGCCGACGCGGCCTGAGCGGTCTCAGCGGACAGCCAGACATGAAAAAGGGGCGCCCGACGGGCGCCCCTGAACTTTGTGACCCGATCCGTGGATCAGGCTTTCTTGCGGCGACGCAGGGCGCCGACGCCAGCCAGACCGCCGACCAGAAGCAGGCCGGATGCCGGAACCGGAACTTCGCTCAGAGCGAACTCGAAGGCCGCCTGGGTCGAAGAGAACGAGATGTATTTGAAGTCTTCGCCAGCATCAGCCGCGAAGTACAGCTTTGCGACCTGGTCGAAGGTGCTCGATTTGCCGGGCAGGCCGAACATCGCGATGATGTCTGCGCCGGTGAAGCTGTCGACCAGGGTGTTGGTGGAGTTGTAGAACGAGATCGTGTTGAACGAGTCGATCGAACCCCAGAGGATCGACAGGCCGTTGACCGCGGACGCAAGGGTCAGGGTCACCGGCGACGGTGCGCCGTCAGCGCCGCTTTCGCCGCCAACTGCGAAGTAGCTCGTCGTGCCTTCGATCGCCGTGTTGGCGAAGGGCGACTTGAACGAGTTCGGAACGCTGCCCGACGAAACGGTCGGGTCGCTGGACCAGGTTGCCCCGTCCGGGGTGGCGGCGAAGTAGCCGGAGGCAAAGGTGTCGGCGGTGTTGCCGACGCCGTTCGTCGAGCTGTCGAGCAGCCCGACCGTCGCGGCGTTTGCCGCAGCAGCGGCAAATCCGAACGCAACGGCGAGTGCAGTGGTCTTAAGTGTCATGGGTTACCCCCCAAAAATGTGACGACAGCCGCCCACCGACAAACTGCCGAATTAAGTGTCCAAATTGTGTCTGATTGCGGATCGGGTCCAAGCAATCTTACCTGATAATAGTCACAGGCCCTGACAGGTTCCAAGAAAATTGATGGTGAAACAACGATTTGCTGGGAACTGTTTCCCTCGGGCCAACAGTGCCCGCGAGTGATTTGGATTGTGTTCTTTCCTTGGCTGAAATGTGCAATTTAAAAGAGAGTGGCGGAAATGTGGCGCAACCAAGCCGATAATGCGTCGATAAATTGGCGGCTGCCTCCGGGCCGTCGGCGGCGAGGCGTCGAATCAACCGCAGAGGGGCGACTTTTACCTGTGTCCGCGGCATTCGCGCCTTGCGTGCAGGTGTCCCTTGGCGGCATGGTGGGCCAACAGCGGTTGAAATAGGGGCACAGGCGACCCAGATTCACCCTGCATAAACCGGAGAGGGTCGGTGCTGCCGTGATCGGGGCCGAGGCCTTCTGCCAGAACCAAGGATAGAGCATGACCCAATCCCTCAACCCGTCCTATCCCGTGCTGCCCCTGCGGGATATCGTGGTGTTTCCGCATATGATCGTCCCGCTCTTCGTCGGCCGCGACAAGTCCGTGCGCGCGCTGGAAGAGGTGATGTCCGACAACCGTCAGATCCTGCTGTCCAGCCAGATCGACGCGGCCGAGGACGATCCGTCGCCTGAGGGCATCTACAAAACCGGCGTGCTGGCCAACGTGCTGCAGCTGCTCAAGCTGCCCGACGGCACCGTGAAGGTGCTGGTCGAGGGCCAGGCTCGGGTCAAGATCACCGGCTTTGTCGAAAACCCGGACTACTTCGAAGCCCAGGCTGAGCTGATGGAAGAAATGATCGGCGACGAGGCCACCGTGCAGGCTCTGCTGCGGTCCGTCGGCGGCGAGTTCGAGAAGTACGCCAAGGTCAAGAAGAACATCCCGGAAGAGGCGCTTGGCGCCGTGGCCGAGACCAGCGAGCCCGGCAAGCTGGCCGACCTCGTGTCCGGCCACCTCGGGATCGAAGTCGAACAGAAGCAGGACCTGCTCGAGACGCTGAGCATCAGCGAGCGGCTGGAGAAGGTCTATGGCCTGATGCAGGGCGAGATGTCGGTCCTGCAGGTCGAGAAAAAGATCAAGACCCGCGTCAAGTCGCAGATGGAGCGGACGCAGCGCGAGTACTATCTGAATGAGCAGATGAAGGCCATTCAGAAGGAACTCGGCGACGGCGAGGACGGCCAGAACGAGGTCGCCGAGCTGGAGCAGCGCATCGCGGACACCAAGCTGTCGAAAGAGGCGCGCGAGAAGGCCGAGAACGAGGTCAAGAAGCTCAAGAACATGAGCCCGATGAGTGCCGAGGCGACCGTCGTGCGCAACTACCTCGACTGGATGCTGTCGATCCCGTGGGGCACCCGGTCCCGCGTGAAGAAGGACCTGCGCAAGGCCGAGGCGATCCTCGACGCCGATCACTACGGCCTCGAGAAGGTCAAGGAACGGATCGTCGAGTACCTCGCGGTGCAGCAGCGCAGCCAGAAGCTGAAGGGGCCGATCCTGTGCCTCGTCGGCCCTCCGGGTGTCGGTAAGACCTCGCTCGGCAAGTCGGTGGCCAAGGCCACGGGACGCGAGTTCATCCGCATCTCGCTGGGTGGCGTGCGCGACGAGTTCGAGATCCGCGGTCACCGCCGGACCTACATCGGCTCCATGCCCGGCAAGATCATCCAGGCGCTGAAGAAGGCCAAGACCACGAACCCGCTCATCCTGCTCGACGAGATCGACAAGATGGGCCAGGACTTCCGTGGCGACCCGGCCTCGGCCATGCTGGAAGTGCTTGACCCGGAACAGAATGGCACGTTCGTGGACCACTACCTCGAGGTGGAATACGACCTGTCGAACGTGATGTTCCTGACCACCGCGAACTCCTACAACATGCCCGGACCGCTGCTGGACCGGATGGAGATCATCTCGCTCGCGGGCTACACCGAGGACGAGAAGCGCGAGATCGCGAAACAGCACCTGGTGGCCAAGCAGATCAAGAACCACGGCCTGAAGAAGGGTGAGTTCGAGATCACCGACGAGGCGCTGAACGAGATGATCCGCCGCTACACCCGCGAGGCGGGCGTGCGGAACCTCGAGCGCGAGATCGCCAAGCTGGCGCGCAAAGCGGTGACCCAGATCGTCAAGAAAGAGGCGACGTCGGTGCAGATCACGGCCGAGAACCTCGACGAGTACCTGGGCGTGAAGAAGTTCCGCTATGGCCTGGCCGAGAAGGAGGACCAGATCGGTGTCGTCACCGGGCTGGCCTGGACGTCGGTCGGCGGCGACCTGCTGCAGATCGAGGCGCTGCGCCTTCCGGGCAAGGGTCGGATGAAGACGACCGGGAAACTGGGCGACGTGATGAAGGAATCCATCGACGCCGCCGCCTCCTACGTCCGCTCCATCGCGCCCTCCATCGGGGTGAAGCCGCCGAAGCTCGACCAGTGGGACATCCACGTGCACGTGCCCGATGGCGCGACGCCCAAGGATGGCCCCTCGGCGGGCCTCGCGATGGTGACCTCCATCGTGTCGGTGCTGACGCAGATCCCGGTCCGCAAGGACATTGCCATGACCGGCGAGGTCTCTCTGCGCGGGAACGCCATGCCGATTGGCGGGTTGAAGGAGAAACTCCTCGCCGCGCTTCGCGGGGGCATCACCACGGTGTTCATCCCCGAGGAGAACGAGAAGGACCTGGCCGACATCCCCGACAACGTGAAGGAGGGGCTGAAGATCATCCCCGTCACCCACGTGCGGCAGGTGCTGGAACAGGCGCTGGTGCGTCAGCCCGAGGCGATCGATTGGGACGAGGCGGCGGAAGAAGCCGCTGCCGCGGCCGCGATGTCGAAGGACAAGGGCGGCAGCTCCGAAGCCGTGGCGCACTGAGCGCAGGCGACATGAATGACAACGGCGCGTCCCGAGGGGCGCGCCGTTTTCGTGTGTCGGGTGGATATGCGGCGCGAAAGCGTCCTTAGTCCTCCCGCAGACCGCGGGCCACGGCTAGCGCCACCACCGCCACCGCCGCAGCCCCGCCCCAGACGACCCAGACCGGGGCCATGCTGCCCGTGCCCTCGACCGCCGGGACCAGGCCGACGCCGCCCGCCAGCCAGCCGAAAAGTCCCGCGCCGACGGCAAAGCCCGTGGTCTGCACCGTCGGCATGAAAGATGCGGTGCGCGATTTCTCACCCTCTGGCGTCGCCTCCATCACCCGTTCGTTCGCCGGCCCCCAGCTGAAGCCGAAGCCGCAGCCCGACAGCGCATGACCCGCGATCAGCAGGATCAGTACGCCCGAACTGAGCCCGGTCGCGATCATCAGCGCACCCGTGACCTGGAACGCAGGGGCCCACGCCAACAGCGCCTGACGGCGGCTGCGCGACAGGCGCGCGACCCAGAAGGCCGAGAGGCTCCAGAACATCGCCATGGTGACGACGATCCAGCCGGTCCAGATCGGCGACAGCCCCCAGACCGCGCGCACCGACATGGCGAGAAAGACGGTCGAGACCGCCTGCGCCACAGGCATCAGGAACATCACCCAGGTGCCGCGCCCGATGACGCCGCGGCGAAACGCCTCGCGCGGAAAGAAGCGTTCGGCCTTGCGGCCGTCGATGCGCAGGGCGAGGGCGATCAGGGCCAGGCCGAGGGGAAGGCCCAGCACCGCCGCCGGATGCCCGGGCAGGGCGGTTGGCAGGGCCAGCAGGGCGACCCCGCCCAGGCAGATCGCGACCGGGCCAAGCGCCACGGCGCGGCGGCTGGAGGACACCCTGTCCCGGCCCCGGTCCGGCAGGATCATGGCGCCCGCCACCAGGAACACCAGCGCCAGCGGCACCCCGACCAGCATCGCCGCGCGCCAGCCCAGCGTCTCGGTCGCATAGCCGCCGGCGACCGGGCCAAGGGCCGCCGCCGTGGCCCAGACCACCGCCTCGATCGAGAACACCCGCGCGACGAGGCCGGCCGCGAAGATCTCGGGGATGAGCGAATAGCAGAGCGCGGCGATGACCCCGTCAGAAAGGCCCTGGCACAGCCGGCCGACCGCAAAGACCAGCGGTGCCGGTGCCACGGCGGTCAGCACCGTGCCAAGGAGAAAGACACAGGCCGCGGCGAGGCCGGTCGCCCGGGCCCCGAACCGGCCCCGCAGGTGGGCCGAGACCACGCCGCCCGCCACGATGCCGATGAAGAAGAGCGCATAGGCCAGCGGCAGCATGCCGAGGTTGCCGAGCGCGTCGAAGGCCACCGGGATCGAGGCCGAGATCGACAGGTCATTGAACGCGTGCATCCCGATCCCGGCCGAGATCGCCAGGACCGCCCCGCGATACTCGGGCGCCAGCAGGCCTGCATCGCGTTTCGCGCCGCCCGGCGGGGGCTGAAGATGAAGCTCGGTCACAGTGTCCTCCGAATCCGCTCTTGGGATACCGTGCGACCTCAACCGCGGTTGAGGTCAAGCCTTCGGGATCGCCTCGCTGTCGCCCGTTCCGGCACCGGAGTCGAGCCGCAACCCGACGTGATCCGGAAACCCTGCGTCATCTCGTGGCCAATCGGCGCATTTCCGGCAAAAGAGGCGCTTGCAGTACCCGGCAAGTGCGGCTAGACAGCGCTCCGTCGGGTGATTAGCTCAGTGGTAGAGCGCTTCGTTCACATCGAAGATGTCGGGGGTTCAAATCCCTCATCACCCACCATTCCCCTCCACCACGAAATCACTGGCCAGCGCGGGCGCGATTTGTCGCGACGGTGCCGTATATGCAACTTTAGGTTGCAAGTCATCTGGCCGACCCTATCTTCAATGAATGTGCCGAACCGCGGCGTGATACATCCGAAGGTTTCGACACAGGGAACTTGCCCGGGCTTCTGCCGGGCCCTAATTTGAGAGTCCTGGGATCGGGTTCGGGCCCCGGTCTGCTGGGCGGGGTAGGATACACCAATTGGACGAAGGCTCCGAGGACGACGCCAGGCGCGTGGCGCTCGAGGCGGTTCTTGACTCAGACGTTCTGGGCGACCAGTCGCGCTTGCGCCAGCTTCTCACATATCTTGTCACCGAGGAAATCGAAGGCCGCGGCGACCGCATCAAGGCCTATACCGTTGCGACCGAGGCGCTCGGGCGCGGGCCGGGGTTCAACCCCTCGACCAATTCCATCGTCCGGGTCGAGGTCGCGCGCCTGCGCCAGGCGCTGGCGCTCTTCGCCGCCTCGGCCGGACCTGAGGTCAGGCTTCTGATCGACATCCCGAAAGGCACCTACCGCCCCGCGTTCCGCGAGGTGCCGGCGCCCGAGGCCCCGCCGGTCGCACCGGCCGCGCCACGCTCCGAGGACGCGCCGTTTGCCCCTGCAGCCACGCGCTGGAGCTGGCCGCGCCGGGCACTGGTCGCCTCGGTCTTCGTGCTCTTCGGCCTTCTCGTGGGGCTGACCCTGGCCCTGCGGTCCGACCTCCTCCTGGCGTTGACCGAGGATCGGCCACGGGAACTGCGCGTCATCCTGCGCCCGGCCAGCGACGACCGGCCGGTGATCACGGCGCTTCTCACGACGCAGCAAGTGCTCAGCGCCTACAGCCAGATCGATGTCGAACGCGAGCCCGCCGGGGTCGAACCCCGCGGCTCTGCCTGGCCCGAGACCTATCGCCTGACCGTCGCGCCCGAAAGCAGCGGCGGTGTGCGACTCGACCTCGTGCATGTCCGGTCGGGCGAGGTGCTGTCGTCGCGCAACTTCGACGCGGAAACGGTGACGCGGCCGTCGCGCGATCCGCTGCTGCAGCTGTCGCCGCTTCAGGTGTACGTCTCGACGCTGGTCCAGCGCGAAGGCCTGATCGAGGCGGACTACCGGGCGCGGGACCGGGAACTGCCCGCGCTGCACTGCATGACGCTGGTGAACGACTACTTCGCCGAGCAGACCGATGCACGTCACGCCGCCGCGCTGGACTGCATCGAGGAGCGGATCGCGGAGGGCGACGAACGTTCCGATCTCTACATGGGTCTCGCCTACATGTTCCGCGAAGAGTTCACCGACCAGCGCAACCCCCGGCCGGGCGATCCGCTGGCGCGGGCGCTGGCGGCTGCCAACCGGGCCACGCAGCTCGACCCCTACGGCGGGATCAACCACTACGCGGTGGCCACGGTGCTGAACGTGATGCGCCAGAACGACGCCTTCCTGCGCGCCGCGCGCAACGCCGTGCAGCTGAACCCCTACAGCCCCGAGATCGCCGGCGGGGTGGGGGCCCGCATGGCGCAGCTGGGTCACGGGAGCGAGGCGCTCGTCTACCTCAACCGGGCCGAGGAGATCCGGCCGGGCGAAGCGAACTGGCGGACCTATGCCTTCTTCCTTGCGCACCTCCAGCGGGGCGAGACGGACGCCGCAATCGAACGCGCCAGGCTCCTCGTGGGAAGCAGCAATCCCCTCTACATCGCGGCGCAGGTCGTGGCCCACCACCTGGAGGGCGATGAGGCCGCCGCCGTCGAAGCATACCGCACCCTCGAAGAGGTCAACGGCGGCGCGCCTGACATGGCCGCGGCCTATGCCCGGCGCAACTATGCGCCCGACCTAATCGCCAAGCTGACCGGACCGATCAGCGATGTGGCGGCGAGTATCTGAGAGACGTAGCGTCACGGCCTCCTGCCAGACGTAAGAACGGCGTACATACTCGTCTTCCGGGAGAGTTTCGGCCATTACTTGCACAGCGAATCCCGGTTGGGGTTTCGAAAGGACGAGTGATGATGGTTCCGAGTGCCGCACGTTGCGGAAGCGAGGTGCACAGCGTCGACGATGCCCGAGAGGCCATCGTCGACGCCTATTACGATCTGGCGGATGCCCTGGTGATGATGCCGCGCCCCGGCGCGGCGGTCGGGGCATACCGGATCGAGGAGTCTTCTGATCGGTTGTCCGTGCTCGAGGAAGGGCTGCGCAACGCGGCCCGGTTCTTCGCACGGGAAGTGGGGCGGAACCAGTATGGGGATCCGGACAAGGGGCAGTGTCCGGATGGTTCCGCCCGCGAATTCTGGCTCGCGCGGATGACGCGTCGGATCGACGATCTGCACGGCGTGCGCGAAACCGGCATGACCGAGGCGCAGTCCCTGCGACTGCTGAGCCTCAAGCGCACGCTGGACGAAGTGACCGCCATTTAGTCGGCCTTCGTCACCACTCACGGAGCGTGATCGCCGGATCGGCGTAGAGGCTTGAAACCTCGTCGCCGATCCGGGAAACAGGGGAAACAGCGAGGCGACCCCCCGATGTCCGATGCCCGATCGCCGTTCTGGGCCAAGTTGAACGGCCTGATTCAGCAGATCTATCCCGATCACGATCCCGAGGTTCTGGGCCCGCAGCTGGTCGAGGCGTTCTGGCCCGACCCCGCCACCATGCGCAAGCGTGGCCGGGTGCCCGGCAACCGGCAATGGTCGGAGCGTGACGCGCTCTGCATCACCTACGGCAACTCGATCGTCGACGGCCAGCACAAGCCGCTCGACCTGCTGCGAGACTTTCTCCACAACCACCTGACCGGCGTCATCAACGGCGTGCACATCCTGCCGTTCTTTCCCTACACCTCGGACGACGGCTTTGCGGTGACCGACTACCGCGCCGTGAACCCGGTGCTGGGCGACTGGGCCGACATAGCGCGGATCGGGTCGGAATTCCTGCTGATGTCGGACCTCGTGCTGAACCACGTCTCGTCCCAGTCGAACTGGTTCAACGCCTACCTGCAGGGGCACGAACCCTACGACGGCTTCTTCTTCGAGGCCTCGCCCGAGGACGACCTGTCGGACGTGGTCCGGCCCCGGACCCATCCCCTCTTGCGCGAGGTCGAGACCAGCCGGGGCATGCGTCACGTCTGGTGCACCTTCAGCCACGACCAGGTCGACCTCGACTTCCGCAACCCCGAGGTGCTGCTGGAATTCCTGCGCATCATGCGGCTGCACATGGATAATGGCGTGCGGATCGTGCGGCTGGACGCCGTGGCCTTCATCTGGAAGGAGATCGGCACCAAGTCGATCCACATGCCGCAGACCCATGCCATCGTCCGGCTGATGCGGCACCTTGCCGACTATGCGACCGAACCGCTGATCCTGCTGACCGAGACAAACGTTCCGAACGCCGAGAACCTCAGCTACTTCGGCAACCGGAACGAGGCGCACGCGGTCTACAACTTCTCCCTGCCGCCGCTGGTGCTGCACGCGATGCTGTCGGGGACGGCGACGCGCCTGATCCGCTGGCAGGGGGCAATGCCGCCGGCGCAGATGGGCTGCGCCTACCTGAACTTCACCGCCAGCCACGACGGCATCGGCATGCGCCCCGCCGAGGGGATCCTGTCGGTCGAGGACACCGGCCGGGTGATCGAGGCGGTCCGCGACTTCGGCGGCGCGGTGTCGATGCGTGCCCTTCCGGGCGGGGGACAGTCGCCTTACGAGCTGAACATCACCTGGTTCGAGGCGATGAAGGGAACGTTCAAGGGAGAAGACGATCACCAGGTCGCCCGTTTCCTGGCCAGCCAGACGCTGGTCATGTCGCTCGAGGGGATCCCGGCCTTCTACATCCATTCCCTGCTGGCCACGCCGAACGACCGCGAGGCGGTGGAAAAAACCGGGCACAACCGCGCGATCAACCGGCACCGCTGGGACTACGGCCAATTGCAGGAGCGGCTGGCCGATCCCGCGTCGAACCAGCACGTTGTCCTGCAGGAGATGCTGCGCCGGATCGCCATCCGCCGCCGCCAGCGGGCATTCCATCCCAATGCCACGCAATTCACCCTGCAGGTCGACCAGCGGGTCTTTGGCCTGTGGCGCCAGAGCCTCGACCGCGACCAGTCGATCTTTGCCCTGCACAACGTGAGCGACGAGGCGGTGGAGATCGATCCGCTCGCCATCAACCTGATCGAGGGCGAGGACTGGGTGGACCTGCTGACCGGTGAGGTGGTCGATCCTTCGGGCGGGGTGATCCGCTTCGCGCCCTACCAGTGCCGCTGGATCACCAACCGCGGCTGATCGCCCGCCGGGGCGGGCGATGCCTCCGGCGGGAGTTTTCCGGGCAAGATGAAGCTACTGGCCGAGCGCGATGCCCTCGCGCCGCGGATCCGCGCCGCCCTGCAGCGTGTCACCGATGGCAATGGCGTGCAGGCCCGAGTTCAGTTCGATGACGTTGGTCTCGTACCCGAGTTCAGACAGCGGGCCCGCCAGCGCCTCGGCCCCGGTTCCCGCCTCGATATCGTAGCTGCCGAAGCGGTTGACGAGGTGCGGGGCGCTGACGGCCTGCTGGACATCCATGCCCCAGTCGATGTGGTTCACGATCGCCTGCGCGACATAGCCGATGATCCGGCTGCCGCCGGGCGAGCCGATCACCAGCACCGGCGCGCCGTCCTTCATCACGATGGTCGGCGCCATGGACGAACGGGGCCGCTTGCCGGGCTCCACCCGGTTGGCGATGGGGCGGCCGTCCTCGTGGGTGGCGAAGGAGAAATCGGTCAGTTCGTTGTTCAGCAGGAAACCCCGGACGAAGAGGCGCGAGCCGAAGCCGTTTTCGATCGTCGTGGTCATCGACAGGGCGTTGCCGTCGGCGTCCACGATGGAGATGTGCGAGGTGGAGGGCAGCTCGATCGCCATGTCATCGCCCCAGAGCATCGCGTGGTCCCATTCGGGGGTGCCCGGTGCGACCTCGGGCAGGGCGGTGTCGGTGTCGAGCAGGCGGGCGCGGTCGGCCAGGTAGGCCGGATCGACAAGGCCGCCGGTCGGGACCGGGACGAAATCGCTGTCGGCCATGTAGCGGCCCCGGTCGGCGAAGGCGAGGCGCGAGGCGTCGCCGATCAGGCGCCAGGACTGCGGATCCTCGGTGCCCATTGTGGCGAGGTCGGTGTTGTCGAGCATCCCGAGGATCTGGCCCACGGTCAGCGCCCCGGACGAGGGCGGGCCCATCCCGCAGACCTCGTGCGCGCGGTAGTCGGCGCAGACCGCGGGGCGTTCCTTGACCTGGTAGAGCGCGAGGTCGAGCGTCGAGAGCACGCCCGGATTGCCCTCGGCCCCGCGGACGCGGTCGACGATGTCCTCGGCGATGGGGCCTGTGTAGAAGGCACCCGCGCCGCGCGCGGCGATAAGGCGCAGGGTATCGGCATAGGCCGGGTTGGTGAGCGTGTCTCCCGCCGCGATGGCCGTGCCATCGGGGAAGAAATAGGCGGCGGTGTCGGGGAAACGCTGCAGGCGATCGGCGTCCTCATCTACCAGCGCGGCGAGGCGGGGCGAGACGCTGAAGCCGTCCTCGGCCAGCGCGATGGCGTCGGCAAAGAGCGACGGCCAGTTCGCCCGGCCCCAGCGGCGGTGCGCCTCTTCCAGCAGGCGCGGCGTGCCGGGGGTGCCGACCGACCGGCCGCCGACCACCGCGTCGAAGAACTTCAGCGGCTCGCCGTTCTCGTCCTGGAAGAGCGTCGGGCGGGCGGCCAGCGGCGCGGTTTCGCGCGCGTCGAGCGTGGTCAGCGCACCTGTCGCGGCGTCGTACCAGACGAGGAATGCACCACCGCCCAGCCCCGAGCTCTGCGGTTCGACCAGCCCCAGCACGGTCTGCACGGCGACCATGGCATCGGCGGCGGTGCCGCCGGCCTCAAGCACCCTGGCCCCGGCCTCGACCGCCAGCGGGTTGGCGGCGGCGATCATCCAGTCCTGCGCCTCGACCGGTGTGCCCTGCGCCTTGGCGTCCAGCGCGGCCTGCACCCGCGGCGGCAGGTCGGCAAAGGCCGGGGTCGCGGGCGCCGCGGCCTCGGGCGCGACGGTGTCGGCGGCCTGCTGGGCCTGGGCGGCGGTCGCAAGCGACATCGCGACGGCGAAAGTGGTGAGCCTGAGCATCTGGAATCCTCCCTTACGTATCGGCAGCTTAGCCGACACCGGGCCGGAGGCGAGCGGAATGGCGCCCGGGCGGCGGTGCACCGCCGATCAGTCCGCGCCGTATTCGCGCAGGTCGGCGGCCACTGCCTTGAGCATGTCGGCCATCAGGTCGGGATCGGCCGAATGCACCCGGTTCCACGTCGGGATGAACGGCGTCTCGGCCGGGTTGTCGAGGAAGACGTGCCCGGCCTCGATGATGTTCTCGGCGAACATCTCGATTGCGGCCTCCTCCTGGTGGCGGTCGACGTAGAGGCCGTTCATCCGCGCGTCGTTGTAGTAGCTGTCCAGCAGGTCGAGCGCCGAGCGGTAGTAGGTCGCCTTGAGCGTGCGGAAGACCTCTTCGTTGAACACCGTCCCGTCGGCCGCGAGCTTGCGGAACACCGCCTTGCAGATGTCGATCGACATGCGCGACAGGCCCTTGCTCTTGTCCTCGGGCGAGAGATCCTGGTGCTTGTGGTCGTAGGCATCCGAGATCTCGACCTGGCAGACCGATTTCGGCGCGAGGTTGCGCCAGGCCTCGGACAGCACGCCGATCTCGAGCCCCCAGTCCGAGGGGATCCGCAGGTCCGGCAGGATCGAGGTCCGCATCGCGAATTCGCCCGACAGCGGGTAGCGGAAGGCGCGCAGGAAATCGAGGTAGTCGCGGTCGCCGATCACCCGCTTCAGCGCGATCAGCAGGGGCGAGACCAGCATCCGGCTGACCCGGCCGTTGATCTTGCCGCTGCCGATCCGGGCGTAGTAGCCCTTGGCCACTTGGTAGGGGAAGTTCGGGTTGGCCACCGGGTAGACCAGCCGCGACAGCATCTCGCGTTCATAGGTGACGATGTCACAATCGTGGATCGCGACGACCGCGCTGTCGGCGCAGGCGATCAGGAAGCCGAGGCAGGACCAGACGTTCTTGCCCTTGCCGGGTTCGTTCGGGGCCAGCCCCAGCCCTTCGAGACGTTCCTGGATCGCCAGCATCCGGGGGCTGTCGTTCCAGATCACCACGTGGTTCTGCGGCAGGATCGAGAAGAAGTCGCGCGCGTGGCGGTACTGTTCCTCGTTGGCGCGGTCGAGGCCGATGATGATGCGGTGCAGGTAGGGCACCTGCGCCAGTTCCTGCAGGATGTTGGGCAGCGCCTCGCCCTCGAGCTCGGAATAGAGCGAGGGCAGGATGAGGGAAATCTTGCGCGTGGTGGCAAAGGTCACGAGTTCCCGGGTCAGGTCCTCGTCGGTGGTGGTGCGCAGGTTGTGGATGGTGGCGATGTTGCCGTTCTGATGAAAATCCGCCACCTGTGTCCCTCGTCTAGCTGCCGTTCCGTGCCGTCAATTCGGAAACTAACGCCAGGATCATCTCGTTCCAACCCGCCGGACCCTCTTTCGTGCTGCGGCGTATCCGCCCCGCGCGTTCCCCGGCCAGGATGGGTAATTCCGCGCCAAAGGAATTGGCGATGATGATGCCGTGGTCGGCGGCGTTCAGCATCTCGACGTCGTTCGGGGCATCGCCAAGCGCGATCGAGACCGGCAGGGTGTCGTCGGTCCCGTAGGCCTGCAGGATCATCTCCATCCGGTCGGCCTTGGTGCCGCCGAAAGACAGGGTGAGGTACCGGCCGCCGCGCCGGGCGGTGACGCCCTCTTCGGCCAAGGCGGTGAGGAAGAGATCGCGCATCTCGGCCGGCCCCGTCCAGATGCCGGGTTCCGAAAACGCGCGGCGCCGGGCCAGGCGGGCGTTTTCCAGAGGCAGGCCGGTCTGTTCCGCGACCTCCTCGTCGCTCCAGTCGCCGAAGCCCTGGAAATGGCGGCGGAGGCCGGGCTTCACGCCATCGAGGATCTCGCGCAGGTGCAGGTAGGCCGAGTTGTCGGCGCGCGGCGAGGTGCCGGGCGGCAGCAGGCCCGCGCCGTTCTCGACGATGGCGGGGTACTGGGTCAGCCGCATTTGGTCGCGGATCGGCGCGATCTCAGGCGCGGTCTTGGACGAGGCCAGCACCACCGGCGCCCCGACGGCGCGCAGCTTGGACAGGGCCGGCAGGGCAGGGGCCCAGCTGTAGTCCTCGTGGTCGAGAAGCGTCCCGTCCAGGTCGGAGAAGACAACGAAAGGTGGGTTGCTCATGCCCTCTTGCCCCCCGCGTGGCCTTTGCGATAGACGAGCGCCCACGGGTGATTAGCTCAGTTGGTAGAGCGCTTCGTTTACACCGAAGATGTCGGGAGTTCGAGTCTCTCATCACCCACCATCCCCATCCTCTGGTCGGCTTGAATCGATGCGCTTTCGCGCCAGTTGATGGCCCTCGCGCGCGTGGCCACCCAGGCCTTCAGGCCGCGAATTGGGGCGGTTGGAGCGCAGGCGCTGCCTTGTTTCGGCCCCAATTCGTGACACAAATCCGGTCGACTGTTCGCGCTATCCGCGCAAACCGGAATTTTTAAATCATTGTTAACCATCCGGAGACGGGGTGGCAAAACCGTGAGATTGGGTAAGGCGTTGAAAAATAACAATTGAGGCGGGAATCTTGCCGTAATGTGACGTTTTCGCCTTAAACTTGCGTCAGCATTGTGGCACTTCCTTGGTCGGGGCGCTGACCATCGGACCAGACGCGCATAGAAGCGGCTGTTCGGTGGAAACGGATGAGCAAGTAAGGATACATGATGTCGTTCAAGAATTTTCTGTTCGCCGCGTGTTTCGCGGCTGTTCCTGCTGTTTCGCAGGGTGCCACTGTGAACCTGACGGCCGGGTCGGATTGGACGGAATTCCGGTTCGACATTGGCGTCGATAGCGGCGAGTGGCAGGCGATCAGCTCCACGCCCGAGATCGTGAGCTACACGTTCACGCTGGCGAAATCGGCCTACCTCCAGGTCACCGACGCATTCCGTTCCGGTGACGTGTTCGAGATCTTCCTGAACGGTGGGTCGATCGGCAAGACCTCGGCCACCTCGGTCGTCGGCAACCAGATCGGTGCCGACTACGACGCGGCCATGCTCGATGCGGCCTACAGCTCGGGCAGCTGGCTGCTGTCCGCGGGCAACTACACGCTCAGCGGCTTTGTCGTCGAGCAGCCCGAGACCCGTGGTCGCGCGGCGCTTCGCCTGGTCGAGGCCGCCACCGTTCCGGTGCCCGGCGCACTGGTCCTGATGCTCAGTGCCGGTGGCGCCCTGGGTGCGGCCGGCCTGCGTCGGCGCAACCGCGCAGCAGGGGGTGACCGGGCATGAAACTGCTTTGGACAACGACGCAGCTGGCGTTCGCCGCCGCTGCCCTGACCGCAACCATGTCCACGGCCCAGGCCGCGGCGGGCCCCAAGACCTGCGACAGCCAGTTCTCACGCACGGTCCTGCAGTCCGGCAACTTCGACGACATCTGCTCGTGCGAGGTGGTGACCACGGCGTTCATCCGCAATCTGCAGATGAGCAGCAACTTCGAAACCGTGCTGAGCTCGGCGATGATGTATTGCCCGGCCCATGCCGAGGCGCTGACCGCGACCGTGACGGCCTCGTTCTCGGCCGGTCTGTCGGGTGAAGACGGCGACCACGGCCCGGGCGAGCGCGGCGCAGGTGACGTCGGCGGTTCCACGGGCGGCGGCACCGGCACGGGCGGCACCGGTGGCGGCAGCGGCGGCACCGGCGGCAGCGGCGGCACCGGCGGCAGCGGCGCACCCGGCAATCCTGGCGGTGGTGACACCGGCGGTTCCGATGGCGGCGACACTGGCGGTTCCGACGGCGGCGACACCGGCGGCTCGGATGGCGGCGACACCGGCGGCTCGGATGGCGGCGACACCGGCGGCTCGGGCGGCGGCGACACCGGCGGCTCGGATGGCGGCGACACTGGCGGTTCCGATGGCGGTGACACTGGCGGTTCCGACGGCGGCGACACCGGCGGCTCGGACGGCGGCGACACCGGCGGTTCGGACGGCGGCGACACCGGTGGCTCCGACGGTGGTGACACCGGTGGCTCCGACGGCGGCGACGAAGGTGGCTCCGACGGTGGCGACGAAGGCGGCTCTGATGGCGGCGGCGAAGGTGGCTCCGACGGTGGCGACGAAGGTGGCTCCGACGGCGGCGACGAAGGTGGCTCCGACGGCGGCGACGAAGGTGGCTCCGACGGCGGCGACGAAGGTGGCTCCGACGGCGGCGACGAAGGTGGCTCCGACGGCGGCGACGAAGGTGGCTCCGACGGTGGCGACGAAGGCGGCTCCGACGGTGGCGATGGCGGCGACGACGGCGGCATCGACAACGGCTGGTAACAGGCCCTAGGTCAGGCTGCGGTCCGGATCGGCACTGGTGATCGTCAGGCGACGGTGATCGGTGCGGTCCGGGCCGCAGTGCGTTTGATCAGGTCGGTGAGACCATCACCCACTTGGACGGCATCCGCGGGTCCTGCATGCGCAGGAAGATGTAGCCAGTGTCCGACCAGCTCTTGATCCGGTTGGTCAGGTTGTCGAGGACCATATCCCCGACCTCGGTCCGGACCACCAGGACCGCGTGACCGCGACGGCGGTGATCCAGCACAGTGGCGATCAGCAGGTTCTGCGCCGGGTAGCCCAGGCGGATCAGCTCACGCTTCTTCAGCAGGGCGAAATCCTCGCAGTCGCCGCCCCGTGCGGTCGGCAGCGACCACTCTTCCTCGACCCGGAATTGGGAGGCGTCCGACACGCTGCGGACCTTGCGGTTGACCGTGCGGTTGAGGGTGTGGATGCGGCTGATGTCGGCCTGCGCGATCGAGGGGGTGCCGGCGCTGACCGAACAGGCCCAGATGATCGTGCTGCAGAGGTTGCGCGCACCCTGCGGCGCCACGACGTGGCGCACCGGGGTGAGGTAGCTCGACGATTGCTTGGCCAGGGCGGCATCCTGCGGCAGCGCGGCGGCCAGGAGGGCGCTCAGCGCGGCGAGGCGGGCCAGGGCCGTGAACGGGCGCCGGAAGGGTGATTTCGTGAACCTGTCGGTGAGTCCGTTGCCCATCTTGTCGTCGCCTCTGCTGTCGAATCCTTCGTCGAACGGACCACTGCAAGGTGGCAGGAAACTGGCACTCACGGGGCGGATTGTCGGTCGCAAGATGGACAGACCCGTCCAGTTAAGGACGCGATTTTCGACCTGTCGAGTCCGCCGATAGGCCAATATGCCTTGCAACACGGGCGAAAACGGCCGGATCCCGCCGATGGCCTGCGGGCGGGATCTGCCACTGTTCTTGATCGGGCAACGGTCTGTTCAGCGATCGGGCGAGGTGATGCGACCAAGTTCCGGGCAGGTGCCGTCGGGCGTGCGACATGGGCGGAACGGCTGCGGGACAGGGGGATCGCGCGGGACGCGAAACCAGCCCGCAGGCCGTCCGAAGTGCCGAAAGCCTGCCGGTGGCCGGCGCCTGAAGGCGCGGCCGAGGTCGTCAAGGGGATCGGGATCACGCCCGCTTGGTGCCATGTCGTCATGGCGGCAGACCCTGCCGGACAAACATTGATTTTCGCCGAACGGGATCGTGGCGGCGCCCGCGCTTTGACCGATGCCCGGGGGGCATGCCGAGGGGCCCGCAGCGCCGCGTGAACGTAGGCCGATCCGTGGCATCATGCCATCAAGGCGCCCGGCTTCGGGGCCGGTCGCGTACAACAATGTACTGGGAGGGGGAAGATGGTGGGCGACCCTGGAATCGAACCAGGCATGGGTCTCCCCGGCGGAGTTACAGTCCGCTGCCGCACCTTGCAGCTCGTCGCCCTGATCAGCCGGACGTTGCCGTCCGCGGATCGTGAGGCGCTGAATACTTGCGGCCCCGGTGAGGGTCAACAGGAAAATCGGCCCCCGACGTACAGGCTTGCGCAAGGTCGCTCCGGGTGCCAGAGACGGGGGATCAGCCGGGTGCGAGGATGCGATGAAGAAGCCGAAATGGGTGGTCGAGAAGGAGCGGTCGAAGAAGGCCGCCTCTGCCGAAACGGTCTGGCTTTTCGGGCTGCACGCCGTCCGCGACGCGCTGCAGAACCCGGCGCGCGAGAAGCTGCGCCTGATCGTAACCAAGAACGCCGCCGACAAGCTGGCCGACGCGATCGCCACCGGCGGGATCGAGCCCGAGGTGACCGATCCTCGGAGCTTTGCCGCGCCGCTTGATCCCGGCTCGGTCCACCAGGGCGCCGCGCTCGAGGTCAAGCCGCTGGACTGGGGGAGCGTTGCCGATCGCTGCCTGGGCGACGGAGTGCGTCCGCCCCTCGTCGTCGCGCTCGACCGGGTCACCGACCCGCACAACGTGGGCGCCATCCTGCGGTCTGCCGAAGTGTTCGGTGCGCTGGCTGTGATCGGCACGCGGCACCATTCCGCGCCCGAGACCGGCGCGCTGGCCAAGACCGCGAGCGGGGCGCTGGAACGCCAGCCCTATCTCAGGGTGCGCAACCTGGCCGACACGCTGATCGAGCTGAAGGACATGGGCTATCTCACCCTCGGGCTCGATGGCGAGGCGGACCAGACCGTGGGCGAGGCGCTGGCGGGGCAGGGCACCCGCGCGGTGGCGCTGGTGCTGGGCGCCGAGGGGCCGGGCCTGCGCGAAAAGACCCGCGAGACGGTGGATGCGCTGGTCAAGATCCCGGCGGCGGGCGACTTCGGATCGCTGAACGTGTCGAACGCGGCCGCCGTGGCGCTCTACGCGGCGCGGACGGCCGGTCAGAACAGCTGACCTTGCGTTCACGTTCTTATTACATCCTCTTCCTACGCTCGCCCGGTCTCCTATGTGAGTCCCAGAGGCGTCGATCCGGAACATTGACGCTTCGTTCACTGTCCCTCGTTCCGTGACTGCGCCCGGTTTGCCGGGCGCTTTTTTTGTCCGCGCCGGCCGCCACCCACATGCACCGCCGCCGAATCCGCTTGTCGCGCGGATCGGCCCCGCTACTCTCGGCCGCATGAGCGAAACCTATACCGATGCCTACCTGCGCGACATCCTCGGCCGCACCAAGGTGATCGCCGTGGTCGGCGTCTCGCCGAACGAGACGCGCCCCAGCTTCTACGTCGCCCGTTACCTCGGGCTGAAGGGCTATCGCGTGATCCCGGTGAACCCGGCCCACGCCGGCAAGACGCTGCTTGGCCAGACCGTGCGCGGCAGTCTTGCCGAGATCGACGATCCGGTCGACATGGTCGACATCTTCCGCCGGTCGGACCACGTGCCCGAAGTCGTCGACGAGGCGCTCGCCGATCTGCCGCATCTCAGGACGATCTGGATGCAGATCGGCGTTGAACACGCCGAGGCCGCCGAAACGGCGCGGGCGCGCGGGATCGACGTGATCATGAACCGCTGTCCCAAGATCGAGTACCAGCGCCTGTTCGGCGAGCTTCGGATGGGCGGGTTCAACACCGGGATCGTGTCGTCGCGGCTGTAACAGGGGGCGCTGCCCCCGCAGGCGTGTCTTCGGAACGATGAAACGGGCCGTCAGGCGCCCCGGCCTGCCTTTTCGGCGATGCCCGAGGTGCCTTCGCGGCGGGCCAGTTCCGCCTCGACCTCGGCCAGGGTGACGCCGCGCGCGGTCAGCATCACCAGCAGGTGATAGAGCACATCCGCCGCCTCGGAGGTCAGCCGGGCGGTGTCGCCCTTCACGGCCTCGATCACGGCCTCGATCGCCTCTTCGCCGAACTTCTCGGCGCATTTCTCGGGGCCCTTGGCGAGCAGCTTCGCGGTCCAGGAGCTTTCCGGGTCGGCACCCTTGCGGGCCTCGATGGTGACGGCGAGGTCGTGCAGCGTGCTCATGTCAGCCTCATCGGGATGCCGGCGGCGGCCATGTGGGCCTTGGCCTCGGCGATGGTGTGATCGCCGAAGTGGAAGATCGACGCGGCGAGGACCGCCGAGGCGTGCCCCTCGGTGATGCCCTCGACCAGGTGGTCAAGCGTGCCGACGCCGCCCGAGGCGATCACCGGCACCGGCACGGCGTCCGAGATCGCGCAGGTCAGCGGGATGTTGAACCCCGCCCGTGTGCCGTCTCGGTCCATCGAGGTCAGCAGGATTTCTCCGGCGCCCTTCTCGGCCATCTTCACGGCAAACTCCACCGCGTCGATGCCGGTGGGTTTCCGCCCGCCGTGGGTGAAGCATTCCCATTTGCCGGGCGCGACGGTCTTGGCGTCGATTGCCACGACGATGCATTGGCTGCCGAAGTGATCGGCCGCCTCGGCCACCACGTCCGGGTTCGCCAGCGCGGCCGAGTTGAAGCTGACCTTGTCGGCCCCCGCCAGCAGCAGGTTGCGCACGTCGGTCGTGCTGCGCACGCCGCCGCCCACGGTCAGCGGGACATAGCAGCTTTCGGCCGTCCGGGTGACGACGTCGAACATGGTGCCCCGGTTCTCATGGGTGGCGTGGATGTCGAGAAAGCAGATCTCGTCGGCGCCGGCGGCGTCGTAGGCGCGGGCGGCATCGACCGGGTCGCCGGCATCGCGCAGGTCGACGAAGTTCACGCCTTTCACCACGCGGCCGTCGGCCACGTCGAGGCAGGGGATGATGCGGGTCTTCAGCATGCGCTTGTCATAGGCGAGGTGCGACCTACCGTAAAGCGGCAGTGGAACCCGCGCCGGACGCGGGCGTTTGGTATGAAGGCAGGCAGGAAGGCGACCGCATGAAGGAAATCATCGTACTGATCGGATTCATCCTGGCGGTGGCCATTGCCAACATCGAGCCCGACGCCGGCCGCGACGCGGTTGCCGGGACCGATGATGCCCCCCGGTGGGAGCATGTGGCCCAGCTTCCCGCGACGCTGGATCCTCATCCGGCGAGGACCGACAGCGCCTCGGAGAGATCCAAGGCCCCGTCGTAGAGCGCCCGTCCCGAAATCGCCCCGTTCAATCCCGCGCCGCAATCGCGAAGCGCGATCAGGTCGTCTAGCGACGACACCCCGCCCGAGGCGATCACCGGGATCGACACCGCGCGGGCGAGTGCCGCCGTGGCCTCGACATTCGGGCCCTGCATCGCGCCGTCGCGATTGATGTCGGTGTAGATGATCGCGGCGACGCCCGCGTCCTCGAAGCTCTGCGCCAGTTCGGTCGCGTCGAAATCGGTTTCCTCGGCCCAGCCCCGCGTCGCCACCTTGCCGCCGCGCGCATCGATGCCGACGGCGACCTGGCCCGGAAAGGCCTTGGCCGCTTCGCGCACAAGCTCAGGGGTCTCGACCGCGACCGTCCCCAGGATGACGCGGGCCAGACCCTTCTCCAGCCAGGTTTCGATGGTCTTCATGTCGCGGATGCCGCCGCCAAGCTGCGCGGGCACCTTGGTGTCGGCCAGGATCGCCTCGACCGCGGCGCCGTTCACCGGCTCGCCCGCGAAGGCGCCGTTCAGGTCGACCAGGTGCAGCCATTCGCAGCCGGCCTCGACAAAGGCGCGGGCCTGCGCGGCCGGGTCGGTGTTGAAGACAGTGGCCTTCTCCATCTCGCCGCGCAGCAGGCGCACGGCATGTCCGTCCTTCAGGTCGATGGCGGGGTAGAGGATCATGCGCGGCTCCGGGATAGATGCGCGGGCGATGTGGCATGACGCAGCGGGATTTGCAATCGGACTTGTCCTGACGTCGGGCACTGGCGACACTCGCGCCCAACGAGTCATGGGAGGAAGATCATGCTGAAATCACTGCTGGCAGGGGCCGCGCTGACGCTGGCTGCGGGCGCCGCGATGGCCGACCCGGTCGAAGGCACCTGGCAGACCGAGGTGGACGACGGCGCCTATGCCTATGTCCAGATCGTGCCGTGCGGCACCAAGTTCTGCGGCACCATCGCCCGCACCTTCAACGCGCAGGGCGAGTACAAGGCACAGACGCTGGGCAAGCAGCTGGTCTGGGACATGGAGCCGCAGGGCAACGGCGCCTACGCCAACGGCAAGATCTGGCGTCCGTCGAACGACAAGACCTACAAGTCCAAGATGCTGCTGAGCGGGGACAGCCTGAAGGTCTCGGGCTGCGTCGGGCCGATCTGCCTTGGGCAGAACTGGACGCGCGTGCAGTAACCGCTGTAAAGGCCGCGCCCGCCTCGGCGGGCGCGGTCAGGGCGTCCAGGTCAGGAAGTTGGCGATCAGGCGCAGGCCGGTCGCCTGGCTCTTTTCCGGGTGGAATTGCATCCCCAGCATCGTGTCGCGACCGACGATCGCGGTGATCGGCTGGCCGTAATCGACATGTGCCAGACGCTGTGACGGCGTGCTGACCTGCATGTGGTAGGAGTGCACGAAGTAGGCGTGCTGTCCGGTCTCGATCCCCGCCAGAACCGGGTGGGGGCTGTCGATCACGAGGTCGTTCCATCCCATGTGCGGCACCTTGAGCGCCGGGTCCTCGGGCGTGATCTTCTCCACCTCGCCATCAATCCAGCCGAGGCCTTCGGTCTCTTCGTACTCGTGCCCGATCCGCGCCATCAGCTGCATGCCGACGCAGATCCCGAGGAACGGGCGCCCCTTGACCTCGACCGCCTCGCGCAGGGCGTCATAGACGTTCTCGCGCCCCTTCAGCGCGGCGCAGCAGGCCGGAAAGGCGCCGTCGCCGGGCAGCACCAGCCGGTCGGCACGGGCGACATCCTCGGCCCGGTCGCTGACGATGACCTTGCCCGCGTCCGTTTCGCGCGCCATGCGCTGGAATGCCTTTTCGGCCGAGTGCAGGTTGCCGCTCTCGTAGTCGATCAGAACGGTGAGCATCGTCACAGGGCGCCCTTGGTCGACGGGATGGCGTCAGCCTTGCGCGGATCGGTCTCGACCGCCTCGCGCAGGGCGCGGGCGACAGCCTTGAACGCGGCCTCGGCGATGTGGTGGCTGTTGATCCCGTGCAGCTGGTCGACATGCAAGGTGATGCCGCCGTGGGTGCTGAGCGCCTGGAAGAACTCGCGCACCAGTTCGGCATCGAAGGTGCCGATCTTGGGCGTCGGCAAGGTGACGTTCCAGACCAGGAAGGGCCGGCCCGACAGGTCCAGCGCGGCGCGCACCTGCGCGTCGTCCATCGGCAGCAGGCAGGATCCGTAGCGCCGGATGCCGCGCTTTTCGCCGAGGGCCTGCGCCAGCGCCTGGCCAAGCGCGATGCCGGTATCCTCGACCGAGTGGTGGTCGTCGATGTGGAGGTCACCCTTGCAGGTGATCTCCATGTCGATCAGCGAATGACGCGCCAGCTGGTCCAGCATGTGGTCGAAGAACCCGATGCCGGTGCGGTTGTCGTACCGCCCGGTGCCGTCCAGATCGATCCTGACCGTGATGTCGGTCTCGGCCGTCCTGCGGGTGATCTCAGCCTTGCGCATGGCGCCCTCGCTTGTAGTGACGCCGCCTTATAGGCGGGGTCATGCGCGGGGCCAAGGGTGGCAGGCGGGATTTGCCCGCGGCTGATGCAGGCGGGCAAATCCGGGCTCAGTCGACGGCGACGGGCATGCGGGGCAGGGTCATGCAGACCGACAGGCCCTTGCCGCCCGGTCCGTCGTCCAGCCCGATCTGGCCACCCGCGGTTTCGACGATACGGCGCGCGATGGCCAGGCCCACGCCGCTGCCCTCGCAGGCGTCGCGCGGACGCAGGGTGGTCAGCAGGCCGAACGCCTTGTCTCGGAACTGTGGCTCGATCCCCGGTCCGTCATCCTCGATCCGAATCGAGAGCCATTTCTTGCCCTCCTCGGCACACCGGACCGAGACGCGGCCCGAGTTGCCGGCGCGATGCTTCACCGCGTTGTCGAGGATGGCCGAGAACAGCCGCGTCGCGTCGTCGCGGGGCAGGGCCACGCTGCCCTCGGCCAGCGACAGGTCCAGCGACATCTCGTCCGGGACGCCGATATTGCCCCAGCAGCGTTCCGCGATGGACCGGACGGGTTCCACCATGATCGGGCCACAGAGCCGCCCCACGCGGGAGAATTCGCGCAGGTCCAGCAGCATCCGGTCGCCGCGCCGCGCCTGGGTGATCAGCATGTCGAGATGCGTGTGCACGTCGGTGGGGGCAGTGGTGCCGCTCAGGTCCTCGCGGATCCATTCCGGGATCGTGCGCAACGCGCGAAAGCACGCCCGCAGGTCGTGGGTGACGAGGTAGAGGAACCGTTCGAATTCGTCGTCGTCCGCCATCGCGCGCTTGGCCGGCGCCTCGACCGGGACGAGCTGTCGTTGTTCCGCAGTCATGGCAAGTCCTTTCCGTGCCGGGGATCCCGCCCAGCACTAGGCCGGGCGGATAAACGAAGCCCTAATCGCCACCGGCAGATCGCGCCGGATTTTAGTGAAAAGCGGGAATGCTGCCGCATTTCGTTAACACTCGGGTGAGGTCCTCCTGCCAATGATCTGGCTGACCGCGTGACGAAGCGCGGCGCCATCAGGCGACAGCACAGGGAGGCCGACATGACACCATCCGCCGAATTTGTTGACGTGCCGCAGCTCGACGATGTCCGGGCGCTCGGGCTGGCGCAGGCCGCTCCGGGGCCGATTGCGGTCCTCCTGCTCGAGGATTCCGGCTTCGACGCCGAGGCGCTGACACGCGATTGCGACCGGACCGACCTGCCGGTCGAGGTCACGTTGGTCAACGGCCTGCAGGCCTTTGCCGAGGTCATCACCCGGCGACTCTTCGACCTCGTGATCCTCGATTACATGCTGCCCGACGGTGACGGGCTGATGGCACGCGACCTGCTGCGGCGCACCCCCCGCAACGCCGAGGTGCCCGCCGTCCTGATCACCGGCGAGGCGCGGCCCGACGTGGCGCGCGCGGCGCTGGCGCGGGGCTGCTTCGACTACCTGCCGAAGGACGGGATCGACGCCGACATCCTGCGCGACCTGATCCTGCGTGCCACCAGCCCGATGGCCCTGCGCGGCGGCACGCTGCGCGAAGAGACGCTGGCGGCGATGCAGGACTACCTGCGCGGCGAACGCGCCACGGCCGAAGAGCGGTCGGACCCGGGGCGGATGCGCGCGGCACTGTCGGCGCTGTCGGTCGCAGGCGGGGGCAAGGCCGTGTCCGACTGGCTGGTCCTGCTGAACGAGGTTGCGCCGTCCGGCCACGCGCCGGGCACCCGGCACTGAACCATGCGCGAAGGCGGAGGGGAGGCCATGACCAACACGGCCCTGTCACCGGCGCCCAGGCCGGACACCGCAAGCGAGGGGGCGCTGATCTGCGTCGTCGTGGACGACAGCATGATCGACCGCTACCTCATCTGCCACACGCTCAAGGCGGTCTTCGACGACAGCGTGACGCTTGAGTTCGCCACCGCCGCCGAGGCGCGGAGCTACCTGGAACGTGGCGAGGCCGACATCATCCTTGCCGACCGGATCCTGCCCGACGGCGACGGCGCGGAATTTGCGCTGGCCCCGCCCGAAGGCACCGCGGCCTTGCTGCTTTCGGGCGTGGAATGCAACGAACTGGCGGCCCGGCTGGAACGCGACGGGCGCGCGCGGTTCCTGCACAAGGACGACCTGAATGCCGAAACGCTGTCGGCATTGCTGGTCCCGCTGATGCATCCCGCGGCCGAGGTCGTGCCCCTGCGTCCCGCAACAGGCGGCGCGCCGGAGCCGGTGCTGGCCCCGTCGCAGATCACCCGCGGCCTGCGGCTGTTGCGTACGATCCGCAGCAACCGAGGCAAGACCGGGGGCGAAGAGGTGGCCGAGCTCCTCTCGGAAGTCGAGGGCATCCTTGTCAGCCTCAAGGTCCCCCGCGACACCTGAGCGGCGGCGGTCAGAAACTGATCAGGCCAAAGACGTGCGACACCGGGCCATGCGGTTCGCTGCGCGGCATCCCCGAGATGTGACAGGGCAGCAGATCGCGGCCGGGACGGGGCAGGTGGCTGTCGAGGTCGAAGGCCTCTCCTCGCTCCATCGCCGCGCCGAACCGGGCCTTTGCCGCGTCGCGATCCCCGTCGGTCAACGCGGCCAGCAACGCGTCGATCGATGGATCGTCCCGGGCGGGGTCAAGGCCGAGGATGCGGTAGAGGCTGGGGCTGAAGAACACCTGGTCGTTCGCGATGTCGATGGAATAGAACCCGATCCGCGCCTTGTCATGGGCCTGGCCGAATTGGTGCAGCAGCATCTCGGTCCCGATCTCGCGGTCCTTGTCGGCAAAGACACCGATCAGCGCGACGGGTTTGCCGTTCAAATCGAACTGCACGGTGCCGCGGGATTCGACATGCGCCAGCCGACCGTCCTCGCGCCGGATGCGCAGGCGGAAATCGTAGGGCTCGCCGGTGGCGATGGTGTTTTCCATCGCCGAGGTGACGATCTGCATGTCCTCGGGCAGGTAGTATGCCAGGGCCTCGTCCAGGGAGGGCACACCGCGCTCGCGGGCGCGGCCGTGGATGGCAAAGACACGGTCGGACCAGTGAATGCGGTTCTCGACCAGGTCGAGCTTCCAGTGCCCGATCTCCGTCATCGCCTCGACCATCTGCATCTTTGCGTTCAGCTCTTCGCTGTCGACCTCGGACAGCACGATGGTCACGCCGCGCAGGTCGCGGGCCTGGTTGAAGTAGGGCACCGACCGGAGCGAGACGAAGGTATTGCCTGACTGGAAGTGCCGGATCTGCGGCTCGCGGGTGCCGAAGGTCTCGGTCGCGATCTGCACCAGCGAGGGATAGCCTTCGGGCACCCGGCACTGCGACAGGTGCACGAGGTCGAGCCCCGCTTCGATCCGGAACTTCCTGCGCGCTGGGGCTGAACAGCGCGACACCTGCATCGCGTTGTCGATGACGAGGATGGCGAGCGGCGCGCTCTGCAGGACCGACTCGATGTCCTGCCGGACACCCTCGAGCTCTGAGGCGTTGATCTGCAGCTCCTCGTTGACGGTCAGAAGCTCCTCGTTCGAGCTCTGCAGCTCCTCGTTCGAGGTTTCCAGTTCCTCGTTGGTGGCCTGCAGGTCCTCGTTGGTGGATTGCAGTTCCTCGTTCAGGGATTGCTGCTCCTCGTTCGAGGTTTGCAGCTCCTCGATCGTCTGTTGCAGCGCCGCGCGGGTCGAGGCGACGTCGGCCTCGAGCTGGCGCAGCTGCGACAGCTCGGCCGCATCCGCGCCCAGAACGGTCTCGGCGGTGTCGAGCGTCAGTGGCTGCACGCTGAGCAGCACATAGCTTTCCGCGTCCTCGCCCATGTCGATCGGAAATGCCTCGAGGCAGACGTGGGTGCGGTCCGTGCCCGGCATCTCGTGCCGCGCCCCGCGCCGGCGGCGCCCGGTCTTGAGCGCGATGGTGCAGAGGCTGGGCGCCTCGTCCCTGAGCGGGCTCTTCAGCAGCGACAGCGACAGGTTGAGCTTGGTGCTCTCGTCCAGCGCCACGAATTCCGAGATGCTGCCGAAGACGCGGATGATCTCGTGCCCCGTCGACACCAGCATCGCGTCGCCGCCCACGCCGCGGGCGAGGCTTTCGAACATTTCGCGGTAGCGGGCGTCGTCCTGCGATGCGCGGGTGCGGTCGGACTGCAACCCGCCCCCCATCCGCCAGTCGCGCGACTGGAATTCGCCGATCCGGCTCGCGATGCCGGGCCGTGTCTGGCTGCGTTTGCGGAACAGCCGGTTGCGTTCGGACATGACCTCGTAATCGATCTGCATCGGCCCGATCGCCTCGGAGGTGCCGAGGAACAGCAGCCCCCGCGGCTTCAGCGCATAGTGCACCCGGCTCAGCACCCGTTCCTGCAGGCGCGGCTTGAAGTAGATCAGCAGGTTCCTGAGGGTGACGAGATCGATGTTGATGAAGGGCGGATCCTGGAACACGTTATGGTGCGAGAACAGGATCATCTGCTTGAGCTTGGTCTTGACCGTGATCTTGGTGTCGGTCCGGTCGAAGTAGCGGTCGAGCAGGTGCGCCGGGATGTCGTCGGCCGCCGCAGCCGGGTAATCGCCGCGCCGCCCGATCCTGAGCGCCGCCTCGTCGATGTCGGTGGCAAAGATCTGGACCTTGCGCGCCGCGATCTCGCCCAGGCCGCCGAAGGCCTCGGCGATCAGGATGGCGACGGAATACGCCTCTTCGCCGGTGGCGCAGCCGGCCACCCAGACGCGCAGCGGTTCCGAGGCCTCTCTCCCCTCGACCAGGTTGCGCAGTTCGATCCCGAGGCGTTCGAACTGGTTGGGGTCGCGGAAGAACCGCGTGACCGAGATCAACAGGTCCGCATAGAGCGCGTCGATCTCGCCCGCCCGGGTCCGGCAATGGGCGACGTAATCGTCGTAGCTTGAGATGCCGAGCGCGGTCATCCGCCGCTGGATGCGGCGCTGCACGGTGTTGTCCTTGTAGTCGCGGAAATCAACCTGGCTGCGGGCCAGCAGGATCTGCAGGATTTCGGTCAGGCCGCCCGGCATCTCGTCCAGCGCCTTGAGCGCTTCGAGGTTGCGCGGCTCAGCCATGATCTTGGTGATGTGCTCGCCGATCTTCTCGGGCGGCAGAACGATGTCGATGCAGCCGGTTTCGACGGCCGATGTCGGCATCCCGCTGTACTTCGCCGTCGACTGGTCCTGTGCCAGGGTGATGCCGCCCGCCTCGCGCACCGCCTGCACGCCGTAGGAGCCGTCGGATCCGGTGCCCGACAGCACCACCGCGATGCAGCGGTCGCCGAGTTCGTCGGCCATCGCATAGAACAGCCGGTCAGCCGAGGGCTTGGGGCTGCCAGGGCGGCCCGCCGGTTCGATCAGCCGGATCATGCCGCCCTTGAAGACGACGTCGCTGTTCGGCGGTGTCACGTAGATCGTGTCGGGGGCCGGGGTCACGTCGCCGGTCAGCTCGACCACCGGCAGCTGCGTCTCGCGCGCCACAAGGACCGACATCAGGCTCTTGTGGGTGGGCGACATGTGCTGCGCGATGATGTAGCTGGCCCCGGTCCGTGCGGGCAGCGCCTGGACCAGCGCGGTGATCGCTTCCAGGCCGCCGGCCGAGGCGGTGATGCCGATAACCCACGGCAGGTCTTCGTCCGAACTCATGCGCTCCCTCCCCAAGGACGCGGTCGTCAGCTTCAGTGCGAGGTGCCGAATTCCCCCAGGTCGAGAACGGGCGATGCATCGAGATCGTCAGCGTCGAGCATTCCGGCGACGCGTTCCAGCGCCGCCACGATCATCGCCTGTTCCCAGTCCTCCAGCGCCTCGAAATTCTTCACGTATCTCTGTTGCAGTGGGTCGGGCGCGTCGTCGACGGTCGCGACCCCCTTGGCGGTGATGAAAAGGTTGGTCTGCCGCCGGTCGGTCTCGGACCGCTTGCGTTCGACCAGTCCCTTGTCGGCCAGCTTGTTGATCAGCGCGGTCATCGTCGCCTGGGTCACGCCCATGCGGTTGGCGATGGCCGTCGGCGTGGCATGGCCCTTTTCCGCGATGATCTGCAGGACGCGGAACTGCACGGCGGTCATCCCCGCCTCTTTCGCCAGCCTGCGACCATAGAGCTCGGTCGCGCGCAGAATGCGGCGGAGGGCGATCAGAGAGATGTCCGTGCGGTCCATGCCAGCCCTTGAGGTTCCTTCATCCTCATTAGGGCCAGATCGGAAATTCTTCAACAAAATCCGCTCCCTGTGACCTGTCACAAATTTGCCATACTAAGCATGTGTGACTGTCGTTCGCTCGCGATAACTAAGCAAAACAAGTGAAAAAACCTTCCGTGAAAGAAAATTGCTTAGCTTGTTGAAATACTATGGAGCCCACTTATACTTAGTAAGGCAAAGCAATAGGAGGCTATGAGCGCCGTGCATACAGTCAATTCCCCGGAGAAAGGCCCCCAGCCGATCCTGCGGAAACCGGAAGGTGAGGACGGATCATCTATCTGGGAGCTCGTTCGCGAGTGCAAACCGCTCGACGAGAACTCGATGTATTGCAACCTCATCCAGTGCGACCACTTCGGCGATACCTGCGTCGTGGCGGAGCTGGACGACGAGGTCGTGGGCTGGGTGTCCGGCCACGTGGTGCCGAACGAACCCGACACGGTGTTCGTATGGCAGGTCGCCGTGTCCGAGAAGGCGCGGGGCCTCGGCCTTGGCACGCGGATGCTGTCGACGCTCCTGTCGCGCGACGTGTGCGAGGATGTCTCCAAGCTCAAGACCACGATCACCAAGGACAATGACGCCTCCTGGGCGCTGTTCCGGCGCTTTGCCGAAAAGCGCGGTGGAACCTTGTCGAGCGAAGCGCATTTTACCACGGACGACCATTTCGATGGAAAGCACTCCACCGAGCACATGGTCACAATCCGCTTCGCGGAACCGCTGAAACGAGCTGCCTGAGCAGGGCGGGGTCCCCGGGTCACCGGGGGCCATATCGCTTGGGCCCGTTGAAGAACCAAACCGAAGGAAAATCCTATGTCGACTGACACGTCAGGCGAACCGAATATTTTTGACCGTCGCGAGAGCGAGGCACGTTCCTACTGCCGCTCCTTCCCGACGACTTTTACCAAGGCGCAGGGCTCGGTCATGACCGATGCCGAGGGCCGCGAGTACATCGATTTCCTCGCCGGTTGCTCGTCGCTGAACTACGGCCACAACGACCCCGACATGAAGGCGGCGCTGATCGAGCACGTCACCAACGACGGGATCGCGCACGGCCTCGACATGTTCACCGCCGAGAAGGAGAAGTTCCTCGAGGCGTTCGAGACCCATATCCTCGAACCGCGCGGCATGGACTACAAGGTCATGATGACCGGCCCGACCGGCACCAACGCGGTCGAGGCGGCGATGAAACTGGCCCGCAAGATCACCGGTCGCCGCAACATCATCGCCTTTACCAACGGCTTCCACGGCATGACCATGGGGTCGCTGTCGCTGACCGGCAACGCCAGCAAGCGCGGTGGCGCGGGCGGCGGAATGCTGGGCGACGTGACCCATCTGCCCTACGACGGCTCGCTGGGTGACGTGGACACGCTCGAGATGATCGAGGCGATGCTGTCGAACCCGTCCTCGGGCATCGACGCGCCGGCGGCCTTCATCTTTGAACCGATCCAGGGCGAGGGCGGGCTGAACGCCGCGTCCAAGGAATGGATGGAGGGCATCGCGCGCCTCGCCAAGGAACACGGCGCCCTGCTGATCGTCGACGACATCCAGTCGGGTATCGGCCGCTCGGGCACCTACTTCGGCTTCGAGCACACCGGGATCGTGCCGGACATGATCACGCAGGCGAAATCGCTTTCGGGCTTCGGCCTGCCGTTCGCGGCGCTGCTGATCAAGCGCGAGCATGACGTCTGGAAGCCGGCCGAGCACAACGGCACCTTCCGGGGCAACACCCATGCCTTCGTAACCGGCCGCGTCGCCATCGAGAAGTTCTGGGCCGACGACAGCTTCCAGAAGGAGCTGGCCGAAAATGACGCCCTGATCGAGAAACGCCTGACGGCCATCGCCGAGGTCATCCCCGGCTCGACCCTGAAGGGTCGCGGCCTGATGCGCGGCGTCGATGTCGGTTCCGGGGAACTGGCTGGCGAGATCTGCGCGAAATGCTTCGAGAACGGGCTTATCATCGAGACGTCGGGCGCGGACGACGAGGTTGTCAAGGTGCTGGCGCCCCTGACGACGCCCGCAGAGGTCCTGAACAGGGGCTTCGACATCCTCTTCTCGGCCGTGCGCGAGATCGTGCCCGCCGAACAACCCATGGCAGCGGAGTAACAGACCCATGATCGTGAGACATTTCGACGACATCGTAGCGAACGAAAAGGACCGCGTGGTCTCGGACGCCAAGTGGACCTCGGTGCGGATGCTGCTGGCCGGTGACGGCATGGGCTTCAGCTTCCACATCACCTTCCTCGAGGAAGGCTCGGAGCACACGTTCCACTACAAGAACCACTACGAGAGCGTCTATTGCATGAAGGGCAAGGGCCGGATCACCGACCTTGCCACCGGCGAGACCCACGAGATCCGCCCGGGCACCATGTACGCGCTGAACGAGCACGACAAGCACACGCTCGTCGCCGACGAGGAGCTTGTGATGGCCTGCTGCTTCAACCCGCCGGTGACCGGCGAGGAAGTGCACCAGGCCGACGGTTCCTACGCCGCGCCGGTGCCCGAGAACGCCTGACCATTCCCATAGAGGACCGCCGGGGGAGATCCCCGGCGGCACCACGACAGTGAAACAGTCAAATCATACCGTCGAAAAGATCGGCGGCACATCGATGTCGCGCCTGAACGACCTTGTCGGCACGCTCTTCATCGGCGACCGCAAGGGCCAGGCGCTCTACAACCGCGTCTTCGTTGTCTCTGCCTTCGGCGGGATCACCAACCTGCTGCTGGAACACAAGAAGACCGGCGAGCCGGGGGTCTATGCACTGTTCTCGAACGCCGAGAACGACCAGGGCTGGTCCGACGGCCTGACGCGCGTGTCGGTCGCGATGAAAGAGGCGCATCACGCGATCCTCGATCATCCCGCCGACCTGAGCGGCGCGGACGACTTTGTCCGCGACCGTCTGGACGGAGCGCGCAACTGCCTGATCGATCTGCAGCGGCTCTGCTCCTACGGCCATTTCCGGCTGAGCGAGCACATGCAGATCATCCGCGAGCTTCTGTCGGGGCTGGGCGAGGCGCATTCCGCCTTCGTCACCACGCTGCTGCTCAAGCGGGCCGGGGTGGACGCCCGTTTCGTCGACCTCTCCGGTTGGCGCGACGACCGGGAACTGAATCTCGAGGAGCGGATCGCCTCGGCCCTCGACGGCGTCGACTTCTCGCGCGAGATGCCCATCGTCACCGGTTATGCCCAGTGCACCGAGGGGCTGATGCAGGAATACGACCGCGGCTACTCCGAGGTCACGTTCTCTCGCATTGCCGCGCAGACCAAGGCGCGCGAGGCGATCATCCACAAGGAGTTCCACCTGAGCTCGGCCGATCCGAACCTGGTGGGCGACCATGTGCGCAAGCTGGGCCACACCAACTATGACGTGGCGGACCAGCTGTCGAACATGGGGATGGAGGCGATCCATCCGAAGGCGGCCAAGACCCTGCGCCAGTCGGAGATCCCGCTGCGCGTGACCAACGCCTTCGAGCCCGAGGACCCGGGCACCCTGATCGACGACAGGAAGGCCGACACGCCCGAGGCCGAGATCGTCTGTGGCCTCGATGTCTATGCGCTGGAGCTGTTCGAACAGGACATGGTCGGCGTGAAGGGCTACGACGCAGCCACGCTCGAGGTGCTCAAGCGCCACAAGGTGCGGATCGTGTCGAAGACCTCGAACGCGAACACGATCACCCACTACGTGGATGCGTCGCTCAAGACGATGAAGCGGGTGGAGCGCGACCTGGCCGAGATCTACCCCTCGGCCGACCTCTCGGTGCGGGCGCTGGCGATTGCCTCGGTCTTCGGCCGTGACCTGAGCGGGCTCAAGATCCTGACGCGCGGCCTAGAGGCGCTCGAGGCGGGCGGGGTCGACGTTGCCGCGCTGCACCAGACGACCCGGTCGGTCGACGTGCAGTTCGTCGTCGGCCGCGATGATCGCGACCGTGCGATCAAGGCGCTTCACGACGCGGTCGTCGCCGCACCGACCCAAGTGACACAGGCGGCGGCCTGACCGCCCTTGGACTGTCGCCTGACGTGCCGCCCCCGCCGCCTTCGGTGCGGGGGCGGCATTTTGCCGTGCGGGCCCCGCGTCAGCGCAGCAGAAACGCCCCGTACATGGCGGCGACTGCCGCGGTCCACGACGCGGCCACACGCCATCCGATCCGCACCCAGCCATAGGGCAACGCCCAGCTGACCAGCAGGACCAGCGCGGTGCCGGCGGCAAGGATCGCCAGCGGCGCGGCCACCAGCCCGGCCAGGATCGCCCAGGGCAGGTCGGCGGTGCCGTGGCCCTCAAGGCTCTGCAACATCACCAGCGCCCCCACGGCCACGGCGCCGATGCGCATGTAATGGCCGGGCGGCGGCGGCAGCAGCGCCACCAGCACCGCCAGGACAAGGCCCGCCGCCACGCATTCCCGGGTGAAGCCGGGGCCGGGCGGCAGGACGATCAGCGCGCCACCGAGGCCGCCCGCCAGCAGGTAAGGCAGGATGCGCAGGAGCCCCGACCGGCCCCAGAGCCCGCAGCCGATCGCCAGTGGCACCAGCATCAGCAGGATGGCCGGATCGCTCCACGCGACCGAGGTGCCGAGGACGAAGAGGTAGGAGGCCGGCGCATCGAGCGGGAAGCTGTGCGCCAGCGCCGGGGCAGGCAACAGCGCCAGCGCAACTGCCGCCGCGCCGCGCCGCGAGACCCTAGGCAACGCCGATCAGGAAGGCGCCGCCGACCACCGCGATCACGCCGCCGGCGGCCCGGACGATCCATTCGCCGCGCGGCAACCTGAGCAGCAGGCCCAGCCCGATCCCGACGAGGTGCAGAAGCCCGGTGCCGATCACGAAGCCGACGCCGTAGGCAAAGGGGTTGGCCGCCGCGGGCAGCTCTGTCCCGTGGGCATAGCCGTGGAAGATCGCGAAGACACCAACGATCAGCGCCGCGACCCAGGTGGGCGCCCGCACCGCGAAGGCGATCAGCAGCCCGAGGACGAGGCCGGACACGGCGATCCCCGCCTCGACCGCCGGAACCGGCACGCCGAGCACGCCCAGGACGCCGCCGAAGGCCATCACCAGCGGGAAGACGACCGGCAGGATCCAGATCGCCGGCCGGCCGAGGATCGCGCCCCAGAGGCCGACACCGACCATCGCCACCACGTGGTCCCAGCCGAAGATCGGGTGGGTGAACCCGCTGACCAGCCCGCCCTGCACCCCGGTGCCGGTATGCGCCTGCGCGGCACCGGCCAGCAGCAGGAGGGGCAGGGCGGCCAGCATGTGGCGGGGGGCGGCGGCGGTCATGGCGTGTCCTTTGTCGGCAGTGTCGCGGCACGCTAAGCGGCGGGTGCCACGGGGTCAATCTGCAAGCGGTTCGGGCAGCGGGCCCGACCGGACCCGGCGTCATCCGGATCTATCGTGGTGCGTTACAAAACTTTCACCGCGCGTTCACATGACCGTCTCTGAGCGGACCTAGCAGGGCAGCCAAGAACTGGGGGATGCCTGTGCTGCAGATCGAGCAACTGACGAAGCAATTCGGCCGGAACATCGCGGTGGACCACGCCGACATCACGGTCGACCGGCCGATGATGATCGGCATCATCGGACGCTCCGGCGCGGGCAAGTCCACCCTGCTGCGGATGCTGAACCGCCTGACCGACCACAGCAGCGGGACCGTCACCTTCGACGGCCGCGAGATCACGGCGCTGAGGGGCGCGCAGAAGCGGGCGTGGCAGGCCGATTGCGCGATGATCTTCCAGCAGTTCAACCTGGTGCCCCGGATGGACGTGGTGTCGAACGTGCTGCACGGCACGCTGAACCGCCGCTCGACCTTTGCCACGCTCTTCAACCTCTTCCCGGCCGAGGACATCCACCGCGCCATCGACATCCTCGACCGCCTGGGCATTGCCGAGCACGCGCCGAAGCGGGCCGAGGCGCTGTCGGGCGGCCAGCAGCAGCGCGTCGCCATCGCCCGGGCCCTGATGCAGGACCCGCGGATCATCCTCGCCGATGAACCGATCGCCTCGCTCGACCCGATGAACGCGCAGGTCGTGATGGATGCGCTCCGCCGCATCCACGAAGAGGACGGCCGCATGGTGATCGCCAACCTGCACACGCTCGACACCGCGCGGCGCTACTGCGATCGGGTGATCGGGATGCGTGACGGGCGGATCGTCTTTGACGGCACGCCCGAGCAGCTGACCACCGGTGCCGCCCGCGACATCTACGGCGCCGACGCCGGATTTTCCGAGGCCGCGACATCGACCTCGATCGAAACGCTCAGCGCCAAGCAGATCGCCCAGATCCGAAAGGCCGAGGCCCAGGCCTGAGCCAAGAGCTTCCAACCGCCGCGCGGGGGAAGCCCGGCGGCCCATCGAAGAGGGGAAACCTGACATGAAGAAGATCATCGCTGCCGCGCTGGCAACGACCGTGCTGGCCGGCCCGCTCGCCGCCCAGGACATCACCGAGTTCCGCATCGGCATCCTCGGCGGCGAAAACGCCCAGGACCGGCTGAACAGCCACGAGTGCCTGAAGACCTACACCGAGGAAGCGCTTGGCGTTCCGGTCAAGCTCTTCGCCCCCGCCGACTACGACGGCGTGATCCAGGGCCTGCTGGGCGGCACCATCGACATGGCCTGGCTGGGCGCATCCGGCTACGCCAAGACCTACCTGGACGATCCCGAGGCGGTCGAGCCGGTGCTGGTCAAGATCAACCTCGACGGCAGCTACGGCTACCACTCGATCGGTTTCGCCCGCAAGGACAGCGGCATCGCCTCGCTCGAGGACATGCAGGGCAGGAAGTTCGGTTTCGGTGATCCGAACTCGACCTCGGGCTACCTGATCCCCTCGATCGAGATCCCGGAACAGACCGGCGCCTCGATGGAGAACGGCGACTACTTCGGCGAAGTCGTCTTCACCGGCGGTCACGAGCAGACCATCGTCGCGGTCAACAACGGCGATGTCGACGGCGGCGTGACCTGGGCCGACGGCCAGGGCAACTGGGAAGACGGCTACAACTCGGGCGCGCTGCGCAAGGCCGTTGACGCGGGCCTCGTCGACATGAACGACCTGGTCGAGATCTGGCGCTCCAAGCCGATCCCGGAAGGTCCGATCGTCCTGCGCAAGGCTCTGCCGGGCGACGTGAAAGAGAAGATGGTCGCCCTGGTCGACGGCATGTACGACGTCGACAAGGAGTGCACCTACAACATCTCCGCCGGTGAATCGCTGGGCTTCGACCCGATCGATCACGACGCCTACCTGTCGATCATCGCGGCACGTCAGTCGAAGTCGAACTGATCGGCTCTCTCGCGGGCGGGTCTCCCTCGGGGCCCGCCCGCACCTTGTTCTGAAAGGGGCGCTTCCGACATGGCAGAGCTGACCAGCCACCGATCGCTGGGCGACATCCGCGAGGACTACCTCGCGCTGACACGCCGCAAGCGCCTCTATTCCGGGATCCTGCTGTCCATCTTCGTGGCGATGATGGTCTCGGGCTTCATGGTCGCCGATGCCCGCAATGCCGGCGGGTTCTGGGACGGCGTGTCCAACGTCTTTGTCTACCCGACCATCGTGGTGACCGAGGCCTGGGAACACCGGGCCGACATGCCCGCGCATTTCGTCGAATACTTCCCGGCGCTGCTGGAAACCATCAACATCGCCGCCGTCTCGACCCTGATCGGGGCGCTGATCGCCATCATCCTGTCGATGCTCTCGACCCGTGGGCTGGCCCGCTGGCCGCGGCTGATCCCGGTGTTCCGGCGCACGATGGACGTGATGCGCGCGGTGCCCGAGATCGTGATCGCCCTGGTCCTGATCTTCGTTCTCGGCGGCGGGCCGGTGCCCGCGATGATCGCCATCGCCTTTCACACATCGGGCGCGCTCGGGAAACTCTTTTCCGAGGTGAACGAAAACGCCTCGCTCAAGCCGGTCGAAGGGTTGGCTTCGGTCGGGGCCAACTGGTCGCAGCGGATGATCCTGGGCGTGGTGCCGCAGGTCTCGCCCAACTACCTGAGCTACGCGATGCTGCGGTTCGAGATCAACATCCGCGCCTCGGCCATCCTGGGCTTCGTCGGCGCGGGCGGCATCGGCTACGAGCTGAAGAACGCCATGTCCTGGGGGCAGGGGAAATACGACGAAAGCGCCGCGATCTTCCTGATGCTCTTTGTCACCATCGTCGTGGTGGACCAGATTTCCTCGGCCGTGCGCGAGCGTCTGACCCATGGCCGCGCCTCGGAGATGCTGTCATGACCATGACCGCCGACATCCACATGATGAAACCGCAGGCCGAGGCGCTCTATCGCCGCAAGCGGATGATCTCCTTCGCGATCCCGGCGCTGGTGCTGGCCTACCTGACCTATGCCTTCTTTGCCTTCGACGTGCCCGCCCTGATCGGGCGCGCGAACCTCGACAATGGCAAGACATTGGTGGCCGACGCCTACAGCTACAAGACCCACGTCACCCGCGACAACGCGAGCGGCGACGTCAGCATCGCCATCGAGGGAGAGCGCAAGGGTGCCTACCCCGAAGGCACCGCGCCCGACTGGGTGCAGCTGGGGCAGGAGACCGTCACCGACCTGGGCGACGGCACCATCGTGACCTTCACACCGGACGGTGTGAGCATCGAGATCCCCGGCTACGGCACCGTGACCGCCAATCCCGGCGACGGCGGTGCGAACGCGACCTTCCCGGACGGGCCGCTGCCGGACTTTATCAACGCCTCGAAGAACCGCGTCACGATCACCACGCCGAACGGCCGCGTGACCATCACCCGCCGCGGGACCGAAGCCTTCCGCTATGCCACCGGCTGGGAGCTCTTTTTCTTCACCCTCGACAGCCCCTATCACGGGCTCAGCTTCGGCCAACTGGCCGTCAAGGTGACCGAGGGCGAGGGCGGAGAGATCGCGCGCGATTTCTGGTTCAACCCGATGTGGCGGCACGGCGACGTGGCCTGGGCGCTGTTCGAGACGGTGCTGATGGCCTTTCTCGGCACCTTCGGCGCGGCCATCGTGGCGCTGCCGATGGCCTTCCTCGCGGCCAAGAACTTCACCCCATTTTGGATCGTGCGGCAGGCGTCGCGCCGGCTCTTCGACTTCTTCCGCGGGGTGGACGCGCTGATCTGGACCATCGTGCTGGCCCGCGCCTTCGGACCGGGGCCGCTGACCGGGGCGCTGGCGATCCTCGTCACCGACACCGGATCCTTCGGCAAGATGTTCTCGGAGGCGCTGGAGAACGTCGATGGAAAGCAGATCGAAGGCGTGCAATCGACCGGCGCAAAGCCCGCGCAACGCTACCGGTTCGGGGTGATCCCGCAGGTGACGCCCGTGCTGCTCAGCCAGGTTCTCTACTTCTTTGAGTCGAACACCCGCAGCGCCACCGTGATCGGTGCCATCACCGGCGGCGGCATCGGCTTGCTGCTGACCCAGGCGATGATCACCCAGAAGGACTGGGAAGAGGTGACCTATTACATCGTCCTCGTGATCCTCATGGTCTTCCTGATGGACTGGTTCTCGGGCTGGCTGCGCAAGCGCCTGATCTCGGGCGGCGAGGGCGGAGAGGCCTGATCGCGTTCGGGGGCGCCCCGGCGCCCCCGTCGCAAGCGATCCGTGGCCGCCGCACCACGCGGCATGCGCCTTGGCGCGCCTGCGCCGGGCCGTGGTGCAATTGGCGCTATGAGGCCCGCCCGACGTTCCGATATAGCTGGGGCATGTCTTCTTTCGCCGCACTCGTGGAACGTGGCCGGACCTCGCGGGTCTTCAGCGCGGTCATGGATGTCGTGAACTTCGCCCTCTACACGGTGCGACGTTTCTTTGCCGATCGCATCGACAACGCGGTCGCGGCGCTGACCTACACCTCGCTCCTGGCGCTGGTGCCGCTGATGGTGATCGCCTTTGCGATCCTGTCGAACTTCGAAGCCTTCGACGCCGCGACCGACCGGATGGAAGAGATCGTGTTCGATGCGATCGTGCCCGAGGCGGGGGCGGTGCTGACAGACTACCTGGCCGATTTCACCCACAACGCGGGCAACCTGACGACGGTGGGCGTCATCGGCCTGGGGATCACCGCGCTCTTCCTGCTGTCGACCATCGAATCCACGCTGAACCACATCTGGCGGGTGGAACGGACGCGGCCCTTCTACGTCCGCTTCCTGGTGTTCTGGGCGATCCTCACCCTGGGGCCGCTGATGATCGGTGTCAGCCTGACACTGACCTCGGACGCGGTGAGCATGGCGGCAGAGTTCCAGCCGTCGATCTACGGCGTGTCGCAGTACGCGCCCGGGGTCCTCGACCTGCCATCGGTGCAGAAGCTGGGCAGCATCGTGATCACCACCATCGGGTTGACCGCGCTTTACGTCATCGTGCCCGCGCGGCCGGTGCTGATCCGTCACGCGGTGGTCGGCGCGCTGGCGTCGGCCATCGGTTTTGCGGTGCTGGCGTGGGTGTTCAACTCGTTCCTCTTCTCGGGTTCCACCTACAAGACGATCTATGGCGCCGTCGCGGCCGTGCCGATCTTCCTGATCTGGGTTTATTCTTCCTGGGTCGTGGTGGTGCTGGGGGCCATCGTCGCGGCCTCCCTGCCGGACTGGCGGCACGGTCACAGCCCGATCCCCGACGCCGACCAGACCCCCGGCGAACGGCTCGAGGCGGCGATCATGCTGCTGGCCGAACTGCAGCGCCAGGCGCTCAAGGGCGGCACCATCCACGAGACGGACCTGATGGCCGCCACCACGCTCGAGGCGCGGTCGGAGGTGTTCGAGGACTTGGCCGCCAAGGGCTACCTGGTCGAGACCGAGAGCGGCGGCGTGGCCCTTGTCCGTGACCTGCACGCGACGACTTTGTGGGATCTCGCGCGTGACATCGGCGTCACCCTCGGCCGGGCCGGGGCGGCGGACGCGTCCCCGGTCGTGCGCGACACCGGGGCGGTGCACCGCCTGCTGCAGAAGCTGGGGCAGGCCGAGGCGGACGTCTTGTCGGTGCCGATCGCCGACCTGGTCGGGCCCCGCGACGCCGGCACGTCGGCAACCGTGTTGCGTTCCACCGGGTCGGAGTGACCGGCGCCGCCGCGCCTCAGCGCGCGGGCAAAAGCCGGACGCGCATCCGCGACCTGGTGCCCGCGGTCTGCGGCAGGTGGCGGTTCAGGCGCTTGTAGACCCGGCCGAAGATCCAGATGATCAGCAGCGTCAGGCACATGAAGTAGACCGCCAGCACCGGGTAGGCGATGAACGGGTTGAACGTCTTGTCGGCGAGGTAGCTCGCATAATAGAGGCTGTCGCCCTTCTGCTGCCATGCCGGGAAGCTGGAGAAGAACACCAGCGTCGTCGCATGGAAGAGAAAGATCGCCTCGTTCGTGTAGGCGGGCCAGGCCAGCCGCAGCATCGTGGGCCAGGTGATCCGGCGGAATTTCTTCCAGCCCGACATGCCGTAGGCGTCGGCCGCTTCCATGTCGCCGCGCGGGATCGACCGCAGCGCGCCATAGAAGATCTCGCCTGAGTAGGCAGAGGTGTTGAAGAACAGGACCAGCAACGCACCCGCCCAGGCCTTGGTGAACCAGGCGGTGGCGACGGTGATCGTGACCACGCCGAGGTTCACGTCGATCCCGGCCTTGGGCAGCAGGGTCAGCGCCTCGTAGAACAGGAAGAACTGGATGAAGAGCGGCGAGCCGCGGAAGACGAAGACGAACCATTCGGCGGGCTTGCGCAGCAGCGGGTTCGACGACACGCGGGCCAGCGCGATGGCGGTGGCAAAGAAGAAGCCGAGCGCCAGTGCGAAGATCGCGAAGTAGAGGTTCCAGATCAGGCCCGATCCGATCAGCACCACGTGATCGCAGAGCGTGAAGTCGCTCTTGGGCAGCAGCCGCTCGCCGATCCCGATGGATCGCAGCGCGTAGGCCTGGATGGTCTCTGCACAGGTCATGCTCATGCGCGGCGCAGCTCCTCTCCGGCGACGGTGGCCTGGCCATGCGCCAGGCGCCGCGACAGCCGCGTCAGCAACACGTCGGACACCTTGGTCAGCAGCAGGTAGAAGACGAGAAGCCCGAGGAAGTACCACAGCCGCCAGTCGCCGTGCGGATAGGCATAGGCGCTGGTCTTGGTGCCGCCCAGTTCACGCGCCCAGTAGACGATGTCTTCGACCCCCAGGATGAAGAGCAGCGGCGTTGCCTTGATCAGCACCATCCAGAGGTTCGACAGGCCGGGCAGGGCATAGACCCACATCTGCGGGATCAGGATGCGCCAGGTGGTCTGGCGGCGGCTCATGCCGTAGGCCTCGGCGGTTTCAAGCTGCGCCTTCGGCACAGCGTTCATGGCACCCGTCAGCACGTAGGAGGCGAAGGCCCCGAACACGAAGGCAAAGGCGATCACCGCGAGGATGATGGCATAGGTTTCGTGTACCCATTGCGGAGAGGACGACAGCGGCAGCTTGGCAGCCGGGCAGACGACGAAATCGTTGCCCTGGCGGATCGGCTGGTCCCAGTCGGGGCAGTTCACTTTTTGCCGCAGGTATTCCAGGCCTTGGTCCAGCGCGAGAGGCACGAAGAGAAAGAAGGCGATGTCCGGCACGCCGCGCACCAGCGCCGCGTAGCCCTTGCCGATCCAGCGCAGCGGGGCAAAGTGGCTGCGTGCGGCCAATGCGCCGGCAAAGCCCATGGCCAGCGCGCAGGGCACCGTCACGATCATCAGCCCGATGACCACGAAAAAGCTCTGGTAGAACATGAGGTGCTTGCCGCTGGTCAGGTAGCAGACCATCCAGCTGGCGCCCTCAAGGCTCTTGGGATCAGCGCAGAATGCAAACATGGGAAAGCAGGGCGCGGGGCCGCCGGGGCCCCGCGCCGTTATGTCAGAAGGTTGCGGCTTCGTCGCCGAACCACTGGACGATCTTCTCGTTCAGCCAGCCGTCTTCCTTCATCGAGGTGATGGCCGCGTTGAACTTTTCCTTCAGCTCGGTGTCGCTTTCGCGCAGGCCGAGGCCCACGCCACCGCCAAGCTGCACTTCCTCGGCGACGAACATCAGCTCACCGTTCGATTCGTCGACCAGCGGCTTGAGGTAGTCCTTGTCGGCAAAGACGGCATCGGCCTCGCCGTTGCGCACGGCGGCGATGGTTTCGTCGGGGGTGGCGAATTCGACCAGGGTCGCACCGCTTTCCGCGACATAGCCGGCCTGGATCGTCGCGGTCTGGGCCGAGACGACGCCGCCGGTCACGTCCACTTCCTCGGACATGGCCACGTAGGCGGAGGAGGCGGGCGGGAAGTAGTTCTGGGTGAAGTCGATGACTTCGTCACGCTCGTCGGTGATCGACATGCCGGCGATGATGACGTCGTAGTTGCCCGACACGAGGTTCGGGATGATCGAATCCCAGTCGTTGGTGACCCATTCGCAGGTCAGCTCGGCGCGCTTGCACAGCTCATCGCCCACGTCCTTCTCGAAGCCGGACACCTTGCCGTTGTCATCGATGAAGTTGAACGGAGGATAGGCGCCCTCGGTGCCGAGGCGCACGACGTCCTGGGCCATCGCCATGCCGGCGCTCAGCGCCAGGGCGGTGGTGGAAAGGATCAGCTTTTTCATTCTGTAGCTCCCTACTGGTAGTGGCGGCTCCCTCGCCGCTTCTGGGGTCCGAGACTTGGCGCATATCGCCAACAACACAAGGGATTTCTAGCGTGACATCACGGACCCATGCGCTGACTTGACGTCAGAGCGCATTTCTCTGGCCTCCGGGCGGCGCTCAGGCGCTGACCGTGGCCGACAGGAACCCGCGCAGACGCTCGGTCTGCGGGTTGCCGAAAAGCTCGGCGGGCGGGCCCTGTTCGATAATCTTGCCCTGGTGCAGGAACACGACCAGGTCGGACACGTCATTGGCCAGCCGCATGTCGTGGGTGACCAGCAGCATGGTCCGGCCTTCCGACGCCAGGTCCTTGATAACCTTGACGACTTCCTGCTCAAGCTCGGGGTCGAGCGCCGAGGTCGGTTCGTCGAACAGCAGCGCCTCGGGCTCCATGCAGAGGGCGCGGGCGATTGCGGCGCGCTGCTGCTGGCCGCCCGACAGCTGGGCGGGCCAGGCGTCTGCCTTGTCGGCGATGCCGACCTTGGCCAGGTACTCGCGGGCCTTCACCTCGACCTCGGCCTTGTCGCGGCCCAGCACGGTGACCGGTGCCTCCATGACGTTCTGCAGGATCGTCATGTGCGACCAGAGGTTGAACTGTTGGAACACCATCGACAGGTTCGTGCGGATCCGCAGCACCTGCTTGGGGTCGCCCGGGCGTCGGTGCATCCCGGTGCCCTTCCAGTGCACGGCCTCGCCCTTGAAGAGGATGTCGCCCTGCTGGCTGTCCTCGAGCAGGTTGGCGCAGCGCAGCAGCGTTGACTTGCCCGAGCCCGACGATCCGATCAGCGAGACGACCTCGCCCTGGCGCGCCATCAGGTCGACGCCCTTGAGCACCTCCAGTTCGCCGTAGGATTTGTGCAGGTCGCGGATCTCGATAACGGGCGGGGTCTTGGTCACTGGTCTACCTGGGTGATTTCTGATCGGGGGAGTAGGGCGCAGTTCGCACCGGAATGCAACAAATCAGGCCGGATGACGTCACGGGGCGCCGCTTTTTCAGGCGGCGGGCGGCGCGTCCGGGGTCGGCACGGCAAGGTAGTCGGCCGCCGGGACATGCACGAACCCTGTGATGCCGAGCGCGCGGATGTGCTCGGCCGGAAGGCCATCGATGGCGCGGGCCACGGCACCGGCCATCGCCGCGGCATCCGCACCGGGCGCCGAGATGTAGGGCAGTCCGGGCACCGGGGCCGAGGCGCCGACCGTATGGACCGAACCGACCAGCGGATCCCACTTGGACATCAGGCGCCAGGTTTGCGCATCGACAAAGCAGATATCGGCCGCGCCCGAGGCGACGGCGCGGACCGAGGCGCGGTGTGCGCCCGTCTCGACATGGCTGCCGAACCGCGTGCCTTCTGCGCGGGCGGTCTGCTCCGCCGCGGCCCAGCCCGATTGCGATAGGCTGTCGTTGTAGGCCAGCCGCAGCTCGGCCCAGTCGGCGGGGCTGCTGCGCGGGTCGTCCCGGCGCATCACGATGACCGAGTTGTAGTAGCCCGGCGGGCAGTCCGGCAGGCCGAAATCCGGCGTTCCGATCAGCGTGACGTGGTCGTGCAGCGCCTTGCGATAGGGCAGGCCGCAGGTCTGCGACAGCACGAGGTCGGGCGAACGCCAGTGATCCCAGAGCGATCCGGACCGCGTCAGCGCCTCGGGCGCGTCGATGCCATCCTCGCGCAGCGCGTCGCGCATCGCGGCCCAGAGGGCATTCGTCGCCTGGCCGACCTCGGGCCGGTCATACATCGGAAGGGACGCGAGCGGCGCGCCCGCCATCACTGTCCCGTGACGCGCAGGCGCGCGGCGTTGCTGTCCTGGTCGGTGATGCCCAAGAGGTTCGCGACGAGGCGCATCAGCGCATCCTCTTCCTCGTCCCGCTCACCGTCCTCGAGGACGACGGACCACAGCGCTTCGATCACCGAAACGCGCTGTTCCAGCGGCACGGCGTCCTTGATCGCGCGGGTGAAGCGCACGGTGTCCGGTGCCTCGGCCTCGAGCGCCTCGGCATCGGCGCGCAGCTTCTCGGCCTCGGCCGGGGCCAGGCCATAGCGGTCACGGGCGATGCGCAGGATGCGATCCCGCTCACCGGCATCATAGTCACCGTCGCTGCGGGCAACGCGCACAAGCAGGGCGGTCAGGGCAAGACGGGCGTCCGCATCCGGCAGTCGGGCCGGGGCGGGCTGGGTCAGGCGGGAGAGGAGATCAGCGAACATGGCCGTAGAATAGGCGTGGCCGTGGCGGGCGCAATCGACAAAAGCACACCTGCGATGACGTCCGCGTAACCGGGAACACGATTTTGCCATATTGGCATCGAAGAAAAATCCGAAAGTCCCGGCACCTTATACAAGCGGAAAGAGAATGGAGATGGCCGAATGCCTGCTCGGTTGAGTGCACAAACGCAGGGTGGTCGGGAGGCCGAGATCCTGGACATGCTCAAGGCGATGTCGCCGGATGAGCTGCGCTGCCTTGCGCGGAAGCTCGACCGTTCGACGATGACGCCCTCTGTCCTCAGCTGGGTCAGCGCGCAGCGGTCGCTGGACCTTGGCACCGCGCTCACCATGTTCATTCACGCCGAACCGGCCGAGTTCAACCACCTCGAGAAGGAAGACGTGCCCGAGGCGCAGCGCCGTCTCTGCGCCGCGCTCGATGCGCTCTGCCAGCGGATCAACTGCGGCTACTACCTTCCGGCGGGCGAACACCCGCTGGACGACGTGGCCCCGGTCGCCGCCTGGATGAAGGCGCAGGACGAGGACGACCGGTCGCGCCGCAAGGGGCGCTGGCGCTTCACGCCGGCCGTGGTCGCGCCGATGACCTCGGACATCCGGCGTATCGTCGAACCGCGCAAGACCGCCGCCCGGACCGAACGGCCGGGTCTTTTCCGCCGCGCGTTCAACCAGCAGTCCGCCTGACCCGGCCACGTCCCCGCCACCTGTCACGGGGCGGGGTTTCTGCCACGATCCTCAGTACTTGGACGGCACGTAGAGCTCGGGCGGCAGGGTCGAACGTTCGTAATTCGCGTTGAACACCCGGTCAGGCAGCTGCACGTCGTCGTGCGGCACCTCGTCGTAGGGCATCAGCGACAGCAGGTGATCGATGCAGTTCAGCCGCGCGCGCTTCTTGTCGTTGCCGGCGACGATGTACCAGGGCGCCTCGGGGATGTTGGTGCGCTCGAACATCTCTTCCTTGGCGACGGTGTAGTCCTCCCACTTGATGCGGGACTGCAGGTCCATCGGCGACAGCTTCCACTGCTTCAGGGGATCGTGGATGCGGATCAGGAACCGCATCTGCTGTTCCTCGTCGGTGATCGAAAACCAGTATTTCACCAGCCGGATCCCCGACCGGACCAGCATGCGCTCGAACTCGGGCACGTCGTGAAAGAAATCCTCGACCTGGCCGTCATTGGCAAAGCCCATGACCCGTTCGACCCCGGCCCGGTTGTACCAGGACCGGTCGAACAGAACGATCTCGCCCGCCGCGGGCAGGTGCGGCACGTAGCGCTGGAAATACCACTGGCTCTTTTCGCGGTCGTTCGGGGCGGGCAGGGCGACGGTGCGCACCACGCGGGGGTTCAGGCGCTGCGTGATTCGCTTGATGACACCGCCCTTGCCGGCGCTGTCGCGGCCTTCGAAGATCACGACGATCTTTTCGCCGCTGTGCACGACCCAGTCCTGCAGCTTGATCAGCTCGGCCTGCAGGTGCAGCAGGCTGCGGAAGTAGTCTGGCCGCGGGATCGATGGACCGTGGGCCTTGCGATAGATCTCGCGGATCTTCATCGACAGGACCGCGTCCTCCATTTCCAGTTCGACCTCTTCGTCGAAACTGTCCAGCAGCTCGGCTTCAAGCCAGTCCTCGGGCGTCTTCTCGGTATCGGCGGGCGACATGGGGCACCTATCCTTCGGGCATGCGTGTGGCCCCGGTGGCGGGGTCGTACCTCCATACATCATTCTTCTGTGACGGTTTGTTGTCTTTATGTGCGGGGGTGCGGAATTGCCCGGCCCGGCGCCCGCCGCCTAGGCTTTCCGCAACGCAACCACGCCGGAGGCCGACATGAGCTGGAACCCCGCCCTCGATCCGGATTGCCCCAAGGGCGATGCGGTGGACGCCATCGAAACGCTGATCATTCCACGCGCCCGCGACCTTGGCGGGTTCGAGGTGCGCCGCGCCCTGCCTTCGCCGAAACGGCAGATGGTCGGCCCGTTCATCTTCTTTGACCAGATGGGCCCGGCCGAGTTCCTGTCCGGGCAGGGGATCGACGTGCGCCCGCATCCGCATATCGGCCTGGCCACTGTCACCTACCTGATGAAGGGCCGGATGCATCACCGCGACAGCCTGGGTACCGACCAGTGGATCGAGCCGGGCGAGGTCAACCTGATGACCGCCGGCTGGGGCATCACCCATTCCGAACGGGTGGACGGCGAAACGCGGCAGACGCCGCATTCGCTCTTCGGCATCCAGACCTGGATGGCCCTGCCCGAGGCCGAGGAGGAGGGCGAGGCCCGCTTCCTGCACGTGGGCAAGCCCGACCTGCCGATGCTGGAGGGCGAGGGCAAGCAGGTGCGCCTGGTTCTGGGCGACGCCTGGGGCGAACGCGCGCCGGTCGAGCTGGCGAGCGAGACGGTCTATGCCGACGCGCTCCTCGACCCCGGCGCGTCGATCCCGCTGCCCGACAACCACGAGGACCGCGGGACCTATGTCCTCGACGGCTCGGTCGAGATCGCGGGCCAGGTGTTCGAGGCCGGGCGCATGATGGTCTTCCGCCCCGGCGACCGGGTGTCGATGAAGGCAGGCGACCGGGGCGCGCGGGTGCTGATCCTGGGCGGGGCAACCCTGTCGGGCCCGCGCTACATCTGGTGGAACTTCGTCGCCTCCTCGCGCGAAAAGATCGACGCGGCGAAAGAGGCATGGCGGGCCGGGGACTGGGCGCATGGCCGCTTCCGCCTGCCGCCCGACGACAACGCCGAATTCATCCCGCTGCCCGAGGAAATCCCCGGCGCGGTCCCGCGCGAGGTCAGGCGCCCCTGACCGGGTAGGGGCCCAGGACACGCTCGCAGAGCGCTGAGTCCTGGTATTCCCTGGCCTCGACGATCATGCCATCGCGGAGCCGGTACATCAGGCAGTACTCGTTCCGGTAGGGCGTGCCGTCGGCGGCGGTCATGTCGCCGACGGCTTCGACGACCACCCAGTCGCCGTCAGCCAGGATGCGGGTGGGGATGGTCCGGGACGTGCCGGTGGTGACGGACCGGACATGGCCGTAGAGGTCACGCAGGATGGCGGCCTTGCCGGTAAAGGTCTGCGACCACGAGTATTTCCCGGTGACCGTCATGGTCGCGTCATCGGCAAGATGGGCCACGAAGAACGATCCGTCGCCCTCGGCGAGGCCGGTAAAGATGCGCCGGATCAGCGCCTTGTTGTCTGCGGCGGTCATGGTGTCTGGGCCTCGGGGCAGGTCGGGCAGGACCGGCATATCCTACGGTCCGGAGGCATGCGTTTCACGAAACCCCGCCATGAATTTCCGAATATTTCGCATACATGGGTTTCGGGCGCAGTTTTGTTGCGTTACCTGCCCCGGGTCCCAGGCGCAGGCCCTCCGCAGCGCCGATCACGTACAACGGAATACCCCAATGTCTGACGCATCCTTGACGGAGGCGCCCTCCAGTGCTGCCGACTATCGCCCGGTGAACAAGCCGAGCCGCGTTCTGCTGGCCAGCCTCGTCGGCACCACCATCGAGTTCTTCGATTTCTACGTCTATGCCACCGCCGCCGTGCTGGTGTTTCCCGCCCTGTTCTTTCCGGGCGAGGATCCGACCACCGCGCTGCTGGCCTCCTTCGCCACCTTCTCGATCGCCTTCTTCGCCCGCCCGCTGGGGGCCGTCGTCTTTGGCCACTTCGGCGACCGGATCGGCCGCAAGACAACGCTGGTCGCGGCGCTGCTGACGATGGGGGTCTCGACCGTCATCATCGGCTTCCTGCCGACCTATGCCGCCATCGGAGTCTGGGCCCCGCTGCTGCTGGCGCTCTGCCGCTTCGGGCAGGGGTTCGGCCTGGGCGGCGAATGGGGTGGCGCAGTGCTGATCGCGACGGAAAACGCGCCTCCGGGAAAAAAGACCTGGTACGGCATGTTCCCGCAACTCGGTGCGCCGGTGGGCCTGTTCCTGTCCTCGGGCCTCTTCCTGGTGCTGCTGAACTTCATGAGCCGCGAGGACCTGCTGGCCTGGGGTTGGCGCATCCCCTTCATCGCCTCGTTGCTGCTGATCGCCATCGGCCTCTGGGTGCGGCTGTCGCTGACCGAGACGCCGGATTTCCAGAAGGCGATCGACCGGCAGGAACGGGTCGCGGTGCCGTTTGTCGAGATCTTCCGCACGCACAAGATGGCGCTCTTCCTTGGCACCTTCGTGGCGCTGGCGACCTTCGTGCTGTTCTACATCTGCTCGGCCTACCTGCTGTCCTACAACACCAAGGTCCTGAACCTGACCCTGGTCGAGGCGCTCGAGGTGCAGCTCTGGGGCGCGGTGGTCTTCGGCCTCTTCATCCCGATCGCGGGCAAGGTCGGTGACCTCTGGAACCGGCGCAGCCTGCTGATCACCGTGACGGTGCTGATCGGGCTCTTCTCGTTCACGGTGGCGCCGCTGCTGTCGGGCTCGCTGACCGGGGTGTTCGTCTTCACCACCATCGGGATGGCGCTGATGGGGATCACCTACGGCATCATCGGCGTGGCGCTGGCCGCCCCGTTCCCGACCGAAGTGCGCTATACCGGATCGTCGCTGGCCTTCAACTTCGCCGGCATCTTTGGCGCCTCGCTCGCGCCCTACATCGCGACCTGGCTGCAGGCGAACCACGGGATGGAATACGTGGGCTACTACATGCTGATCGCGGCCGCGATCACGCTGGTCTGCATCCTCGCCTCGGGCAAGACCAAGGTCTGAGCTGTCGGTCCCGGCCGACCCGCACCGCCGCGCCCCCGCGCGGCGGTGTTTTCGTGTCCGTAACCGCCGATGACGCGGGTGCACGTTCGGGTGAGGCCCCCTCGCTGAGGTGGTGCGAATCCCCCACATCCCCGCCATGTCAGTTCACGAGTTCAACACGCCCCGCCGTCCGCGGCTCCGCTCCGACGATCCGCGACCGATCGCGCATCTCGGGCGGCCGCCGATGCAGAAAGACCGGCCCCTGGGGGCCGGCCTGATCATCATCGGTGCGGGTGTGTCCCTGGTTATCTTGCTGGCCCTGTTCGCCCTCTAGGCGGGCAGGGTCGGCAGGGTCAGACCAGCCTCGAGACGTCCTTGGCCGCGCGCACGAAGTCGCGGAACAGCGGGTGCGGATCGAAGGGCTTCGATTTCAGCTCGGGGTGGAACTGGACGCCGATGAACCACGGGTGATCCTTGATCTCGACGATCTCGGGCAGGCGGCCATCGGGCGACATGCCCGAGAAGCTCACGCCGCAGTCTTCCAGTTTCTTCCGGTACTTGATGTCCACCTCGTAGCGGTGGCGGTGACGTTCCTCGATGCTGGTCGCATGGTAGACGTTCGCCACCTTGGAGCCCTCGGCCAGAACGGCGGTGTAGGCGCCGAGGCGCATGGTGCCGCCCTTGTCGTCGTCGACCTTGCGCTGCACCGCGTGGTTGCCCTGCACCCATTCCTTGAGGTGGTAGACCACCGGCTCGAACCGCTTCTTGCCGGCCTCGTGGTCGAACTCCTCCGACCCGGCCTTGTCGACGCCGGCCAGGTTCCGCGCCGCCTCGATCACCGCCATCTGCATGCCGAGGCAGATGCCGAGGTAGGGGATCTTGTGCTCGCGCGCGTATTGCGCCGCCTTGATCTTGCCCTCGGTGCCGCGCTCGCCAAAGCCGCCGGGGACAAGGATCGCATGGAAGCCTTCGAGGTGGGGCGCCGCGTCCTCGTGGTCGAAGACCTCGGCATCGACCCACTCGACGTTCACCTTGATCCGGTTCGCCATGCCGCCGTGGGTCAGCGCCTCCTTGATTGACTTGTAGGCGTCTTCGAGCTGCGTGTACTTGCCGACGATGGCGACGTTCACCTCGCCGTCGGTGTTGTGGATGCGGTCGTAGACGTCCTGCCAGCGGCTGAGGTCGGGGCGCGGGGCGGGGGAGATCTGGAAGGCGTCCAGCACCGCCTGGTCGAGGCCTTGTTCGTGGTAGGCCAGCGGCGCCTCGTAGATGGATCTCAGATCGTAGGCGGGGATCACCGCCTCGGGGCGGACGTTGCAGAAGAGGGCGATCTTCTCGCGCTCCTTCTCGGGGATCGGATGCTCGGACCGGCAGACCAGGATGTCCGGCTGCAGGCCGATCGAGCGAAGTTCCTTCACCGAGTGCTGGGTCGGCTTGGTCTTCAGCTCGCCGCTCGCCGCGAGGTAGGGCAGGAGCGTCAGGTGCATGAAGATGCACTGGCCGCGCGGCTTGTCCTGGGCGAACTGGCGAATCGCCTCGAAGAACGGCAGGCCCTCGATGTCGCCGACGGTGCCGCCGATCTCGCACAGCATGAAATCGACCTCGTCCTCGCCGATCGAGATGAAGTCCTTGATCTCGTTCGTGACGTGCGGAATCACCTGGATCGTCTTGCCGAGGTAGTCGCCGCGGCGCTCTTTATCGAGCACGTTCTGATAGATGCGGCCGGAAGAGACGCTGTCGGTCTTGCGGGCGGCGACGCCGGTGAAGCGTTCGTAGTGGCCGAGGTCGAGGTCGGTTTCCGCGCCGTCGTCCGTGACGAAGACCTCGCCATGTTCAAAGGGGCTCATCGTGCCCGGGTCGACGTTCAGGTAGGGGTCGAGCTTGCGCAGGCGGACGGTGAAGCCGCGGGCCTGCAGGAGCGAGCCAAGCGCGGCCGAGGCGAGCCCCTTGCCAAGCGAGGATACCACACCGCCGGTGATGAAAATGAATCTGGCCATCTGCTCGGAGCTCCCGTGTATTCTGGCGGCCTGCGTGCAAAACCCAAGCCGAAATGCGGCCCGAAAAGCCGCATATCACGGGATTTAACAGCTAACAGATTCGCCGGGCCTTGGCAACAAGACCTCTAGATGATGTTGGGGCGGCGATGCCGCCCTCAAGTCTTGGTGGGTCAGTCGGCGGAGGGGGTCAGCGCCCCGTCCGTGCCCGACGGCGGCGGCACAAGGCTGCCTTCGCCGCCCGGCAGGGTCGGCGCGCTGTCATCGACAGGGGCCTGCGTCGTCGGCGTCAGCCGGTCGAGGATCGAGCTGCCCGCGCTTTTCTCGGCTGCGATGATCGTCAGGGCGATCGAGGTGCAGATGAAGCCCGCGGCCAGGACCCAGGTCACCTTGGCCAGCGCCGTGACCGGCGGACGGCCCGCGGCCGCGCCTGCGCCGCCCATGCCCAGACCGCCCCCTTCGGAACGCTGGAGCAGCACCACGCCGATCAGCGACAGCGCGAGGATCAGGTGGACGATGAGGACGACGTTTTCCATGATTTCGGCCTGTCGGTTCTGCGTCGGTATTACGTCGGTATCACGTCGGTATTTCCACCGACGTGCCCGCCGCCAAGGTATCGGCGCTATCTATGGCAGACCTGCCTGCGCTGCAACCCCGGAGTCGGCCGCGTCGCAGGGTCAATTCGCAGCGGCGTGACCGGGCCACGCCCGATCACGAAGGGGCGGATGGTCAGGCCGTCAGGTCGAGCGTGGTGCCGGCCGAGTAGGCATAGCCCGCGACGTTGTAGGACAGCAGGGTCAACGCGGCCTGTCCGGACGAAAGGCCGAACTGCGCGTAGAAGACCGACCCCGTATAGGCCGAGACCGTGACCGAGGTGGATGCGCCATCGCCTTCGTCGCCCTCATCCGCGGTGGCGACCTCGGGTCCCGTGTCCGCGTCGGTCGCCCCGGTCGCGGTGTCCGTCACGACATCGGGTTCGGTCGGCACGACCTCTCCGCCGCCGCCGGGTGTGGCGGGTGCCGAGGGGAACAGGTCGGCCGGATCGGCGCCCTGCGCCAGCCGTGCCGCGGCATAGCCGAGCGCGAAGGCCGTGATCGCGATGCCGGCGGCCTGCGCCTGCGTCACGAGGTCCTGTGCCTGGCGGCCTGTCGCGCGGCCGTGCCAGTCGGCGCTGTGGCCGCGGTGGCGCCAGCCGCGGTGGCCGTCGACGCGCTGCGTGTCGTCGCGCCGCTGCACGACGTCGCCGCGCCGGGGACGGTCGGCCTGCCGCGCCTCTCCCCGCCGAAGGCGTGATGGTCATGGCGCGGAACCTGCCCGTTGTGCCCGCCGCCCGAATGTGTGCCCGATATCTGCATGGGGTGCCCTTTCCCTTGTCTACCCGCGGGCGGTCCTACGCGCGTCGGGTTAAGGCGGGGTTCATGCCGTCGTGCATCGCGGCGCGAGAATCCGGTTTCGCCCGGCAGGGAGCTTCTATAAGGAGGGCGCGGGTTTTCTCCGAGAGGATTGAGAGCATGGCCAACGTAGTCGTCGTCGGCGCCCAGTGGGGCGATGAAGGCAAGGGCAAGATCGTGGACTGGCTGAGTGAGCGGGCGGACATCATCTGCCGGTTCCAGGGCGGTCACAACGCCGGCCATACGCTGGTCATCGACGGCGAGGTCTACAAGCTGAACGCGCTGCCCTCGGGCGTGGTGCGCGGCGGCAAGCTGTCGGTCATCGGCAACGGCGTGGTGCTGGACCCCTGGCACCTGGTCAAGGAAATCGACGCGATCACGACGCAGGGCGTCGAGATCACGCCCGAGACGCTGATGATCGCCGAGAACACGCCGCTGATCCTGCCGATCCACGGCGAGCTGGACCGCGCCCGTGAAAGCGCCAACAACGTCGCCCGCATCGGCACCACCGGCCGCGGCATCGGCCCGGCCTACGAGGACAAGGTGGGCCGCCGGTCCGTCCGCGTCGCCGACCTGGCCGACGATGCCACGCTGGAGACCCGCGTCGACCGCGCGCTGGTGCACCACAACGCGCTGCGCAACGGCCTGGGCCTGCCCGAGGTCGACCGCGACGCGCTGATCGCCGAGCTGCGGGCCATCGCGCCCAAGATCCTGCCCTATGCCGCCCCGGTCTGGAAGGTGCTGAACGAGCATCGCAAGGCCGGCAAGCGCATCCTCTTCGAAGGGGCGCAAGGCGCGCTGCTGGACATCGATTTCGGCACCTATCCCTATGTCACCTCTTCCAACGTGATCGCCGGGCAGGCGGCGACCGGCGTGGGCATCGGCCCCGGATCGGTCGATTTCGTACTGGGCATCGTCAAGGCCTACACCACCCGCGTGGGCGAGGGCCCGTTCCCGTCCGAGCTGCATGACGCCGACGGCCAGCGCCTGGGCGAGCGGGGCCGCGAGTTCGGCACCGTGACGGGGCGCAAGCGCCGCTGCGGCTGGTTCGACGCGGCGCTGCTGCGCCAGACCTGCGCCACCTCAGGCGTGAACGGCATCGCGCTGACCAAGCTCGACGTGCTGGACGGGTTCGAGACGCTGAAGATCTGCGTGGGCTACGACCTCGACGGCACGCGGCTCGACTACCTGCCGACGGCGGCCGACCAGCAGGCGCGCTGCACGCCGATCTACGAGGAGATGCCCGGCTGGTCGGAATCGACCGAGGGCGCGCGCAGCTGGGCCGAGCTGCCGGCGAACGCGATCAAGTACGTCCGCCGGGTCGAGGAGCTGATCGAATGCCCGGTCGCGCTGCTCTCGACCAGCCCGGAGCGGGAGGATACCATCCTCGTCACCGATCCCTTCGCGGACTGAGCCCATGTCGATGTCCTACAAGTCCCGCAAGCGCTGGTCGCTGGTGATCCTGCTGATCGGCCTGCCGATCTACATCGTCGCCGCGATCAGCCTGGTTGCCATGCTCGACCGGCCCAACATCCTGGTCGAGCTGCTGATCTATGTCGGGCTGGGGCTGCTCTGGGCGCTGCCGTTCAAGGCGGTGTTCAAGGGGGTGGGCAAGCCCGACCCCGAGGAAGACGAGGCCGAGTAGGCACGCGGCACGTCCGGGGCGGGGCATTCCCCGCCTCTTGCCATCCGTGAAATTGACCGGCTGACCGACCGGTAAGGGCTTACAACCCCCGACCGATCCGCGTAGAAAGCATGTAATTCACACGTTTTCGATCCGGTCCCCATCCATGGCCTTCGCCGCCGCCAAGACACCGCCGCACCTTTCGACGCTGGTCCTGCTGACCGGGACCTCGGTCCTGACGCTGAACATGTTCCTGCCGTCGCTGGCCCACATGGCCGAGGATTTCGGCGTGGACTACGGCATGATGAGCCTGGCGATCGGCGGCTACCTGGCGATCTCGGCAGTGGTGCAGATCATCATCGGCCCGATCTCGGACCGCTACGGCCGGCGGCCGGTGGTGCTGGTCGGCATGGCCATCTTCTTTGTCGCCTCGCTGATCTGCGCGCTGACGACCGACTACCACTGGTTCCTGGTGGGGCGCATGATGCAGAGCGCCTCGGCCACCGGGATGGCGCTGAGCCGGGCGGCGATCCGCGACCAGTACGACGAGCGCGAGAGCGCGTCGAAGCTGGCGCTGATCTCGACCCTGATGGCGGTGGCACCGATGATGGGGCCGATGATCGGCGGCTTCCTCGACGCCGTCTTTGGCTGGCGGGCGAACTTTTTCGTCTACGCGCTGGCTGGCGGGATCCTGTTCGTGCTGTGCTGGGTGGACGCGGGCGAGACGCATCACAACCGATCGTCGAGCTTCGGCGCGCAGTTCCGGGAGTATCCCGCGCTGGTCGGTTCGCGGCGGTTCTGGGGCTATGCCTTTTGCGTGGCGCTGTCGGTGTCGACCTTTCACGTCTTCGTCACCGCCGCTCCGCTGGTGGCGCCCTCGGCCTTTGGCATGGGCACGGCGGAGCTGGGGATGTGGATGGGCTCGATCACGCTGGGGTTCATGATCGGGGCGTCGATCTCGTCCCGGCTGTCGCGGCGGGCGGAACTCACGACGATGATGATCGCGGGGCGCCTGGTCGCCACGCTGGGGCTGATGGCGGGGGGGCTGCTGCTCTGGGCCGGCTACGTGAGCGAGCCGGTGTTCTTCGGCGCGATGGTGATGTCGGGGATCGGCAACGGCCTGACCTCGCCGAACGCGACGGCGGGCGCGGTGTCGGTGCGACCGCACCTGGCGGGCAGCGCCTCGGGCCTCTCCTCGGCGCTGATCGTGGGGATGGGGGCGGTGACGACGACGCTGACGGGCATGCTGGTGACCGAGGCCAACGGCCTCTGGCTGGTGCCCGCGCTGATGGTGGCGGCGAGCGTGCTGGGGCTGGCGGCGGCGCTCTACGTCCGGCACATCAACCTGAAAGAGGCGCAGATGGCGGCCGAGGCGGCGATGGCCGCTCAGGCGGCCGAGTGAGCGCCTAGCACCCGTCTTCGAACCACGACCAGTGTTCCGGGTCGCTCACCCTGGGAGAGCGGCTGGCGTAGGGCACGTCGAATTCCGTCAGCATCCCGCGCGCGCCGCAGTAGAGCGGCTGGCAGTCGCCGGGCGTGGGCGTGGCGACGTGGAAGCCGGTGGCGCCCGGCGACACGGTGATGGTGCAGGCGCCTTCGCGCACGACGTAGTCCTGCCCCTCGCGGGTGGCGACAAGGCCCATGCCGCCGCAGGCGTGGCCGTTGGCGAAGAACTGGCCGAAGCCGATGACCGCATGATCGCCCTTGTCAGTGAAACCGAAGCCGGTGGCCTCGTCCGGGCAGTAGGCGCCGGTCAGGGCAGGCCGGTCCTGTGCGGGGGCGGGAGAGGCGAGCGCGCCGATCCGGTCGTGCATTTCCCGGGCGAGGCAGGCGGGATCGGCCTGGCAGGCATCCCGCCCGGCCAACCACGCCCGCTGGAGCGCGCGCTGGTCCTCGCGGCCCGCGATCAGGGCATCGGCATAGGCGGCGGCGAGCTGGCGATCGAGCTGGGAGAGCTCGGGGCTGGCGCAGATCGCCTTTTCGGACGGGGTCGTGGCGCGGGTGCAGTTGAAGCTCGGGCCCTGTGCAAGGGCGGGCGTGGCAAGCAGCGGGAAGAGGAGCAGGGCGCGCATCTGGAGGCTCGGGCAATGGATGGGATCAATGCCCGGAGCGTAGCAGGGTGGGAGGGGAGGTAAAGGCGAACGCGTGTCGGCCCGGGCGGCGGGTGGCTGAGGTCATCCCGGCCACCGCACCGCCCGTCCCGCTTACGCCAGCTCGGCCAGCCGTTTCAGCGCGGCCTCGATCTGGGCGGCCTCGTCCTGGCGGGCGGCAAGGTTGCCCTTGGCCTCCTCGACCACGTCCTCGGGGGCGCTTTCGACGAACTTGGGGTTCTTCAGCCGGCCCTCGAGCCCGCCGATTTCCTTCCCGAGCTTCTGCAGCGTCTTTTCGAGCCGGGCCTGTTCCTCGGCCACGTCGATCACGCCCTCGAGCGGGATGCCGAAGGTCGCGCCCTCGGACGGCACGGTGATGCAGCCCTTGGGGAAATCGGCCACCTCGGTCAGGCTGTCGATCCGGGCGAGGCGCTTGATCAGCGTCTCGTTCCGGTCCCAGGCCGCGCGGGCGGTGTCGGACAGGCCGGTGGTGACCAGCGGCAGCTGCAGGCCGGCCGGCACGTGCACCTGCGCGCGGGCCGAGCGGATGTCCTCGATCAGGGCGATCACCCAGGTCATCTCGGCATCTGCCGCTGCGTCGGCCAGGTCGGCGGCCGCATATTCGGGCCAGTCGGCGTGGATCAGCATCTCTGACCGCGTGCCGGTGGTCTGCCAGAGCTCTTCTGTGATGAAGGGCATGATCGGGTGCAGCAGGATGAGGCACTGGTCGATGACCCAGCCCATGACCGCGCGGGTCTCGTCGCGCTCGGGCGCGTCGTCCTGCAGCAGGGGCTTGGCGAATTCGACGTACCAGTCGCAGACCTTGTTCCAGACAAAGCGGTAGAGCGCCGCCGCCGCATCGTCGAAGCGGTAGGCGGTCAGCGCGGCGTCGACCTCTTCGCGGACGCGGGCGGTTTCACCGATGATCCAGCGGTTCACGGTGGCGCTGGCCTGCGGCAGCGCCTCGGCGGGCGCGCCGCCCTCGTAGACGCCGTTCATCTCGGCAAAGCGGGTGGCGTTCCAGAGCTTGGTGCCGAAGTTCCGGTAGCCCGCGATGCGCTGCATGTCGAGCTTCAGCACCCCGCCGAGCGAGGCCATCGCAGCGTTGGTAAAGCGCAGCGCGTCGGCACCGTATTCGTCGATGATCTCGAGCGGGTCGACCACGTTGCCAAGCGACTTCGACATCTTCTTGCCCTTGGCGTCGCGGACGAGGCCATGCAGGTAGACGTCGTGGAACGGCACCTCGTCCACCACGGCAAGTTGCATCATCATCATCCGGGCGACCCAGAAGAAGAGGATGTCCTGCCCGGTGACGAGGACCGAGGTCGGGAAGTATTTCGCCAGCTCCGGCGTCTTTTCCGGCCAGCCGAGCGTCCCGATCGGCCAGAGGCCGGAGGAGAACCAGGTGTCGAGCACGTCGGGGTCGCGCCAGACCGGGACGGAGTAGGGCGCCTGGGCCTGACGGATCGCGCCCTCGGTCGTGGTGTTGTGCGAATTGAGGTCTTCGGCGAGGATCGCGACGGCCTCCTGCTCGGTCTCGACGACGCGGAAATCGGCCTCGTCCCCGTGGTGCAGGCGCAGGGTGTCCAGTGCCTCGGCCTCGGACGCGGCGCAGACGGTCATCCAGTCGTCGCCGCCCGGATCGGGCGCGTACCAGACCGGGACCTGGTGCCCCCACCAGAGCTGGCGCGAGATGCACCACGGCTCGATGTTCTCGAGCCAGTGGTAATAGGTCCGCTCACCGCTTTCCGGCATGATCCGCACGTCGCCGTTGCGCACCGCGTCCAGCGCGGGGCCGACGATCTTGGCGGCATCGACGAACCACTGGTCGGTCAGCATCGGCTCGATGACCACTTTCGACCGGTCACCGAAGGGCTGCATGATCGGCTTGGCCTCGACGAGGGGCACGAGGTTTTGCGCCTCGTCACGCGGATCGCCGCCTTCCTCGGGCTCGACCGGGGACTTGACCGCCGCCTTGCCGAGCCGGGGATCGGTCTCTTCGGTCATCACGGCGAGGCCCTCGTAGGTGATCTGGTCGACCACCCGCTTGCGCGCCTCGAACCGGTCCAGCCCGCGCAGATCGTCGGGAACAAGGTTGACGGCGTCCGCCTCGGCCTCGGTCAGCGTCCGTTCGCCGCGCGCGACGGCCAGAGCGATCTCGGCGGCCTCGGCATAGGGCGCACCGTCGTCGCGCATGGTGGCGGTGGTGTCCATCAGCCGGTACATCGGGATGCCGTTGCGGCTGGCCACCTGGTAGTCGTTGAAATCATGCGCGCCGGTGATCTTCACCGCGCCCGAGCCGAAGGTCGGATCGGGGTATTCGTCGGTGATGATCGGGATCAGGCGGCGGTGTTCCTTCGGCCCCACCGGGATCTCGCAGAGCTGGCCCACGATGGGCGCGTAGCGCTCGTCAGACGGGTGAACCGCGACCGCGCCGTCGCCCAGCATCGTTTCGGGCCGGGTGGTGGCGATCGAGATGTAGTCGCGTTCCTCGGTGAAGAGGACGTTTCCGTCGGCGTCCTTCTCGACATAGGTGTAGGTCGCGCCGCCGGCGAGCGGGTACTTGAAGTGCCACATGTGGCCCGCGACCTCGATGTTCTCGACCTCGAGGTCGGAAATCGCAGTCTCGAAGTGCGGGTCCCAGTTCACCAGCCGCTTGCCGCGGTAGATCAGGCCCTTGTCGTACATGTCGACGAAGACCTTGATGACGGCGTCGTGGAAATTCTGCTGCGAGGGCTCGGGATCGCCCGGGGCGCCGCCCATGGTGAAGGCCTCGCGCGACCAGTCGGCCGAGGCGCCGAGGCGCTTGAGCTGGCCGATGATGGTGCCGCGGGATTTCACCTTTTGCTGCCAGACCCGGTCGAGGAAGGCGGCGCGCCCCATCTCGGCCCGCGACGGTTCCTGGTTGGCGGCCATCTCGCGTTCGGTGACCATCTGGGTGGCGATGCCCGCGTGGTCGGTGCCGGGCTGCCAGAGCGTGTCGAACCCCTGCATCCGCTTCCAGCGCACCAGGATGTCCTGCAGCGTGTTGTTGAAGGCGTGGCCCATGTGGAGCGAGCCTGTCACGTTCGGCGGCGGGATCATGATCGAGAAGGCGGGCTTGCCCGGCTTCGCGTTGGCCCCCGCTGCAAAGGCCCCGGTCGCGTCCCAGGCGCGGTAGATCCGGTCTTCTGCCTCGGCGGCGTCGAAGGTTTTTTCCATCGCCATGCACGTCACTCCTTTGGTCCGCGCCCAGATAACGAATGGAGGGACCGAGGGGAAGGGGGACGAGGCGGGAAGTCCCTGCCTGCAAACGCATCACGCGGCCGCCGGGCGCACGAAAAAGCGCCGAGGACTGACGCTAGGTTAAATTGAGGCGTGACTCCGGAAAACAACTGTGGGTAGAGTTGGGGCATGCGGCGGCCATCCCCGTGCTCGATCATGCCCCCGAGGCCGTGCTGCTGCCGCATCCCTCGTGCCCGCCGTCCAGGCTCCCGAACGGCGGTACGGAGGCCGCGCCGTCCGATTCCCCCAGGCGGCGCGGCCGAAATTTCCGTTTCACCCCGGTGCGGCTCAGGCGTCCTTGAGGCGGAAGCGCTGGATCTTGCCGGATTCGGTCTTGGGCAGGGCCGCGATGAACTTGATCGAGCGGGGTACTTGAAGGGCGCGATGGTCGCCTTCACGTGATCCTGCAGCGCCTTGGTCAGTTCGGGGCCGGCCTCGTGGCCCGGGGCGACGACGACATGGGCCTCGACGATCGAGCCGCGTTCCTCGTCGGGCTTGCCGATCACCGCGCACTCGGCGACCGCCGGGTGCGACAGCAGGGCCGCCTCGACCTCGGGACCGGCGATGTTGTAGCCGGACGAGATGATCATGTCGTCGTTGCGGGCGGCGAAATGCAGGTAGCCGTCCTTGTCCATCATGAAGGCGTCGCCGGTCACGTTCCAGCCGTTCAGCGCGTACTTGCCCTGCCGGTCGTCGGCCAGGTAGCGGCATCCGGTCGGCCCGCGCACGGCCAGGCGCCCGACGGTGCCGCGCGGCACCTCGTTGCCGGCGTCGTCGATCACCTTGGCCTCGTAGCCGGTGACCGGCTTGCCGGTGCAGGCGGGGCGGTGATCGTCGAAGCGGTTCGAGATGAAGATGTGCAGCATCTCGGTCGAGCCGATGCCGTCGAGCATCGGCTTGCCGGTTTTCTGGATCCATTCCTCGTAGACCGGGGCGGGCAGGGTTTCGCCCGCGGACACCGCCGCGCGCAGCGACGACAGGTCGGCGCCTTCGTCCATTGCCTTGAGCATCACCCGGTAGGCGGTTGGCGCGGTGAAGGAAACCGTCGCCTTATACTTCTGGATGATCTCGATCATGTTGGGCGGAGAGGCGTTTTCCAGCAGCGTCGCCGCCGCGCCGAAGCGGAGCGGGAAGACCGCGAGGCCGCCCAGTCCGAAAGTGAAGGCCAGCGGCGGGGAGCCGACGAACACATCCTCGGGCGTGACGCCCAGCACTTCGCGGGCGTAGCCGTCGGCGATGATCAGTATGTCGCGATGGAAATGCATCGTGGCCTTGGGCGAGCCGGTGGTGCCCGAGGTGAAGCCGAGAAGCGCGACGTCGTCCCGCCCGGTGTCGACGGCGGTGAATGTCACCGGCTTTTCGAGGGCCAGGCGGTCGAGTTCCGCGTCGTGGTTCGAGGTGCCGTCGAAGCCCACGACCTTCTTGAGGTACTTGCTGGTCTTGGCGCAGGCCGCCATCTCGTCCATCAGGCGGGTGTCGCAGAAGGCAAATGCGATCTCGGCCTTGTCGACGATCTGGCCCAGCTCACCGGCGCGCAGCAGCGGCATGGAGTTCACGACCACCGCCCCCGCCTTGGTCGCGGCCAGCCAGACGGCCACCATCGCGGGGTTGTTCGCGGACCGGATCAGCACACGGTTCCCGGGCTTTACGCCCAGGTCCTCAACCATCGCGTGAGCAAGGCGGTTGGTCCAGTCGGCGAGTTCCTTGTAGGTGCGCCGCCGCCCGTTGCCGATCAGCGCGGTGTGATCGCCGAAGCCGCGCGCGACCATGGCATCGGTAAGTTCCACGCCGACGTTCAGCCGCTCGGGGTATTGGAACCGGTCAAGGATCAGGTCGGGCCACTGGTCGCGCGGCGGCAGGTTGTCCCGGGTGAAGGTGTCGACATGGGCCGAGGGGCCGAGGATGTCGGGCTGAACAGCGGTTGCCATCATGGTTTCGATCTCCCTGTGAGCCGCGCGCCGGATCTTGTTGTCGGGTCCGTGCCGCGAAAAAATCAAGCCCGCGCAATCATGCGCGGGCCGCGTCGAGTGTTTGCCGTGCGATGATGACCTTCTGGACATCGGAGGCGCCTTCGTAGATCCGCAGCGCCCGGATTTCGCGGTAGAGCCGTTCGACCGTCTCGCCCGCCCGGACCCCGTCGCCGCCGTGCAGCTGGACCGCCGCATCGATGACCTTTTGCGCCTCGTCGGTGGCAAAGAGCTTGGCCATCGCCGCCTCGCGGCTGACGCGCGGCGCGCCCGCGTCCTTGGCCCAGGCAGCGCGGTAGACAAGAAGGGCCGAGGCATCGACGCGTAGCGCCATCTCGGCGATATGGGCCTGCACCATCTGCAGGTCTGAGAGCGGCTTACCCTGCACCTTGCGGGCGGTGACGCGGGCGACCGCCTCGTCCAGCGCGCGGCGGGCGAAGCCGAGGCCGGCGGCGGCCACGGTGGTGCGGAAGACGTCGAGCACCGACATGGCGATCTTGAAGCCCTGGCCGCGTTCACCGATCAGCGCCGATTTCGGCAGCCGTGCGCCGGTGAAACGCAGGGTCGCCAGCGGGTGCGGTGCGATCGTGTCGAGCCGTTCGGCGATCTCGAAACCGGGCGTGTCGGCGGGGACGACGAAGGCCGAGAGGCCCTTGGCGCCGGGGGTGTCCTCGCTGCGGGCGAAGAGCGTGTAGACATCGGCGATGCCGCCGTTGGAGATCCACGTCTTTTCACCGTCGAGCACCCAGGCGTCGCCATCATCGCGCGCGGTCATGGTCGAGTTCGCCACGTCCGAGCCGGATTGCGGTTCGGTGAGCGCGAAGGCCGAAATCGCCTTACCCGTGCGGGTGAGGGGGAGCCATTCGCCGCGCTGCGCGTCGGAGCCGAAGAGCGACAGCGCCCCGGTGCCGAGGCCCTGCATGGCAAAGGCGAAATCCGCCAGCCCGTCGTGCCGTGCCAGCGTTTCGCGCGACAGGCACAGGGTGCGCACGTCGAGCGGTTTCGGATCGGCGGGGTCCACGGCGGTTGGCTTCAGCCAGCCGTCGGCGCCGAGCCTGGCCACCAGCGCGCGGCAGGCGTTGTCGGTGTCGTGGTGGTCGATGGGCCCGAGGTCCGCGGCCCAGGCATCGAGCGCCTGGGCATGCGCCTTGTGCGGCGCGTCGAGGAAGGGCCAGTCGAGGTAGCTCTGATCCGCCATCAGTCGCCCTCGAACACCGGAGTTCTGCTTGGCCACGAAGGCCTCGTAGGCGCGGGTGAAATCGGCGGTCTGCATGCAGATCGCCTGGGCCTGCGCCTCGGCCTCGATCGCCTGTTCGAGCGACATCGACCATTCCTGGTTCAGCATGGTCTTGGTCATCATGTGACCGAAGTTCGGACCCGCCGCGATGCGTTTGGCGAGCTTGACCGCCTCGGCCTCAAGCTCCTCTGCCGGAACGACGCGGTTCCAGAAGCCCCAGGCCTCGCCCTCGGCCGCCGACATGGCGCGGCCAGTGTAGAGCAGGTCGGCCGCGCGACCCTGGCCGATGATGCGGGGCAGCATGGCGCAGGCGCCCATGTCGCAGCCCGCCAGCCCGACGCGGGTGAAGAGGAAGGCGCATTTCGCAACCGGAGAGGCCAGCCGCAGGTCGGAGGCCATGGCGATGATCGCACCCGCGCCGACGCAGACGCCGTCGGCGGCGGTGATGATCGGCTTGCCACAGTTGATCATCGATTTCACGAGGTCGCCGGTCATCCGGGTGAAGGCGAGAAGTTCCTTCATCGACATCCGGGTCAGCGGGCCGATGATGTCGTGCACGTCTCCGCCGGAGGAGAAGTTGCCGCCGTTCGACGCAAAGACCACGGCCTTCACCTCGTCATCGTAATGCAGGTCGCGGAACCAGTCGCGCAGCTCGGCATAGCTGTCGAAGGTCAGCGGGTTCTTGCGGTCCGGCCGGTCGAGGCGGATCGTGGCGATCCCGTCGTCGATCTGGCAGCGGAAATGTTTCGTGTCGGACCTCATGATTCCTCCTCGTCCTTGTGGGTGACCGCGTCGAAGCGGTCCGAGAACATGCGCGCCTCCTCGGGCGTGAAGTCCTCGAGCAATTCGTCGATCCAGGCCTCGTGCGCTGCGGCCTGCTGGGCAAAGACCTCCTGTCCCTTGCGGGTCAGCCGCACGAGAGAGGCGCGGCGGTCGCCGGGGACCTGCACGCGGACGACCAGCCCCTCCTCGGCCAGGCGGTCCACGATGCCGGTGACGTTCCCGTTCGACACCCGCAGCACGCCGGACAGCGCGCTCATCTTCAGGCCCTCGTCGTAGCGCGCGAGCGCCGCCATCACGTCGAAGCGGGGCAGGGTGGAATCGAATTCCTTGCGCAGCCGTTCGCGCAGGGCCGACTCGACCCGGCGGGTGCTTTTCAGCATCCGCAGCCACATCCTGAGACGCGCCTTGGAGGAGGCGTCGGTCATCACGTTCTCTGAGGTATTGGCATCGGGGCCGTTCAGCGCCACGCTACTCTCCTGCGGTGGTTTCAACGGGAACTGATCGAAGGCTAGGCAGCGCCCAAAAATATTTCAAGCAAAAAAGGTTTGAGCTTGAAATATATTCGGGGCCGCGTAACGATGTGATGAAAGGCGGGTGCTTCGGACCGGGTTTCGAGGCGCCACGCCCAATAAAACAGGGAGTTTGTCGTGATCGTCTTCGATGTGAAGGACTGGGACGACGCCTATGAAAACGGGCGCAACATCCCCGGCGGGACCAACTATCCGGCCGCCTGGGTGGAGCCTTCTGCCGCGTTTCGCGCCGCTGCGCACGCCCGGCTCGACATCTCTTACGGGGCCGGAGAACGGCAGGTCTATGACCTCTTCCTGCCCGAAGGCACGCCGCGCGGATTGTTCGTGTTCGTGCATGGCGGCTACTGGGTCGCGCTCGACAAATCCTACTGGTCGCACCTGGCCGCCGGACCGGTGGCGCGGGGCTGGGCGGTGGCGATGCCGTCCTACGACCTCTGCCCGGAGGTGAGTATCGCGACGATCACCGAAGAGGTGGGTGCCTCGATCGCCCACATGGCGGGCGAGGTCGCGGGACCGATCGTGATTTCGGGCCATTCGGCGGGCGGGCATCTTGTGGCGTCGATGATGTGCCACGACAGCCCGCTGCCCGAGGACGTGCGCGCGCGGCTGAAGCATGTCGTCTCGATCTCGGGCCTGCATGACCTGCGGCCGATGATGAAGACGGCGCGGAACGAAATGCTGAAGCTCGACATGGAAAGCGCCGAGGCGGGGAGCCCGGCGCTGAAGCGCCCGCTGGAGGGCGTGCGGCTGACCGCCTGGGTCGGTGGCGGCGAGCGGCAGGAGTTCCTGCGCCAGAACGCGCTCTTGCCGAACATCTGGCACGGGCTGGGCGCCACGACCGCCGAGGTGGTGGAGCCCGACCGGCATCATTTCAACGTCATCGACGGCCTTGCCGATCCGCAGTCGCCCCTCGTGCGCTGCGCGCTGGCGCCGTTCGAGGAGGCGTGATCCGGGGGAATTTACTTGCATCCGCAACGCGTTGCGCCGCTCAATGCGGGCACGAAGCGGATGACCGAACAGGCCAAGAGCCCAAAAAGACGGCAAAGCCGCGAAGACACCAACCAGGGAGTTAACAATGACCCACAAGACCAAACTGCTCGCGTCGACCGTGCTGGCCATGGGCCTCGCGGCGCCGGCTTTCGCACAGGACGTGCCCGCCTCTGCCAATGACGACGTGCTGAAGATCGGCCTCGTCTACACCCTCTCCGGCCCGCCGGCGGCCCTGGGCGTCCAGGCCAAGAACGGCTTCATGCTGGCGGCCGAAGCCATGGGCGACATCGGCGGCATGAAGACCGAGATCATCGTCGTCGACGACGAAGGCCGCCCGGACCTCGCCGCCGACAAGGCGCGCGAGCTGGTCGAGCGTGACAACGTCGATTTCGTCGTCGGCCCGATCTTCTCGAACATCCTGATGGCGATCCAGCAACCGGTCACCAGCTCGGGCAACATCCTGATCTCGACCAACGCGGGCACGTCGAACTTTGCCGGCGCCGAGTGCAACCCGAACTTCTTCACCACCTCGTACCAGAACGACCAGAACCACGAGGTCATGGGCGCCTATGCCGAGAGCCAGGGCTACAAGAACGTCTTCCTGATGGTGCCGAACTACCAGGCGGGCAAGGATTCGGTCGCGGGGTTCAAGAACTCCTACACCGGCGGCGTCGCGGGCGAGGTCTATACCGAACTCGGGCAGCTCGACTTCAGCGCGGAACTGGCGCAGATCGCGGCGTTCCAGCCTGACGCGGTCTTCACCTTCATGCCGGGCGGCATGGGCGTGAACCTGGTCAAGCAGTATGCGCAGGCCGGTCTGACCTCGATCCCGTTCCTGTCGGCCTTCACCGTGGACGAGACCACGCTGCCCGCCACGCAGGACGCCGCCGTCGGCATGCTGGGCGGCGCGAACTGGGCGCCCGACATGGACAACGAGGCCAACAAGGCCTTCGTCGCCGACTACATCGCCAAGTACGAGGCGGTGCCGGGCACCTACGCCATGCAGGCGTTCGACGCGGCCCAGCTGATCGACAGCGCCGTCAAGAAGGTCGGCGGCGACCTGACCGACCGCGACGCCCTGCGCGCCGCGATCAAGGAAGCCGACTTTGCCAGCCCGCGCGGCGATTTCTCGTTCGGGAAGAACAACTACCCGGTCCAGGACTTCTACCTGGTCGAGGCGGTGAAACGGGACGACGGCATGTACGGCACCTCGGTCAAGGAGAAGATCTTTGACGACTACGTCGACAACTACGCCGACCAGTGCGCGATGCAGTGATCAACTGAGCTGTTGAGGGGATTGCGTCCATGATGAACCTGTTTGTTCTCCAGCTCCTGAACGGGGTTCAGCTGGGTGTTCTGTTGTTTCTGATCGCGGCGGGCCTCACGCTCGTCTTCGGGATCATGGACGTGATCAACCTCGCACACGGCGTCCTCTACATGGTGGGCGCCTACCTGATCGCGACCTTCGCGGCGCTGACCGGCAGTTTCTGGTGGGGACTCCTACTGATGCTGCCGGCGGCGGTCGTCGTGGGGTTGGTGATCGAGGTCGTCATCATACGAAGGCTATACGCGCGATCACACCTCGACCAGGTGCTGGCTACCTTCGGCCTGGTGATGATCGTGAGCGAACTGGTCGAGATCACCTGGGGCACCTCGCCACTGTCGGTGCCGATGCCCGACCTTCTGTCCGGGTCGGTCCCGCTGATGGGGCCGCTGAAGTACCCGGTCTACCGTATCGCGGTGATTTTTGCGGGCCTTGCCGTGGCCTTCGGCCTCTACGTGGTGGTGAACCATACCCGGATCGGCATGCTGCTGAGGGCAGGGGCCACCAACCGCACGATGGTCTCGGCGCTCGGCGTCGACATCAACAAGCTTTTCGCCATCGTCTTCACCCTGGGCGCGGTGCTGGCCTGCCTGGCCGGTGCGCTGGTCGCGCCGATCCTGTCGGTCGACACCGGCATGGGGGAAAGCGTGCTGATCCTCGCCTTCGTGGTCGTGGTCATTGGCGGCATCGGATCGGTCAAGGGCGCCTTTCTCGGCGCGCTGATCGTGGCGATCGTCGACACGCTCGGCGGCGTGTTCGGTCCGATCCTGCTGCGCTCGGTTCTTGAACCGGCCGCCGCAGGCCAGATGGGCCGCGTGCTGGCGCCGATGCTGGTCTACATCCTGATGGCGGCGATCCTCTTCGCCAAGCCTGCCGGTCTTTTCGGGAGGCGCGCATGATGTCGGACGCCACGCCCATGCCCCGCAGCCTGCGCACCCCGGCCCTGGCCGGACGCGTGAAGGCCGCGATGGTGCTCTTTGTCCTTTTCGCGCTGATGCCGCCGCTGGCGGCCGCGTTGAACGATCCCTTCTACGTGCTGATCGGCACCCGGATCCTCGCCTATGCCATCGCGGCGATGGCGCTGGACCTGATCCTCGGTTTCGGCGCGCTGGTGAGCTTTGGCCACGCCGCCTACCTGGGCTTCGGCGCCTACGCGGTGGCGATCCTGTCGAGCTACGGGATCAACGACCTCTTCCTGCAGATCGCGGCGGGGATCGCCATGTCGGCCTGCTTTGCGCTGGTGACCGGGGCGATCTCGCTCAGGACGCAGGGGGTCTACTTCATCATGATCACGCTCGCCTTCGGGCAGATGGCGTTCTTCTTCTTCATCTCGCTATCGGCCTACGGCGGCGACGACGGCTATTCGCTGGCACAGCGGTCTACCGTGTTCGGCGCGGATCTGCTGCGCAGCAATTACGGGCTCTACTACACCGCGCTGGCGCTGCTGATCGCGCTCTTCGTGGTCTGCAACCGGATCGTCAACTCGCGCTTCGGCCGGGTCTTCACCGGCATCCGCGAGAACCGCACCCGGATGGAGGCCGTGGGCTACAGCCCGTTCCGGTTCCAGCTGACCGCATTCGTCATCTCGGCCTGCATCACCTCGGTCGCGGGCGTGCTGCTGGCGAACCAGGCGCAGTTCGTGTCGCCCGCCTTCATGTCCTGGCACCGTTCGGGCGAGCTGATCGTGATGGTCGTGCTGGGCGGGGTCGGCACGCTGGCCGGTGGCATCGGCGGCGCGGTCGTGGCGCTCCTGCTAGAGGAATGGCTGGGGATGCTGACCGATCACTGGCCGCTGCTCTTCGGCATCTTCCTGGTGCTGATGGTCCTCTTCTCGCCGCACGGGATCACCGGGCTGCTGGCGAAACTCGGTTTCGGGAGGGCGCAGGAATGACCACGCTTTCCGTCAAGAACCTGACCAAGAGCTTCGGCGCGCTGAAGGTGACCGACGACGTGTCGCTCGAAGTCGCGGCGGGAGAGATCCACGCCATCATCGGGCCGAACGGGGCGGGCAAGACGACGCTGATCTCGCAGCTCTCGGGCCAGTTGGCGTCGGACGGCGGATCGGTCGCCATCGGCGGGCAGGACGTCACCGCCCTGTCGATGCCGGACCGGGTGAAGCTGGGGCTGGCGCGGTCGTTCCAGATCACCTCGATCCTGCCGGGCTTCACCGCGCTTGAGAACGTGGCCGTCGCCGTGCAGGCGCGGTCGGGGTCGAGCTTCCGCTTCTTTGCGCCGGTGGCGCAGGAGGAGGCGCTGAACACCCAGGCGCTGGCCGCGCTGACCGAGGCGGGGCTTGAGGACCGGGCGCATGTGCGGGCCGGATCGCTCAGCCACGGCGAACACCGGCGGCTTGAACTGGCCATCGCGCTGGCGACCGAACCCAAGGTCCTGCTGCTGGACGAACCGCTGGCCGGCGTCGGCGGCGAGGATGCCGAGGCCTTCGTGGACCGGCTCAAGGGTTTCAAGGGCCGCTTCACCATGGTCCTAATCGAGCACGACATGGAGGCGGTCTTTGCGCTGGCCGATCGCGTGTCGGTCCTCGTCTACGGCAAGATCATCGCCACCGGCACGCCCGAGGCGATCCGGTCCGACCCGCAGGTGCGCGCCGCCTACCTGGGCGAAGAAGAAGAGGAGGTCGCCTGATGCTGGAAGTCTCTGGCCTCGAGGCCGCCTACGGCGAAAGCCGCATCCTCTTCGGCATCGACCTGAGCGTCGCGCAGGGCGAGGTCGTCACGCTGCTGGGCCGCAACGGCATGGGCAAGACCACGACGGTGAAGTCGATCTTCGGCCTGCTGCGCCCACGCGGCGGCAACGTGAAGATCGACGGCCACGACCTGACCGGGGCCGAACCGCACCGGATCGCGCTGGCCGGCATGGGGCTGGTCCCCGAGGGGCGGCAGGTGTTCCCGACGCTGAACGTCGAGGAGAACCTGCGCGCCACCGCCCGGAAGGGCAAGTGGACACTGAAGCGGATCTACGAGCTGTTTCCGCGGCTCGAGGAACGCCGCCGCAACATGGGCAACCAGCTGTCGGGAGGGGAACAGCAGATGCTGGCCATCGGCCGGGCGCTGATGACCAACCCGCGGCTGATCGTTCTGGACGAGGCGACCGAGGGGCTGGCACCGCTGATCCGGGCCGACATCTGGTCGTGCCTCGCGCGGCTCAAGGACGAGGGCGAGGCGATCCTGGTGATCGACAAGAACGTCGATGCGCTGACCAAGTTCGCGGATCGCCACGTGGTGATCGAGAAGGGCAAGGTCGTCTGGACCGGCACCACCGCCGAGATCCTCGCCACGCCCGACGTCAAAGACCGTTTCCTGCATGTCTGAGTTCTACCAAGGAGCCTTCCCATGACCATGATCCCCGGTGTGACCAAGTCGAATTCCGGCATCGAAGACATTTCCTGGAACATCCTGGGCCAGACCTATGTGCCCAAGCTGAAATCGGAAAACTCGATGGCCTGGCACGCGACCCTGCCCAAGGGCACCTTTGTGCCGCCGCACATCCACCCGACCCAGGACGAGTTCATCTATGTCCTCGAGGGCCGTTTCGACCTGCTGCTCAACGGGGTCGAGACCTATGCCGAGCCGGGCGACACGATCCGCCTGCCGATGGGCATCCCGCACGGGATCTTCAACAAGACCGACACCACTATCAAGTGCCTGTTCTGGGTCGCCCCGACGCGCCGCCTCTATGACCTGTTCTGGGCGCTGCACAACCTCGGGCCGGAACCGAACCCGGCGGACGTGGTGGCGATCTCGGCCAAGCACGAGGTGGATTTCCTGCCGCCCGAAGAGGCATGATCCGATGAAGGTCATCATCGCAGGCGCGGGCATCGGGGGGCTGACCACGGCCCTGATGCTGCACGCGCGCGGCATCCCGGTGCAGATCTACGAGGCCGCCCGCGAGGTGCGCGAGGTCGGCGTCGGGATCAACGTCCTGCCGCACGCGATCCGGGAGCTGGCCGACCTCGGCCTGCTCTCCGAGCTCGACAAGGTGGGGGTGCGGACGCGCAAGCTGTCCTATCTCACCAAGTACGGGCAGGAGGTCTGGTCCGAGCTGCGCGGGATGCACGCGGGCCACGAGGTGCCGCAGTTCTCGATCCACCGGGGGCGGCTGCAGAAGGTCATCCACGACGCGGTGATCGAACGGCTGGGCCCGGACGCGATCCGCACCGGGCGCCGGATGGCCGGCTTCGTGCAGGACGACAGCGGCGTGACCGCGCATTTCACCGACTCGGTCGAGGGCGGCAACGGCGTCAGTGACCGGGCCGAGGTGCTGATCTGCGCCGACGGCATCCATTCCGCCGGCCGCAAGGTGTTCTATCCGAACGAGGGGCCGCCGTCCTGGCAGGGTGTCGTGATGTGGCGTGGTGCCACCGAGATGCCGGTCTGGGAAGACGGTGAGAGCATGGCCATCGGCGGCGGGCTGGGGGGCAAGTTCGTGCTCTACCCGATCGCGCCCGCGGTGAAGGGCCGCCAGCTGATGAACTGGGTGGTGAACGTGCGGATCAAGGATCCCGAGCTTTCGCCGCCGCCGCCCGACAACTGGTCGCGGCAGGTGCCGCTCTCCGAGGTGCTGCCGCATGCGCTGCGGTTCAGCGTGCCGGGCATGGACATCGGGACGCTGGTGCGGCGGACCAAGGCGATCTTTGAATACCCGATGGCCGACCGCGATCCGCTGCCGCGCTGGACCTTCGGCCGGGTGACCCTGCTGGGCGATGCCGCGCATCCGATGTACCCGGTGGGATCGAACGGGGCGAGCCAGGCGATCCTCGACGCGCGCTGCCTGGCGGACGAGCTGGCCAAGGGCGAACATCCGCGCGCCGCGCTGTGGCAATATGAGAAGCAGCGCCTGCCCAAGACGGCCGACGTGGTGCAGACCAACCGTGTCGGCGGGCCCGAGCGGGTGATCGACGAGGTCGAGAAACGCGCCCCCGCCGGGTTCAAGGCGATCGACCAGGTGTTGTGTTACGAGGATCGAAAGGCCATCGTTGGGGGGTATGCCTCGATGGCGGGATTCTCGAAGGTCTCGGCGGTGCGCCGGGCCTCGTAGGGGTTCTTAGTGAGTGCATGGGGTGGGACAGGCCGGGCAATTTGCCCGGCCTGTCCGCGTTTTGGGGGTGAGAGGAAGGTGCGTGCGAGCACGCACCCTACGGGGCGGTCGGGTGGGGGGCACCCCACCGCCCCGCGATCGCGCCGTTGCGCAGGGCGGGGGCCGCCCGGCCAATGCGCGCAGGCTTCAGACCTCGCCGCCGGACACCGAGATCGCCTGTCCGGTGATCCCCTCGGACCCCGGACCGCAGAGCCAGAGCGCGGCGGCGGTCACCTCTTGGGGGCGGATCAGGCGGCGTTGCGGCGACATCTTCTCAAGCGAGGCGCGGGCGGCTTCGGACGTCATCCCGGTCTTTGCCACGATGTTGGCGACCGAGGCATCGGTCATCTCGGTCTCGAGGAAGCCGGGGCAGAGCGCGTTCACCGTCACCCCGCTGCGCGCCAGTTCCAGCGCCGCGCTCTTCACCATGCCGACGGTGCCATGCTTGGCCGCCGCATAGGCCGAGACATAGCCGTAGCCCTTCAGCCCGGCAGTGGAGGCGACCGCGATCAGCCGGCCCCACTTGGCATCCGCCAACTGCCGTGCGCCGTCGCGGAGTGTCAGGAAGGCGCCGGTGAGGTTCACCGCGATCATCCGGTTCCAGGCGTCGAGGGAGGTCTTGCCGAAGGGCGCGCTTTCCGAGGCGCCGGCATTGGCCACCACGATGTCGCAGCGCCCGGCGGCCTCGAACATCGCGGCGACCGAGGCTTCGTCGGTCACGTCCGCCGTGACAGGGTGCAGGCCGGGGTGGGTGGCCGCGACCTGTTCCAGTGCCTCAAGCCGACGCCCGGCGATCCAGACCTCAGCCCCGGCGGCGGCCAGCCCGCGCGCCATGTCGGCGCCCAGCCCGCCACCGCCGCCGGTGACGAGCGCGCGCTTGCCTGAGAGGTCCGTCATACCCGGATGCCGAGGCCTTCGCCGCGCTCCGCCAGCCGCCGCATCTGGTCGCGGCCCGGCAGGTAGGGAAGGGGCCATGCGGCCTCCTCGTCGCCCAATGCCGCCGCCGCGTGCAGGGTCCAGTAGGGATCGGCCAGGTGCGGGCGGGCGAGGCAGACGAGGTCGGCGCGGCCCGCCATCAGGATCGAGTTCACGTGGTCGGGTTCGTAGATGTTGCCGACCGCCATGGTGGGCATCCCGCCCTCGTTCCGGATCCGGTCCGAGAAGGGGGTCTGGAACATCCGGCCATAGACCGGCCGCGCCTCGGTGCTGGTCTGCCCGGCCGAGACGTCAACGATGTCGACGCCCGCCTCGCGGAACATCGCCGCGATCGCGACCGCTTCCTCGCCCTCGACGCCGCGGTCGCCGACCCAGTCGGTGGCCGAGATGCGGACCGACATCGGCTTGCCTTCGGGCCAGGCGGCGCGCATGGCGCGGAAGACTTCGAGCGGGTAGCGCATGCGGTTCTCGAGGCTGCCGCCGTATTCGTCACTGCGGGTGTTCGACATGGGCGAGATGAAGGACGACAGCAGGTAGCCGTGCGCGGCGTGCAGTTCGACCATGTCGAAGCCGGCGCGATCCGCCATCTCGGTCGCGGCGACGAACTGGTCGCGGATCGCGTCCATCTCGGCCCGGTCGAGGACGCGGGGCTTCGCGTGCCCCTCGGCCCAGGGAAGGTCCGAGGCCGACACGGTCTGCCAGTTGCCGTCCTTGAGCGGGGCGTCCATCTCTTCCCAGCCCAGCTGGGTGGAGCCCTTGCGCCCGGAATGCCCGATCTGCATGCAGAGCTTGGCGTCGGTTTCCGCGTGCACGAAGCCGGTCAGACGTTTCCACGCCGCCTCGTGTTCGGGCGCGTAGAGGCCGGGGCAGCCGGGGGTGATCCGGCCCTCGGGCGAGACGCAGGTCATCTCGACATAGACCAGCCCGGCGCCGCCCTTGGCGCGTTCGGCGTAGTGGGTGAAATGCCAGTCGGTCGGGCAGCCGTCGACGGCCTTGTACTGCGCCATGGGCGAGACGACGACGCGGTTCTTCAGCGCCATGTCCCGCAGCCGGAAGGGGGCGAACATCGGCGCGCGGTGCTTGCCGTTGGCACCTGCCTGGGCCTGGAACCATTCCTCGGCGCTCTTGAGCCATTCGGGATCGCGCATACGCAGGTTCTCGTGGCTGATCCGCTGGGAGCGGGTCAGAAGCGAGTAGTTGAACTGCACCGGGTCGAGGTGCAGGTAGCGCTCGACATCCTCGAACCACTCGGTGGAGTTCCGGGCCGCCGACTGCAGGCGCAGCACGTCGAGGCGGCGATCCTCCTGGTAGGTCTCGAACGCCTGTTCCAGCGTCGGCTTGGTGCTGACCAGTTCGGCCAGCGCGATGGCCGATTCCAGCGCCAGCTTGGTGCCCGACCCGATCGAGAAATGCGCGGTGGCCGAGGCATCGCCCAGCAGGACGACATTCTCGTGGTGCCATTTCTCGCAGAGCACGCGGTTGAAGTTCAGCCAGGCCGAGCCGCGCAGGTGTTTCGCGTTCGAGATCAGGGGATTGCCGCCGAGGTGGTCGGCAAAGATGCGTTCGCAGGTGGCGATCGACTCGTCCTGGCTCATCGTGTCGAAGCCGATGGCGCGCCAGGTGTCCTCGGCGCATTCCACGATGAAGGTCGCGGTGTCGGCGTCGAATTGGTAGGCATGCGCCCAGACCCAGCCGTGGTCCGTCTTCTTGAAGATGAAGGTGAAGGCGTCGTCGAACTTCGCATGCGTGCCGAGCCAGACGAACTTGCAGGCACGGGTGTCGATCTCGGGCTTGAAGGCCTCGGCATAGCGGGTGCGGGTCTTGGAGTTGATCCCGTCGGCGGCGACCACGAGGTCATATTCGGCCTTGAGCGCGTCGAGGTCGTCGACCTCGGTCTCGAACCGCATCTCGACGCCCAGTTCGCGGGCGCGTTCCTGCAGCATGAGCAGCATCTGCTTGCGGCCCAGACCGCAGAAGCCGTGGCCGGACGAGGTGATCGCCACGTCCTCCTTCACCACCTTGATGTCGTCCCAGTAGGCAAAGTGCTCGCGGATCGCGGCGGCGCTCTTGGGGTCGTTGACCGCGAGGTTGTCGAGCGTCTCGTCCGAGAGCACCACGCCCCAGCCGAAGGTGTCGTCGGGCTTGTTGCGCTCGATCACCAGCACCTCGGCCTCCGGCTGGCGGAGCTTCAGGCTGATCGCGAAGTAGAGGCCGGACGGCCCGCCCCCGATGCAGACGGTCTTCATGCGCTTCCCTCCTTCAAGGCGTGGTCCTTTCGGAAATCTTCCACGCCCTCCGAAGAAATTTCAAGCCTAAAACTTTAGGCTTGAAATTTCTATGTCCCTGGCCGAAGGTGAGCCTGAGCGGCAGGGCCTCCTGCCAGGGTAGAAAGGGCGTCCGCGCCAAGGCTTACGGCACAGGGGAGAGGGACATGGCGGTCTTTGCGCATCGCAATCCGGTGATGTTCCAGCACTGTGACCCGGCGGGCATCGTGTTCTACCCGAGGTACTTCGAGATGATCAACGCGGTGGTCGAAACCTTTTTCGATCAGGCGGTCGCGTGGTCGTTCCACCAGATGCACATCGTGGAAAGGCTGGGCGTGCCGATGGGCCGGATCGCGGTGGATTTCCACGCGCCGTCCCGGCTGGGCGACGTGCTGGACTGGACCCTGGCGGTGGACCGCACCGGCGGCGCCAGCGCCGACATGGTGATCCGCGCGGCGGGCGGGGGCGAGGCGCGGCTGACAGTGCGCGGGACCCTCGTGCTGGTCGATCTCGACAAGATGAAATCCCGGCGCTGGCCCGACAGGGTGCGCGCCGTGCTGGAAAGTTATGCGGAGGACGCGGCGTGAGCACCATGATCATTCATCCCGAGGGCTGGAAGCCCGCCAAGGGCTACGCCAACGGCGTCGTGGCCGAGGGCAAGGTCCTGTTCGTCGGTGGCCAGATCGGCTGGAACGGCCAGCAGGTCTTTGAGGCGCATGATTTCATCGGCCAGATGACCCAGGCGCTGCGCAACATCCGCGACGTGGTCGAGGCGGCGGGCGGCACGGTCGAGATGATCACCCGCCTGACCTGGTTCGTGACCGACAAGAAGGAATACCTGGCCCACCAGGCCGAGGTGGGCATGGCCTACCGCGAGGTGATGGGCTACCACTTTCCGGCAATGACCATGGTCGTCGTCGCCGCGCTGGTCGAGGACGAAGCCAAGGTCGAGATCGAGGCGACGGCCGTTCTGCCCGCCAGCGCGTGAAGGAGACCCAGATGCAGTGCGTATTTGTCCAGATCCAGTGCAAACCCGGCAAGGCCTACGAGGTCGCGGACGAGATCGCGCTGCACGAGGTGCATTCCGAGCTGTATTCGACCAGTGGCGAGTTCGACCTGCTGGTGAAGATTTACGTGCCCGAGGACAAGGACATCGGTCATTTCCTGCACGACACGATCTTCAAGGTGCCCGGGATCGAGCGCACGCTGACCACGATGACCTTCAAGGTGTTCTGAGGACCACCGCCACCACCGAAGGAGGCGCGCCATGACCGGCGCCTATGACCCTAGCGGCGAAGGGGCCAAGATGTCCTTTGCCGAGGACATGAGCTATATCGACTACCTCTCGCTCGACCCGATCCTGGGCGCGCAGAAGCTGCGGTCGGACGCCCATGACGAGATGCTGTTCATCATCCAGCACCAGACGTCGGAGCTGTGGATGCGGCTGGCGCTCTACGAGCTGAACGCCGCGCGCGAGACGCTGGCGCGGGGCGACGTGGAGCCGACGTTCAAGATGATGACGCGGGTCGCGCGGATCTTCGAGCAGCTCAACAGCGCCTGGGACGTGCTGCGCACGATGACGCCCAGCGAATACACGGCCTTCCGCGACCAGCTGGGCCGATCCTCGGGGTTCCAGTCGCACCAGTACCGGCTGATCGAGTTCATCCTGGGCAACCGCAACACCGCGATGATGAAGGTGCACGAACACCGGCCCGAGCTGCACGCCATGCTGACGCAGGAACTGGGGCGCAAGTCGCTCTACCACGTCGCATTGGACCGGCTGGCGGGCGAGCTGGGGGTCATCTTCGCGCCCGAGGTCTATCGCCTCGACGCGCCACATCAGGCCGATCCGGCGGTGATGGACGCCTGGACCGCGGTCTACCGCGATCCGGCGCGCTACTGGTCGCTCTATGAATTGGCCGAGAAACTGGTCGACCTCGAGGACTACTTCCGCCGCTGGCGGTTCAACCACGTCACCACGGTCGAACGCATCATCGGCTTCAAGCGCGGCACCGGCGGCACCAGCGGGGTCATGTACCTGCGCCGGATGCTGGAGGTCGAGCTCTTTCCCGAACTCTGGAACCTGCGAGGCCAGCTATGACCGCATCCCTTCCGCGCAAGGACCTGTTCGATCTGCCCGAGGGCATGATCTATCTCGACGGCAACTCGCTGGGCCCGCTGCCGGTGGCGGTGAAGGATCACCTTGCCTCGGTCGTGGCGGAGCAGTGGGGGCAACACCTGATCAAGGGCTGGAACCTCGACGACTGGATGGAACAGCCGGTGCGGGTCGGGACCAGGGTCGGCCGCCTGATCGGTGCGCCGGCGGGTTCGGTGGTGATGGGCGACACGCTGTCGCTCAAGGTCTACCAGGCGCTGTCCGCGGCGCTGGAAATGCGGCCGGAACGCAAGGTCGTGCTGTCGGACAGCGGCAACTTCCCCTCGGATCTCTACATGGCCGAGGGGCTGATCCGGCACCTCGGTAAGGGGCACGAGCTGCGCGTGGTCGCGCCCGAGGAGGTCGAGGCCGCGATCACCGACGAAGTTGCGGCGGTGATGATCACGCAGGTGGACTACCGGACGGGCCGGATGCACGACATGGCCGCGATCACCCGCAAGGCCCATGTCGAGGGCGCGGTGATGATCTGGGACCTCGCGCACAGCGCCGGCGCGGTGCCCGTGGACCTGGCCGCGTCGAACTGCGAATTCGCGGTCGGCTGCACCTACAAGTACCTCAACGGCGGTCCCGGCGCGCCCGCGTTCATCTATGTCCGCCCGGACCTGGTCGACACCATCCAGCCGGCGCTGTCGGGATGGCTGGGCCACGATGCGCCGTTTGCCTTCGAGCAGAGCTATCGCCCGGCGAAGGACATCGAGCGGATGCGCGTCGGCACCCCGCCGGTGCTGCAGATGTCGGCGCTCGAAGTCGCTCTCGACGCCTGGGAGGGGGTCGACATGGCGGACCTGCGGGCGGCCTCGGTCCGGCTCTGCGATCTCTTCATCGCCGAGGTCGAGGCGAAGTGCCCTGAGCTGCAACTGGTCAGCCCGCGCGACGCGTCGGTGCGGGGCAGCCAGGTCTCGTTCGCGTTCGAACACGGCTATGCCGCGATGCAGGCGCTGATCGCGCGGGACGTGATCGGGGATTTCCGGGCACCGGATGTCATGCGCTTCGGCTTCACGCCGCTCTACATCGACGAGGGCGACGTGATCCGCGCGGTCGAGATCCTGGCCGAGGTCATCGACCAGCGGCTCTGGGACAACCCGGCATATCGCAGGACCGGCCGGGTGACCTGACCCGGATAGGGCAGGGGAGGCGCCTGGCCTCCCCATCCCGTCTCAGGTCTTCTTGAACGCATCCAGCAGCGCGGCGCCAAGTGCGCCGGGCTGGTCGTTGCCCTTGCCGCCGCCCTTCGGCCCGGCCTGGTGCGTCTGCTTGCCCTTCTGCCGGGGGGCGTTGCGGGCGTTGCGATCCTCCTTGGCCGAGGCGCCGCCGTCCTTGCGCATGCTCAGCCCAATCCGCTTGCGCGGCACGTCGACCTCGGTCACGCGGACTTGCACGACGTCGCCGGCCTTCACCACCTCGTGCGGGTCCTTGACGAAGCGGTCGGCCAGCTGGCTGACATGGACAAGGCCGTCCTGGTGAACGCCGATGTCGACGAAGGCGCCGAAGGCCGCGACGTTGGTCACCGTGCCTTCCAGTTTCATGCCGGGCTTGAGGTCCTTGATGTCGTCCACGCCCTCGGCAAAGGTCGCGGTCTTGAAGCTGGGGCGCGGGTCGCGGCCGGGTTTCTCCAGCTCGGCGAAGATATCGCGCACTGTCGGCAACCCAAAGCGGTCGTCGGCGAACTGGCCGGGGTTCAGCGCCTTGAGCATCTTGGGATCGGACTGGATCGTGCGCAGGTCGCGGCCGCAGGCGGCGACGATGCGGCGGGCGACGTCATAGGCCTCGGGGTGGACCGAGGAGGCGTCGAGCGGTTCGGCCCCACCCGTGATCCGCAGGAAGCCCGCGCATTGCTCGAACGCCCGCGGCCCGAGGCGCGAGACCTTGAGCAGGTCCTGCCGCGAGGCGAAGGCGCCGTTCAGGTCGCGGTGCAGCACGATCGCCTCGGCCAGGCCCAGGCCCAGCCCCGAGACATGCGCCAGCAGCGGGGCGGAGGCGGTGTTGAGGTCCACGCCGACCGCGTTCACCGCGTCCTCGACCACGGCCTCGAGCGATTTCGCAAGCCGGTGCTGGTCCACGTCGTGCTGGTACTGGCCGACGCCGATGCTTTTCGGTTCGATCTTCACCAGCTCGGCCAGCGGATCCTGCAGCCGGCGGGCGATGGAGACCGCGCCGCGCAGGCTGACGTCGAGGTCGGGGAATTCCCGCGCGGCCAGTTCCGAGGCGGAATAGACCGAGGCGCCGGCCTCGCTCACGATCACCTTGGTGGGCTTCTGCACGCCCGGGGGCAGCATGGCCAACGTGTCGGCCACCATCTTCTCGGTCTCGCGCGAGGCGGTGCCGTTGCCGATGGCGATCAGCTCGATCCCGTGTTTCGCGATCAGGCCCATGATCGCCCCCTGCGCGCCGCGCAGGTCGTTCTTGGGCTGGAAGGGATAGAGCGTCTCGGTCGCCACCAGCTTGCCGGTGGCATCGACCACGGCGGCTTTCACGCCCGTCCGGATGCCCGGATCGAGGCCCAGCGTCGGGCGCGAGCCCGCGGGGGCGGCCAGCAGCAGGTCCTTGAGGTTGCGGGCAAAGACGGCGATTGCCTCTTCGTGCGCCCGCGCGCGCAGGTCGCCCATCAGGTCGAGCATCATCGACGAGGCGAGTTTCACCCGCCAGGTCCAGGTCGCCACCCCGCGCAGCCAGCGGTCGCCCGGGCCGGTGCCGGTCAAGTGCAGGCGGGCGGCGATCATGTCCTCGCATCGCGGCTGGCCGACCTCGGCATCCGGGCCGATGTCGAGTTGCAGCACGCCTTCCTTCCACGCCCGCATCATCGCCAGCGCCCGGTGCGACGGCATGTCGGCCCATTTCTCGGAATGGTCGAAATAGTCCGAAAACTTGGCGCCCTTTTCCTCCTGCCCGGCGACGACCTTGGCGGTGACGATGGCCTCCTTCTGCAGGAAGCCGCGCAGGTCGCCGACCAGCTCTGCGTTCTCGGCCAGCTCCTCGGTCAGGATGTCGCGCGCGCCGCTCAGGGCGTCCTTGGTCGTTGGCACCGCTTCGGTCACATAGGCCGCGGCCAGCGCCTCGGGGTCGGCGGTGCGGTCCGCCATGATCGCGTCGCGCAGCGGCTCCAGCCCGTTCTCCCGCGCGATCATCGCCTTGGTCCGGCGCTTGGGCTTGTAGGGCAGGTAGATGTCCTCGAGCTGGGCCTTGGTCTCGGCCCGGGCGATGGACAGCGCCAGCGCGTCCGTCATCCTGTCCTGCTCGGTGATCGACTTGACGATGGCGTCCCGGCGGTCGTCCAGTTCGCGCAGGTAGCCCAGCCGGTCGGCGAGCGTGCGCAGCTGCGTGTCGTCGAGCCCGCCGGTCACCTCTTTCCGGTAACGCGCCACGAAGGGCACGGTCGCGCCCTCGTCCAGCAGGCGCACCGCGGCGGCCACCTGTGCGGCGGCGGCACCGATCTCTCCGCCGATGGTCTGGTTGATGCGGGTCGCGCGATCCATTCGAAACCTCTCCTGCCTGTCGAGGGCCCCTCATAGACGCGGGCGCGATGGCGGGGAAGGGGCAAGCGGCGCGGCGGGCGGGAAGGGGCCGAGAGAGGGGGAGGGGGCGGTGCCCCGTCGGCCTTGCGGCCCGCCTCCTCCCGGAGTCCTCCTGGCTAGATGACCCGGCGTCAGGTGGTGCGGTCGATGCGGGTCGAGAGGTGGATCAGGCTTTCCGAAGAGCGCACGCCGGGGGCGTCGCCGATCCGGTCGAGGATGCGGTCGAGCGTTTCGGTGTCATTGGCCGCGATGCGGATCATCAGGTCGAACCGGCCCGACAGCGTGTGCACCTGCTCGACCTGGGGGATGTCCCTGAGGCGCTGCAGCAGTGTCGGCAGGCTGCGGCTTTCGACCGAGACGAGGGCTGTGGCGCGCAGCGGCGGCGACAGCGCGCGGCCGGGGCGAATGGTGTAGCCCGCGATCAGGCCCTGCGCCTCGAGCCGGTCAATCCGCGCCTGCACCGTCGTGCGCGCTAGGCCGAGACGGCGGGCAATGTCGGTCACCGGCAGGCGGGCGTTCTCGGTCAGCAGGGCGATCAGGGCACGGTCGGTGTCGTCGGGTTGCATGGCGCTTTCGGCATATTGACGGAAATTGATGGCAGTATGGGCGATCCGCCTAGGGAAATCGACAGTAACCTGCTCCACCATTGGGGAAAACACCCCCAAGGAGGCAGAGCATGCGCGATTTCCACATGGCCGATCCCGTCACCCATATTGCACGGGTGCGACCCGATCATGCGGTGATCTACTTCTCTCCCACCCGGCTGCAGGCCACGGCGCGGCGGTTCCTCGACGGCTTTCCGGGGTTCACCACCTATGCGGTGAAGGCGAACGACCGGCCCGAGGTGCTGGAGAACCTGGCCGCGGCGGGCGTCGCGGGGTTCGACGTGGCCAGCCCGGCCGAGATGGCCGCGGTGCGCCGGATCGCGCCGGAGGCGGCGCTGCATTACAACAACCCCGTCCGGTCCCGGCAGGAGGTAGAGACGGCGGTGGCCCATGGCGTGACCTCGTGGTCGGTGGACGATCCGGCGGAGTTCGCGAAGATCCGCGCGGCCGCGAAGGGCGGCGAGGTCGCGGTGCGGCTGAAGCTGCCGGTGGCGGGCGCGGCCTATGATTTCGGCGAGAAGTTCGGTGCCATGCCCGAAGCGGCCGAGGTGCTGCTGCGCCAGGTGGCTGCCGCGGGGCTGTCACCCGCGATGACGTTTCACCCCGGCACGCAATGCGCCGATCCGGCGGCCTGGGACGTCTACATCCGTGCGGCGGCCGAGATCGCGCGGCGCGCCGGTGTCCGGCTGGCGCGGCTGAACGTCGGCGGCGGCTTTCCGGCGCACCGGGACGGCACGGCGCCCGAACTGGACCGCTTCTTCGACGCGATCGCCGCGTCGGTCCGCGCGGCGTTCGGCGACGACACGCCGGCGCTGGTCTGCGAGCCGGGGCGCGCGATGGTGGCCGAGGCCTTTACCCTGGCCACCCGGGTAAAGGCGGTGCGCGCCGATGGCCGGGTCTACATCAACGATGGAATCTACGGCGGTCTGTCGGAACTGCGCGACATCGGCCCGACCGACCGGGTGCGGGTGATCGCGCCCGACGGCACCCCGCGCGGCGGGGCGGGCGTGCCGCGGACGGTCTTCGGGCCGACCTGCGACAGCCTCGACCGGCTGCCCGGCCAGATGGCGCTGCCGGCCGACATGGACGAGGGCGATTACCTGCTGATCGGGGGCATGGGTGCCTATTCCCTCGCCATCGGGACCCGGTTCAACGGCTACGGACTCGGCGATCCCGTGACGGTCGCGCGGCTCTGATCCCGCCTGCTCTGGACATGGGGGCGCGAGCCGCTAGGGTCCGGGGGGAACGGCAGGAAAGGGAACGCCATGGAGAAGTTCGGCAAGAGCCAACCGGTCAAGCGGTTCGAGGATCCGCGGCTTGTGACCGGGCGGGGCGGCTACGTGGACGACGTGGCGCCGGACGGGGCTCTGTTTGCCTATTTCCTGCGGTCCCCGGTGGCCCATGGCACGATTGCGACCCTCGATCTCGAAGCCGCGCGCGAGGCCGAGGGCGTGCGCCTTGTGGTGGCGTCCGAGGACCTGCACGCGGTGGGGCTGACCGGGCGCCTGGCCGGCACGGTGATGAAGAATCGCGACGGCTCGAACAGCGCCAGCGTCGATCATCCGATCCTGGCCGAGGGCAAGGTGTGCTACGTCGGTGAACCGGTTGCGCTGATCGTTGCCGAGACACTGGCGCAGGCCCGCGACGCGGCCGAGCTGATCGAGCTCGACATCGATGACCTGCCGGCGCAGATGGCGCTGGCGCGCGGCGCGGCCGACCTGCACCCGGAAGCGCCTGGCAACCTGGGCGTCGACTGGATCGAGGGCGACGGCGACACGGTCGCGGCGGCCATGGCCGGCGCGGCGCACGTGATGCGGGCCACCGTGGTCGACAGCCGCTGCATGGTCGTCGCGATGGAGCCGCGCGGCTGCTTTGCCGAATGGGACGGCACGCGGATGCACCTGTCCTTCGGCGGGCAGGGCGTCTGGGGGCCGAAGAAAGAGGTGGCGCGCCTTTTCGAGCTCGAGCCCGACAATGTGCGGGTGACGCATCCGGACGTCGGCGGCGGCTTCGGCATGAAGGCCAAGACCTACCCCGAGTACATCGCCTGCTGCTTTGCCGCGAAGGCACTGGACACGCCGGTGCGCTGGATCGCCGATCGGACGGAATCGATGCTGTCGGACAACGGGGCGCGCGACCTCGAACATGATGTCGAGATGGGGTTCGACGAGGATCACAAGCTGATCGCCTACCACGTCAAGACGCGCTACAACCTCGGCGCCTACAACTCGAACTTCGGGCAGGCGATCCAGACCTTCCTCTTTGCCCGCGTGGTGACCGGGGTCTACGACATCCAGGACGTGTTCCTCGAGGCCGAGGGCTACTACACCAACACCGCCCAGACCGACGCCTACCGCGGCGCGGGCCGGCCCGAGGCGATCTTCCTGCTCGAACGCTCCATGGACCTTGCCGCGCGCGAGTTGGGGGTCGACCCGTGGAAGCTGCGGCGCAAGAATTTCATTCCGACGACCAAGTTCCCCTACAAGAGCTTCTCGGGCGAGAACTACGACGTGGGCGACTTCAACAAGGTGCTCGACACGGCGGTCGCGAAATCCGGCCGCGACGGCTTTGACGCCCGGCGCGAGAAGAGCGAGGCGGCGGGCAAGCTGCGCGGCTTGGGGCTTTGCTATTACATCGAGTTTATCCTCGGCGACCCGAGCGAGGCCGCGAAGGTCGAGTTCACCGACGAGGGCACCGTGAACATCTACGTGGGCACCCAGTCGAACGGGCAGGGGCACGAAACCGTCCATGCCCAGTTCCTCTCCGACCAGACCGGCATTCCCGCCGACCTGATCCGTGTGGTGCAGGGCGACAGCGACCGGATCGAGACCGGCGGCGGCACCGGCGGCTCGCGCTCGGTCACCACGCAGTCGAACGCGACGTTGGCCACGGTCGAGACGATGATCGAGGCCTTCACCGGCTTCCTGGCCGAGGTGATGGAGGTCGATCCCGACAAGATCAGCTTTGACGACGAGAGCTTCCGGATCGAAGGGTCGAACGCTGCGCCCTCGATGATGGACGTCGCCGAATGGGCCCGCGAGAAGGGGCGCACGGACCTGCTGGCGCACCGCTCGACCGCCAAGCTGCCGGGCCGGTCCTATCCCAACGGCGCCCATATCGCCGAGGTCGAGGTCGATCCCGAAACCGGCTTCACCCAGCTGGTGCGCTACACGGTGGTCGACGATTTCGGCAATCTTATCAACCCGATGCTGGCCGAGGGGCAGGTGCATGGCGGCGTCGTGCAGGGCGCGGGACAGGTGCTGATGGAACGCGTGGCCTTTGACGAGGACGGCCAGCTCCTGACCGCGACCTTCATGGATTACGCGATGCCGCGCGCGTCCGACATGCCGTTCATTTCTTTCACAAGCGAACCCGTTCCGTCCACCGCGAACCCGATGGGGATGAAAGGCTGCGGCGAGGCGGGGACCGTCGGCTCGATGGCGGCGGTGACCAATGCGGTGGCCGATGCTCTGGCCTGCCGGGGCGTGACTCAGGCTGACATGCCGTTCACGCCGGGGCGGGTCTGGACGATGTTGAACCATGTTCAGGCGGCTGAGTGACAGGATCCTCTCCCGGCTCTGGCCGGGATTTGCCGAGCGCACCAAGCGCCCGCAGCGGCCGAGGACGCGCGGACCGGTCACCCATGTGATCATCCTGGACGGCACGATGTCGACGCTCCAGCCCGGCGAGGAAACCAACGTCGGGCTGATCTACCGCCTGTTGTCGGAACGCGGCGGCGCGGACCTGTCGATCTATTACGAGGCCGGGATCCAGTGGCAGACCTGGCGCCATGGCTGGGACGTGATCGTCGGCAAGGGGATCAACCGGCAGATCAAGCGCGCCTATGGCTACCTCGCCTCGCGTTACCGGCCGGGCGACCGCATCTTCTTCTTCGGCTATTCGCGCGGCGCCTTCGCGGTGCGTTCGCTGGCCGGGGTGATCGACCGGGTCGGCCTGCTCAAGGCCGAGGCCGCGACCGAACGCAATGTCGAGTTGGCCTATCGCCACTACCGCGCCGGGGCGGCGAGCGAGGCAGCCGACGCCTTTGCCGAGGCGTTCTGCCATGAGCATGTGCAGGTCGAGATGATCGGCGCCTTCGACACGGTCAAGGCGCTCGGCATCCGGTTGCCGTTCATCTGGATGCTGACTGAGCGCAGCCATGAATTCCACAACCTGCACCTGGCCGACTGCGTGAAGGCCGGGTTCCACGCGCTGGCCTGCGAAGAGACGCGCGAGGCGTATGAGCCGCTGCTCTGGACCAGCGACGAGGACTGGATGGGGCGGCTGGAACAGGTCTGGTTCGCCGGCACCCACGGCGATGTCGGCGGCCAGCTTGGAGGGGAGGAGGAGGCCCGTGGGCTGTCGAACATCCCGCTGGTCTGGATGCTGACCCAGGCCGAGGTCTGCGGCCTGACCCTGCCCGAGGGCTGGCGCGCGCGCTATCCGACGGATGTGAACGCGCCCTCGATCGGGACGTGGCAGGGGCTGGGTAAGCTGTTCCTTCTGCGCAAGCGCCGGGTGGTCGGGGCGGATCGGTCGGAACGGCTGCACGAAACGGCCGTGGCGCGCGGGCTGAGGATGCCCACGGTGACGCCGGTGATCCGCCGGACGCAGGGCGCGGGCTAGCGCCATCCGGCCCCGTGCCGCCACGTCATCCAAAAAATAGACCGACCGTCTACTAGACGACTGGTCTAATCCGCCCCATCTGGGCGGCATGACACGCCTGACCAAGTCCGACCAGACCCGCCAGACCATCCTCGCCACCGGCCGCCGGCTGGTGACGACGGGCGGCTTCGGCGCGGTCGGACTGTCGACGCTGCTGAAGGAAAGCGGCGTGCCGAAGGGGTCGTTCTATTACTACTTCCCCTCCAAGGAAGCGTTTGGCCAGGCGCTGCTCGAGGATTACGTGGCCGATTACCTGTCGCAGGTCGATGCGCTTCTGGCGCGAGACGCGACGGGGGCGGACAAGTTGATGGCCTTCTGCGCCGCCTGGGTCGACCAGGAACGCGAGGCGGGGCTGGTCAGCACCTGCCTGGTGGTCAAGCTGGGCGCCGAGGTCGCCGACCTGTCCGAGGCGATGCGCGCCGTGCTGGACGCGGGCGTGAAGGCCCTGACGGGCAGGCTGGCGCAGATGCTGAGGGAGGGTGGCAAAGACGGCTCCCTCATCCCGCAAATTGATCCGCAGGCCGTGGCCGAGGCGCTTTACGCGCAGTGGCTGGGGGCCGCGATCCTGTCGAAACTCTCGCATGACCAGGGCCCGCTCAGCCGGGCGCTGGAGGACACTAGGACGCGCCTGATCCCGGGCGCATAGAAAGGACATTCCCATGAAAGCAGCCGTACACGACACGTTCGGTGAACCCCGCGACGTGCTGGAAACCCGCGACGTCGACACGCCCGTGCCCGGTGCCGGGCAGGCGTTGGTCCGGACCATCCTGTCGCCGATCCACAACCACGACCTTTGGACCATCCGCGGCAATTATGGCTACAAGCCGCCGCTGCCGGGCGCCATCGGCGGGTCCGAGGCCGCGGGCGTGGTCGAGGCGGTCGGCGAGGGCGTCGATGCTGCACTGGTCGGGCAGCGAGTGGTCGCGTCGGGCGTGCACGGCACCTGGGCAGAGCATTTCCTGGCCCCGGCCGCGGGCCTCCTGCCGCTGCCCGCGCAGATTGCCGACGAACTGGGCGCGCAGCTGATCGCCATGCCGTTCTCGGCTCTGGCGCTGCTCGAGACGCTGAAGGCCGAGAAGGGCGACTGGATCATCCAGACCGCATCGAACGGGGCGGTCGGCCGGATCATGGTGGGCCTCGCCAAGGCGCGCGGCATCAACCTGCTGAGCCTCGTCCGGCGGGAAGAGGCGGCCGAGGAGCTCCGCGCGGCGGGTGTGGAAAACGTGCTCTCGACCGCGACCGAGGGCTGGCAGGCCGAGGCGCGCGAGATCATCGGCGAGGGGCGGGCGATCTCGGCCGTGGATTCCGTCGGCGGTGAGCTCTCGGCCGAGCTGATCGACCTGCTGGCGGTCGACGGGGAACTGGTGGTCTTCGGCACCGCGACCGGTGCGCCGATGCCGCTGAACTCGGGCGCGCTGATCATGAAGCACATCATGGTCAAGGGCTTCTGGGGATCGCGCGTGATCGGCGAGATGGCGGCCGCGGAACGCACCCGCCTGATCACCGAACTGGTGACGCTGGCCGCGACCGGCCAGATGAAGCTTGAGACCGGCGGGACCTATCCGCTCGACGACCTGAAGGCCGCTTGCGATGCCGCGCTGACGCCGGGACGGGCGGGCAAGGTGATGCTGAAGCCGTAAGGCAGGGCGGACCCGGAATGCGAAACGCCCCCGCAGGTGACTGCGGGGGCGTATTCGTGTCGGTCCGGGTGCTGGCCGATCAGGCCACGTTTTCCAGCTGCAGGTCCGGGGTCACGCCGATGGCATGGCAGACGTCGCGCGTCATCTCGGGCTTGTTCAGCGTGTAGAAGTGAAGCTTGTCCACGCCCTCGGCCATCAGCGTCGTGCACATCTCGGTGCAGAGCGAGGTGGCCAGCAGGTCCTGCCGGTCGTCGCGGATCGCCTTTTCGAAGGCGTCGTCGAGCCAGGTGGGAACCGAGGCGCCAGTGTTCAGCGCGAAGCGGCGGATGCCCTTCCAGTTCTCGATCGGCATGATGCCGGGCACGATCGGCTTGTCGATGCCCGCCTTGGCGCAGGCATCGCGGAAGCGCAGGAAATGCTCGGCGTCGAAGAAGAACTGGGTCAGCGCCTCGTCGGCTCCGGCATCGAACTTGCGCTTGAGATAGTCGACGTCGGCCGTGTCGCTGGCGGCCTCGGGGTGCTTCTCGGGGTAGGCGCCGACGCGGATGGTGAACTTGCCGGTCTCGGCCAGCGCTGCGATCAGCTCGACCGAGTTCTCGAAGCCTCCGGGGTGCACGGTGAACTTGCCCTCGTCCTTCGGCGGGTCGCCCCGCAGCGCGACGATCTCCTTCACGCCGGCAGCGGAAAAGCCCTCGGCGATCGACAGGGTCTCTTCCTTGGTGGCCTTGACGCAGGTCAGGTGCGCAGCGACGTTGAGGCCCGAGTTCTTGTGCAGCGTCGCCACGGCGTCGCGAGTCAGGTCGCGGGTCGTGCCGCCGGCGCCGTAGGTGACCGAGACGAAGCGCGGCTTGAGCGGCGAGAGCACCTGCACGGTGTCCCAAAGGCGGAACGAGGCCTCGAGCGTCTGAGGCGGGAAGAATTCGAATGAGATCGCCGGTGCGGGCATGAAGATACCTCCAAGTTGACGCCTTGTGACAGATGGGGCGATGTGAGACAACTTCAACATTCTCATCCATAATATGAGTTGCGTTCACATCATGCACATCGAGCTGCGGCATCTTAGGACGGTCAAGGCGATCCACGAGGCGGGCGGACTGGCCCGCGCGGCGGATGTCCTGAACATCACCCAGTCCGCTTTGTCCCACCAACTCAAGGGGTTGGAGGAACAGACCGGGATGGAGCTGTTTGTTCGCCGCTCAAAGCCGCTGCGCCTATCGGCGGCGGGGGAGCGGTTCCTGCGCGTGGCCGACCGGGTGCTGCCCGAGATCGACGCGCTGGCGGCCGAGTTCCAGACCCTGCGCGACGGCAGCGCGGGGCGGATGCACATCGCCATCGAATGCCACGCCTGCTTTGACTGGCTGCTGCCGGTGCTGGAACAGTTCCGCCGCGCCTGGCCCGAGGTCGACGTGGACATCCGGCCGGGCCTGGCCTTCACCGCCATGGACGCGCTGGAGCGCGAGGCGGTCGACCTGGTGATCTCCTCCGACCCCGAGGATGTGGACGGCATCACCTTTGCGCCGCTCTTCGACTATTCGCCCGTCTTCGTCGCCGCCGCGGGCCATCCGCTGGCCGAGAAACCCTTCGTCGGACCCGAAGACTTCAAGGGCGAGACGCTGCTGACCTACCCGGTCGACCGCTCGCGCCTTGACGTCTTTACCATGCTCCTGGAACCGCACGGCGTGGAACCGGCGGCGATCCGGCGGGTGGAGCTGACCGAGATGATCCTGCTGTTGGTGGCGTCCGGTCGCGGGGTTTCGGTCCTGCCCGACTGGGTCCTGCGCGAGGTGAAGTACCACAGCGACTACGTCACCCGCCCGATCACCGAGGCCGGGCTGACCCGCCGCATGTACGCGGCGATGCGGACCGACGACATGGCCAAGCCCTACATGGCGCACGTCGTGCGGCTGGCGCGGAGCGAGGCGGTGAAACTGCAGCGGGCTTGATGGTCAGGCAGTTTCGACCGGGCCCAACGTGTCGAGCCGGGCCGGGTCGAACACCGCTTTCAGCCCGATGCAGACGACACCGGGGGCAAAACCGTCGGCGGCATCCTCGACCGACCAGCGGTTGCCAACGACCTGGATCAGGCTCATCCCGCCGCCGATCTTCTCGACGTGCCCCTTGGCGCGGACAAGGCCTAGGTCGCCCTCGGCCAGCGCACGGGCGAGGGCGACGGGATCGACCGGACCCTCGGGCGTCTGGACGCGGCTGTGGAACAACCCTTCGGCGTGGCCGGTGACGCGGTGGCCGCGCTTGGGCAGGGGGATCGCGCCCAGCAGGACCTCGTGCGGGACGCGGCCGTGTTCGGCCGGAACGATCCGCGCGCCGGGGGCCTGCGACTTGAGCCAGTCCCGGACCTGCGCCTGGTCGGCCTCAGTGACAAGGTCGGTCTTGTTCATCACCACGATGTCGGCGTCCTTCATCTGCCGCTCGATCGTGTCGGCGAGGTAGGTGTTGGCCGCCGTGGTCCGGATCTCGGCCGCGTCGGTCACCACCACGACACCGTCCGCGCGCAGCCCGTCGACGAACATCAGAGAGGCGAGGATCGAGCCGGGCAGCGCCACGCCCGAGCTTTCCAGCAGGATGTGGTCCGGCCGCGGGGTCATGTCGCGCACTTGCATCAGCGCGCCGGTCAGGTCGTCGCCGAATTCGCAGCAGACGCATCCGCCCGAGATCGCGATCAGTGCGTCATCCTCGGCCTCGATCAGGTCGCGGTCGATGGGCAGGGCGCCGAACTCATTGACCAGAACGGCGATGCGCAGGCTCGAGTGGCGCAGGAGTGCGTTGACCAGCGTGGTCTTGCCCGCGCCGAGGTAGCCGCCGACGATGGTGATGGGCAGAGTGGGGGGCATGGTCGGGCCTCGGTTCGGTTGGGCGTCGGAAAGACTGTGGGGCAGGGGCGTCGGCGGGTCCAGAGCGGTGCGGGCCCTTGGCCCCAGACCGAAGCCCGGGGCGCGTGTCGTCAGATCGTCGCCGCGGCGAACACCCGGCCGCCCTGCACGGTGCCCCAGACGGTCACGTCCTTCAGGGCCTCGGGGGCGACCTCGTACGGGTCCTCTTCGAGCACGGCGAAGTCCGCCCGCTTGCCGGCCTCGATGGAGCCGATCTGGTGATCCATCCCCAGCGTGAAAGCCGCACCGAGGGTGATCGCCTCGAGCGCCTCGGCCACGGTGATCTTCTCTCCCTCGCCCTGTACGCGGTTCGACGCGGTCAGGCGGGTCACGGCGGCCCAGGCGGTGAAGAGCGGCCCCAGCGGGGTCACCGGCGCGTCGGAGTGGATGGTCATCGGCACGCCGGAGTCCAGCGCGGTGCGGCAGGCGTTCATGCGCTCGGCCCGTTCCGGCCCGACGGTCAGGCTGTAGTGCTCGTCGCCCCAGTAGAAGTGGTGGTTCGCGAACAGGTTCACGCACATCCCGAGGCGGGCCATCTTCCGGAACTGCGCTGGCGTCGCCAGCTGGCAGTGCTGCAGGGTGAAGCGGTGGTCGAAGTTCGGCGCCTTCTTCAGTGCCGCCTCCAGCGTCTCGATGGCCAGCTGCGTCGCTTCGTTGCCATTGGTGTGGGTGTGCACCAGCACGCCAGCCGCGAGCGCGCGTTCATAGATCTCGGCCAACTGGTCCGGGGCCACGTACCACAGACCGTTCGGCGCCCCGTTCTGGTAGCCGGGCCAGAGCAGGCGCGCGGTGAAGCCCTGGATCGACCCGTCGGCCACCACCTTGATCCGGCCGAGGTCGCAGCGCTCGGTCGATTTCGCCTTGAGCCCGGCGGTGAAGGTCACGAGGTCCTCGGGCGACATGCCCATCATGATGCGGAACGGCACGAGGCAGAGCGGGAAGTTCGCCTCGCCGGTGATCGCCAGCGCCTGCGCCACCGAGTCCTCGGTCAGCGACCGGGCGAGATCGGTTGCGGTGGTCACCCCCGCGCGGACGCAGAGCCGGGCGTAGGAGCGCAGGCCCTCGGACGAACCCTCGATCGCCTTGCCCCGGTCGAAGCCCACCTTGGCGCCCGCCGGCCCCATGATCTCGGGGCTGCGCAACTCGCCTATCGGCATGCCGTCGGCCCCCAGCGGAATGCCGGGGTGGTTCAGGCCGGTCTTGAGCAGCCCGGCCTTTTCCAGCGCGAGGCTGTTCATGTTCATGATGTGGCCCGAGGCGTGCATGATCACGATCGGACGGTCGTCGCAGGCGCGGTCGAGGTCGGCGCGGGTGACGCGGACGTTGTCCATGTAGATCGGGTCGAGGCCCCAGCCGACGACGATGGGTTCGTTGGGTTTGGCGGCGGCGGCTTCCTTCAGCCGTTCGACCACGGCATCGACGGTCTTGAGGCCATCCCAGACCTTGCCATCCGGGTCGCGCCGGTCGAACCAGCCGAGGTAGGCGCCGTCCCAGGTGGACCCGGCGCTGGAATGGGCGTGCCCCTCGACGAAGCCGGGCATCAGCACCTTGTCGGCAAACGTGGTGTCGAGCGTGTAGTCGCCCCAGCGTTCCAGTTCCTCCAGCGTGCCCGCGCCGAGAATCTTGCCATCTCGCACCGCGACATGCGTGGCGTGGGGACGGGCATGGCTCATCGTGTGGATTTTTCGGGCCTGGTAGATCGTGGTGGGCATCGGCGGGGTCCTGTTGCGGGGCGTGGGGATTGGTCCGGGCAAGGGGATGCCCGAAGTCGTCAGTCAAGACGAGGGCCGGGTCAAGGGACAGGGCCAGTGCGAGAGGATGCAGGGGGCCAGTCGGCAGAGAGCCGGGCCGACGCCCGGGAACTTCCCGCCCTCAGATCGTCGCCGCCGCGAACTTGCGCCCGCCCTGCACGGTGCCCCAGACGCCAACGTCCTTCAGTGCTTCTGGATCGACCGCGTAGGGATCGTCCTCGAGCACGGTGAAATCGGCGCGCTTGCCGGCCTCGATAGAGCCGATCAGGTGGTCCATCTTCATCGTGAAGGCCGCCCCCAGCGTGATCGCCTCAAGCGCCTCGGCGACGGTGATCTTTTCCCCTTCGCCCTGCACCCGGCCCGATGGCGTGCGCCGCGTCACCGCGCACCAGGCGGTGAAGAGCGGCCCCAGCGGCGTGACCGGCGCGTCCGAGTGGATCGTCATCGGCACACCCGAGTCGAGCGCGGTGCGGCAGGCGTTCATGCGTTCGGCGCGCTCCGGCCCGACGGTGTACTTGTAGTGTTCGTCGCCCCAGAAGTAGTGGTGGTTGGCAAAGAGGTTCACGCACATCCCCAGCCGCGCGGCCTTCCTGAACTGCGCGGGCGTCGCCATCTGGCAGTGTTGCAGCGTCACGCGGTTGTCGGGTGACGGGACCTTCTTCAGCACCTGTTCCAGCGTGTCGATCACCAGCTCCGACGCCTCGTCGCCGTTGGTGTGGACATGCACCAGCAGGCCCTCGGTCAACGCGCCCTCGAGCACTTCGCTCAGTTGCTCGGGCACCAGGTACCAGAGCCCGTTCGGCGCGCCGTTCTGGTAGCCCGGCCAGCGCAGGCGGGCGGTGAAGCCCTGGATCGAGCCATCGGCGTGCAGCTTGATGTTGCCCAGTTCCAGCCGTTCGGTCGACCGCGCCCTGGCCGCCTTCATGAAGGCGATCAGGTCCTTCGGCGCCATGTCGCGGCCGTGCCGAAAGGGGACGAGGCAGATCGGGAAATCCGGCGCGTTGGATTGTTCGATCATCCGGTCGAGCTGCTCCTCGGAATAGGTGCGGGCCAGGTCGGCGGTCGTGGTGACGCCGGCGCGGACGCAGACGCGGGTAAAGGCGCGCAGCCCTTCGGGCGTCGCCTCTGAAGCGCGGCGGTCATAGCCGAGCTTGGTCGCGGCGGGCACCATCACCTCGGGCCCGCGCAGTTCGCCCATCGGCAGGCCGTCACCGCCGAGCGGGATCGCCGGGTGGTTGACGCCCGGTTTCATCAGGCCCGACATTTCGAGCGCCTTAGAGTTCATGCTCATGATGTGGCCCGAGGCATGGGTGATCACGATGGGCCGGTCGGTGGTGGCGCGGTCGAGGTCGGCGCGGGTCACGCGGACGTTGTCCATGTAGATCGGGTCGAGGCCCCAGGCGACAAGGATGCCGTCGCCGGGATCGGCCCGGTCGGCCTCCTGCAGGCGGGCGACGATGTCGTCGACGGTCTTGAGGCCGGGCCAGAGCTTCCCGTCGGGGTCGGTGCGGTCGAACCAGCCGAGGTAGGTGCCCTCCCAGATCGGGCCGGCCACGGCGTGGGCGTGCCCCTCGACGAAGCCGGGCATCAGCACCTTGTCGGCAAACGTGGTGTCGAGCGTGTAGTCGCCCCAGCGTTCCAGTTCCTCCAGCGTGCCCGCGCCGAGGATCTTGCCGTCCCGGACCGCGACATGCGTGGCCTCGGGGCGGGCATGGCTCATCGTGTGGATTTTCTTGGCCTGGAAGATCGTGGTGGGCATGGGGAGGGGTCCTGTCCTGGGAGCATTGCGGGCTGCGTCTTCCCGCGGTTTCACTCAAGACGAGGGAGCGCACAGGCGACAGGACCAGCCGGGCGGGTTGCAGGGGGCCAGCGGATCAGCCGCCGAAGGCCAGCACCTTGTTGGAGTAGGCCTTTTCGCCGCTCACTTCGCGACCGAACCAGTCGGGCGGGACAAAGGCATGGGCGGCGGCCTCGCTCGGGAATTCGACCTCGACCACCACCAGCGGCGCGTGTGGCGCATCGAAGATGTCGATCTCGTAGACGTGCCCGTCGGGCAGTTGGCCGGTCCAGCGCGTCTTGGTGATCGTGCCCGACACGGCGGGCCAGAGCGCGTCGAAGGCGGCGCGCGGGATCGCCGTCTCGTGTTCGCCGCGCACCATCCCCTCGCCGGACTTGATGGTCACGAGGTAGGCCTCGCCCTTCTGGCGCAGCCGGACCTCGATCGAATCCTCGGGCCGGGTGACATAGCCCTGGCGGATCGGCGTCGCCCGCGCGGCGGCAAGGTCGGGCATGGCGGCAACAAGGAACTTGCGCTCGATCTCGGTGCCGGCGGGCATCAGGCGCCCCCCTTTGCAGTGGCGGCGGGCTTGAAGACCTCGCGCAGGTCCCGGCGCGTCCGGTCCGACACGAAGTCGGAAAAACTCTCCACGATCTGCGCCCGTTCGGCCGCCTGGCGCTGGTTCAGCACCGTGACGAGTGCGCCGATGGCGGTGGCGATCTCGATCGCGCCGTCGCTTTCGGGATCAAGCGCCGCGGCCACCTCGCGCAGGGCCTGCTGCTGGACCGAGTGATCGTTGAACCGACCCAGCCGGTCCTGCAGGCGTTTCAGCTGCTTGACCGGTTTCTTCAGCGCGGCCGGGTCGAAGAGCGGGGCGAAGAACTCGAGCAGGTAGCGCAGTTTCTTGCACTGGATGCGCAGGCGATGGACCTGCGCATCGGGGGTCGTGTCGTCGATGCCGGCGGCAATCTTGCAGACCTTTCGATAGCGCGCCCAGACCAGTTTCTGGGCATAGTCATGGGCGTCGCGGTTGGCATCCGGCCCCTTGCGCAGGCGGCGGGCCGAGGCAAGGATCGCCTCGAGGTCCGCGATCTCGGCGGCATGGGCCTCGCTGCTCAGTCGTGCGGCAAGTGCCGTCTGCGCCGCCGCGCGTTCGGCCGCGAAACGGTCGAAGAGCAGGTCGAGCCCGGGTCGCATCTCGGCCGGGACAAGGGCGCGGGTGCAGGCGCGGTCCTGCAGCTGGACGTCGAGGTCGCGCAACCGGCCGGTCTGGGCCATCAGCGCGGAAAACCGGGCCTTGAGCTTTTCGGTCTGGGTCGGGGCATAGACGCCCTTGAACAGCGACAGGACCGATCGCACCCGCCGCAGCGCGACGCGGTGGTCGTGCAGGTACTCTATATCCAGGTCGGCGATCACCCCGGGCTCGTTCCGGGTCGCGACGGCCAGGTGGGCCCGGCAGATGTCGGTCGCCGCGCGATAGGCGGTTTCATCCCCGGTCATCGCGATCGCCGGTTTGCTGGTATAGAGCTTCTCCGGGGCGGTCAGCAGCGCCCGCAGGTCCCCGGCGGCAGGCGTGCCACGGGCGGCAATCATCCTCAGCAAGGCTTTCAGCGGTTTGCGGGCGGCGTGGTCCGTGGCCTCCACCAGCGTGGCGATGCCGCCGTCGGCGCTGATCAACAGGGTGGTGCGGATGCGGGCCGCGACCGCGCCGTCCACGAGCTTCAGGTCCAACTCCTGCCGCGTCGCCTCTCCGGACTGCACTGCCACCAACCGGCGGACCGGTGGAACACAGGTGGCGAGCGCCGCGGTCACCGGCCCCTCTGGCATCGCCTCGACGTAGTCGGGTGCGGCGGCCGGTTGGCGCTGCATGGGCGCGCCGGGGCGGATCAGGACAAGCTCGTCCCCCAGCACCAGTGCCAGCGCCCCGGCGCCGGTCACGGCATGGTCGAAGGTGTCGATCAGGGTGAACGCGATGGTTTCGGAAGGCCCCGCGGCCGAGAGCGTGCCGGTGTCGAGCGTCGTGCCCTCCAAGCCCTCGACGGCGTCGCCGGTCAGCAGGACCGGGGCCGGCGGCAGTGCGGTCTTGGGCATGGTCGCAGGTCCCTTCCTGACCTGGCCGCCGGCGTCCGCATCGCCGAGCCACGGTGCGGACGGTCGCGGCGACCGTCACGAATGTTTCACGCGTTTCGTTCATGAAATCAATACGTTTGGCGAGGCGCCTCCCGCGCTGGCACGCATCCGCGGGGCCCGGTGCCACGGACGGCGGCAGACAATTGTCGCCAAGCTGTCATCCCCGCGTCACCTGTTTGAAGAACGCCCGAGGTAGCCGGTAGACATCCGAATGAATCGACCGAGGGGCGCGGCGACCGTGCAGAGCAGCAATTGGCAGACCGCCCGGGACTGGATCGTCAGGAGCATCGCCGCGCAGGACCTGGCCGAGGGCGACCGCCTGCCCACCGAACAGGAGATGCAGCGCGAGATCGGCGTCGGCCGGCATTCGCTGCGCCGCGCCGTGGCCGCCCTGGCCGCCGAGGGCGTGCTGAGCGTCGAACAGGGGCGCGGGACCTTCGTGCGCGGGATGCCGCGGATCACCTATCGCATTGCCCGCCGCACCCGGTTCCGCGAGAACCTTTTGTCGCAGGGCGTGACGCCGGGCGGATCGACCGTCACCGCCGAGGTCTGCGCCGCCACCGGAGAGGTGGCCGAGGCGCTGGATCTTGCGGTGGGCGCCGAGGTGCACCGCGTCATCACCCACGGTCTGGCCGATGGCCGGCCGATCAACCTGACCCGCAGCTACCACCCCGCCTCGCGGTTTCCCGCGCTGGGCGCGGACCGGCTGGCCGGGCAGTCCATCACCGCGGTCTATGCCGATCACGGCATCGCGGACTACCATCGGCGCGAGACATCGCTTTATGCCCGCCTGCCGCAGAAGTGGGAGGCGCGGATGCTCGAACAGCCCGCCGACCAACCCGTCATCGTGATGTGCAAGCTGGACGCCGATCCCGACGGCCTGCCCATCGGCTGGTCCGAAGCGATCTGGGCCGCAGGCCTCGTCCGCTTTTCGCTCGACCTTCCCGAGTGAGGTGCCATGCTGCGGCACGGCACCCCGCACCCCATGCCCCAAAGGAGACGCCCATGTGGCTGAGTAACTTCCGTGTCGTCCTGCCCGAAGCCGTGCTGGACCGCGGCGCCGTCCGGATCGAGGACGGGCGCATCGCCGAGATCCGCGAAGGCACCGTGCCGCACCCGGCCGTGGACGGCGAGGGGCTGATCCTGCTGCCGGGCTTCATCGACATGCACGGCGACATGATCGAACGCGAGGTCGAGCCGCGGCCGAACGTGAAGATGCCGATGGAACTGGGCCTGCGCGACCTTGACCGGCGGCTGAAGGTCTCGGGCGTGACGACGGGCTACGCCGCCGTCAGCTTCAACCCGAAATCGGTGCACGGCCACCTGCGCTCGCACGCCCATTCGAGCGAGATGCTGCGCGCGCTGAAGCGGATGCGCGACGAACTGAAGGTGGATCACAGAGTCCACGCCCGGTTCGAGATCAACTATCCGAACGCGCTCGAGGTGGTCGAGGAGCTGATCGCCGAAGGCACCGTGGACATGCTGTCGCTGACCGATCACACGCCGGGGCAGGGCCAGTACCGCGACATCGAGGCGCTGGCCGAAAAGATCGTCGCGCAGGAGGGGATCACCCCCGCCGAAGCCGCGCGGCGGGTGCAGGAACGCATCGCCGAGAAGCAGCAGGCGGGCGGCGACACCGGCGCGACGCTGGCCGCGATCTCGGCGATCTGCGCCGAACACGGGATCGCGCTGGCCAGCCACGACGACGACACGGTCGAGAAGGTCGCGTTGATGAAGACGCTGGGCGCGGTGATCTCGGAATTCCCGGTGACCGTCGAGGCGGCCGAGGCCGCCAAGGCCCGCGGGCTGCTGACCGCCATGGGCGCGCCGAACGCCCTGCGCGGCGAAAGCTATTCCGGCAACCTCTCGGCGCGGGACGCGCACGCGGCGGGGCTGCTCGACATCCTCGCGGCCGATTACCATCCTTCGGCCATGCTGCCGGCGATCCTGATCCTTGCGCGGGCCGATCCCGATGGCCTCGCCGGCGCGGCGCGGCTCGTGTCCCGCAACCCGGCCCGTGCGCTCGGCCTGAGCGACCGGGGCGAGATCGGGCTGGGCCGCCGCGCCGACCTCGTGATTGCCGACGACAGCGGCGTGGGCCACGTGCGCGCGACCTTCCGCAACGGGCGGGTGATCTTCTCGGACGGCACCATGGTCCCGCGCGAGGTCTTGCGCGCGGAAGGAGTGGCGGCATGATCCTTCCCGTCATCGGCGCGGCCCTGACGGTCACCGAACTGCCGACATTCCGCGACTGGCTCTTCGACAAGGACCGCGACCTCGAGCTGCAGACCTTTCACGCCCCCGACATGCTGATCGGCGACGGCTGGAAGGCGGCCGCCGACGAGGCGCGGAAACACCTCGACGGCTTCAAGGGCCGGCTCGGCATCCACGGGCCGTTCTGGGGCCTGAGCTTTTCCAACCCCGACCCCGAGATCCGGGCCATCGTGCGCAAGCGGATGCTGACGGGCCTGGACATTTGCGCCGCGGTCGGGGCCACCCAGATGGTCATCCATTCGCCCTACACGACCTGGGATTACCACAACCTCGACAACTACCCGACCGCGCGCGCCATGGTGATCGAGGCGGCCCACGACTGCCTGGCGCAGGCGGTCCGGCGGGCCGAGGATCAGGGCGTCATGCTGGTGATCGAGAACATCGAGGACATCGATCCGCGCGACCGCCGGGTGCTGGCGGAAAGCTTCGGCTCGGAGGCGGTGAAGCTGTCCATCGACACCGGCCACGCGCACTATGCACACGGGTCCACCGGGGCGCCGCCCGTCGACTACTTCGTGCAGTCCGCGGGCGAGATGCTGGGCCATGTCCACCTGCAGGACGCCGAGGGCTATGCCGACCGGCACTGGGCCATCGGGCAGGGCACGATCCGCTGGCACGCGGTCTTCGCCGCGCTGGCCGCGGTCGAGAGCCACCCGCGCCTGATCCTGGAGCTGCGCGACAAGGCGGGGATCCTGCCGTCGATGGCCTGGCTGGAGCGCGAGGGGCTGGCGGCCTAGCCGTCGCGCCCCGGTAGGGGGGGGTCGCCCCGCCGACACCCCACCCGATGGCTACCGCCGCCGCGCCCATTTGACGGTGGTTTCCCAGTCGAGCGTGACCGTCTCGCCCATGGTCGCGGCGCAGACCGCTTGCAGGTCGTCCATCACCCGGCGCAGCCCGGTGCGGCGGACGATGGACCACACCGACGACCGCGTGAGGTAGAGGTCGATCAGCCCCCGCCGGTCGCGTTCTTCCCGCCAGGCGTAGGTGCGTGAGCGGGCGGTCGAAAAACCCGTCACCTCGGACAGCTCGCGGACCGAAGGCTCCTTGCTGGCCTCGCGCCGGGCATGGTCGCTGACCTCGATCGCATGCTCGGCGATGTAGGCGTTCAGCGCGTCGATCACCGCGCAGGGCACCCGCCGGTTGCGCACCAGTGCGAGGACGCCGCCCGGCGCCAGCACGCGTGCGGCCTCGGCGTAGAAGGCGGGGCGGTCGAACCAGTGGAACGCGGTGCAGGCCGCCATAAGTCCGGCGCTGCCGTCGGGCAGGGGGACCGCTTCGGCCAAGCCGTTGACGACCTGCACGCAGGGCGCGTCCGAGAAGCTGCGGGTCAGCACGCGCCGCATCTCGTGCCCCGGTTCGACGGCGGTGATCAGCCAGCCGGCGGGCAGCGCGTCCCGCAGGGCGGCGGTGGAATTGCCCGGGCCCGCGCCGACATCGACGGCGATCCGCTTGTCGGTCGCGGTCTGCTGGAAGAGGTGGTCGAACGCCTCGGTCGGGTAGCCGGGCCGATGCAGGGCATAGGTCTCGGCCAGGCCGTCGAAGCGGTCCGCCACCTCGAGCATCACATGCCTCCCAGCCCGCCGGCCTGGTGCGCGATCTCGCCGGCCGAAAGGGTGAGCCGGACCTGCGGCGCCTCGCCCGAGGGCCAGTCGAGCAGCACGAGGTCGGCGCGCTGGCCAACCGCGATCTCGCCCCGGTCGGGCAGGTTCGACGCCCGCGCCGGGTTCGTCGAGATCAGTTTCCAGAGCCGGTGCAGCGGTGCGCGGCCCTCGGCCTCCATCCGGGTCACGGCGGCCAGCATCGCGGGGTAGTAGTAGTCGCTGGCCACGATGTCGCAGAGCCCGGCGCTGACCATCTCGGCCGCCGAGGGAGAGCCGATGTGGCTGCCGCCACGCAGGACGTTGGGGGCGCCAAAGACGATCATGTCGCCGGCGTCGCGCGCGGCCTGGGCCACCCGCAGGTTCATCGGGAACTCGCTGATCCGGGCGCCGTGCCCGCGGTAGTAGTCCCGCGTCTCGACCTGGGTGTCGTCGTGGCTCAGCATCGAGGCGGTGGCGGCCTGCGCGGCGCGGGCGATGGTGGCGATGGCGTTCGGCACCTCGGGGCGGCGTTCCCATGTGCGTTCGATCAGCGCGACGTAGTCGTCCACCGGGATGGCCGACCGCTTGGCCCGGCTCTCCATCTTGGCGCGGAAGGCGCTGCTGCGGGTGTCGACCACGGGGAAGTCCGGATCGTGATCGAAGGGGCGTTCCTGCAGCGTCACGTCCGGGGACAGCATCCCCATCGTGGTGTGGTCGTTGAAGGCGACCGAGGGCGTCAGCGCGCCCTGCAGCATCTCCTCGACCAGCGGCATGGCTTCGAAGCAGAATGTCTCCCACCTCAGTTGCACGCGGTTCTCGACCGCGAGCCGAGGCGCAAGGGCGCGCAGGCGTTCGGTGATCTCGGTCCCGTGCGCGACTGAGCGCAGGCCCGGCTCCCACGACAGGGTCAGGGCATGGAAGGCGGTGGCGATACCGTTGCCGGCGAGCTGGCGGTCGGTCTCGATCAGGGCGGTGTCGAGCGGAAAGAACACGCCGGGCCGCGGCATCAGCTGGCGTTCGAAGGCGTCGCCATGGATGTCGACCAGCGCCGGGGCAAGGATCAGGCCCGCGGCGTCCACCACCCGCGCGCCGTCGCGCGGGGCGTCGATCCCGGTGATGCGGCCCGCCTCGATCCGGACGGAAACCTTTTCGACCCCCTCGGGCAGAACCACCCGGGCGCCTTCGAATTGCAGTGCAGTCACGACCGCTCCATCTTCACTTGTCTGTGCCGCGCCGCCGGACGAACCGTGATGCCGCAGATTGCTGTCCCGGTCATTCTGTCCCCGTGCCGGCCCGAGGTCCATGCGCCGCGCCGCGATCCCGTGGTTGCCCGGGGGGCGGTCCGGGGTGAATGGTCCGAATGAATCGCTACCGTGCCCCGATGAAGGGGAGTTGGCGGTTTCGTGACACTTCCTTTTCCGTTTTGTGACCCGGCAGTGATGTTGCCTGCGGATGCGGCACTGCTCGCGCGCCGGTTTGGCCCCGATTTTTCGCCCCTGCGACGCCGCCGGATCCGTAACCCGCTGAAAACGTGCGCCATGCGGCGGCGGCTGTCACAGAACTGACGCGGGCCCTGCGTGCAAAATTCATCCGAATGAAGAACGCCGGTCACGTTCCGCCCTCAGCAGTGGGGCCATGGAAAACGCTTCGCTCACGCTCTCTCATGTCACCCGCCGCTTTGGGGAAACCCGTGCGGTCGACAATGTCTCGCTCGAGATCCGGCCCGGTCAGTTCGTCGGGGTCATCGGGCGGTCCGGCGCCGGGAAATCGACGCTGCTGCGGCTGATCAACCGGCTGATCGACCCCTCCGAGGGCCGGATCACCTTTGGCGACCGCGACATCACCGCGCTCAAGGGCCGGGCGCTGCGCGACTGGCGGCGTGACTGCGCGATGATCTTCCAGCAGTTCAACCTGGTCGACCGGCTGGACGTGCTGACCAACGTGCTGGTCGGACGGCTCGCGGACCATTCCTTCCTCACCTCGATGACCATGCGCTTTTCCGACGAGGAACGGACGCTGGCGATCGAGGCGCTCGACCGGCTCGACATGGCGCCGAAGGCGCTGCAGCGGGCAGGCACGCTCTCGGGCGGCCAGCAGCAGCGCGTCGCCATCGCCCGCGCCCTGGTACAGAAGCCGCGGATCATGCTGGCGGACGAACCGATCGCCTCGCTCGATCCCGGCAACGCGACCCGGGTGATGGAGGCGCTGGCCCGCATCAATGCCGAGGACGGGCTGACCGTTCTCGTCAACCTGCACACGCTCGACACGGCCCGCGCCTATTGCGACCGCATCGTCGCCATGCGCGAGGGCCGCGTGATGTTCGATGGCACGGCGGCGCAACTCACCGACGACGTGATCCGCGACATCTACGGCTCCGAAGGCCTCGCCGAGTTCAACGAGGCCGTCACTTCCACCTCACTCACCCGGCCGGGCGTCCGCGTTCCGGCCTGACTTCATCACAGGGGACACCAGATGAAACTTCTCACCACCACCGCGCTTGCCGCGCTGATCGCCGCTCCGGCCTTCGCCGACTGGAAGGATGACTACCAGGTCGTCAAATTCGGCATCCTGTCGGGCGAGAACGAGCAGGACCGCCTGATGCGGAACGAACCGATCCGCAAGTACCTCGAGGACAAGCTGGGCGTGCAGGTCGAGATCTTCACCGCCGGCAACTACGACGGCGTGATCCAGGCCATCGCCGCCGACCAGATCGAGATCGCGCGCTTCGGCTCCTCCTCCTACGCCGCGGCCTACACCGCGACCGATGGCGGCGTGGTGCCGACGCTGGTCGAGAAGAAGAAGGACGGCAACACCGGCTATCGCTCGATCGTCGTGACCCGCTGCGACAGCGGCATCGAGAGCCTCGACGACGCCAAGGGCAAGGTCCACGCCTTCGCCGACCCGGATTCGACCTCCGGTTACGCCGTGCCCTACTTCAACATGGTCGAGAAGATCGGTCTCGACCCCAAATCCTACTTCTCGGCCATCCCGTTCTCGGGCAGCCACGAGGCGGGCGTGACCGGCGTGGTCAACGGCACCTTCGACACCGCCTCGACCTACGAGAACACGGCGGTCGATGGCGTCTACCAGCGCATGGAAGCCAAGGGCATGATCGAGCAGGGCGTCGTCTGCAAGATCTGGGAAAGCCCGGAAATCACCACCGGCCCCTGGACCTTCCGCAAGAACCTGCCGGCCGAGATGATCGAAGAGGTCACCGCCGCCATCGAGGGCTTTGCCGAGGCCGATCCCGAGGGCTTCAAGCTCTACTCGTCCTTCGACGAGACCGACCCGAACCCCGACACCGGCTTCGAGCGCGTGGACCACGACCGCTACCAGTGGATCGTCGACATGCGCCAGTGGCTCAAGGACCAGCGCCGCGGGTCGTGAAGGCTGACTGACTGACACCGAAGGGCGCGGACTGCCGCGCCCTTCGCCTTGCTCCGGGTCCGAGGTTCCATGTCCGCAACATCCGCCGACCATCCGATGGCCGTGCCCCTGAACGGGTCCGCCGCGCTCGCCGCCTTTGAACGCGACTATGCCGACCAGCGGCGGCGGTCGCGCATCGCCTGGGGCTTCGGCACCGCGATCTTCCTTGTCGTCTTTGCCGTCACCGCCTGGCTGGGGGACTTCTTCAAGGTCACGCAGGTGACCATGCCCGACGGGTCGCGGCAATGGAGCTGGATCATCCCGGCCGGCCTGCCGCGGCTTGGCGACTACATCGTGCAGACGTTCCCCGATCTCGGGTGGGAAACGCTGGGCGAAGACGTCGGCAAATGGTTCTGGCGCTGGCAGACCTGGCTGCAGCTGCTCATCGAGACCATCCTGATTGCCTTCATGGCCACGACCTTCGGCGTGATCGGCGGGTTCCTGCTGTCCTTTCCGGCGGCGCGCAACCTGGCGCCGAACCGCTGGAGCTGCTGGCTCGCCCGCCGCGTCCTCGAGATCGCGCGCACCGTGCCGGAGCTGGTCTGGGCGCTGATCTTCGTCTTCTGCTTCTCGGTCGGGCCGATGGCGGGGGTGCTCGCCATCGGGCTGCATTCCTGCGGCGCGCTCGGCAAGCTCTATTCGGAAGTGAACGAGAACATCGACATGCGCCCGCTCGAGGGTGTCGTCGCCTCGGGCGGGTCCTGGTTCGACAAGATCCGCTATGGCGCGGTGCCGCAGGTGCTGCCCAACATCATCAGCTACACGCTGCTCAGGTTCGAGATCAACGTGCGCGCCTCGTCGATCATCGGCTACGTCGGCGCGGGCGGGCTGGGCCAGGAGATCCGGACCGCGATGTCGTTCCAGGAATACACCGACCTCTCGGCGCTCTTCCTCATCATCTTCGCCACAGTGGCGCTGATCGACTACCTCAGCGAAAAGCTGCGCCACCGCATCATCTGGCAGGAGGCCCAGGCATGACCATGCCCCCCGACCGGATCGCCGCCGCCCGCGCGCGCCTGCCCGGCGCCTTCCAGGCGCCGCTGCCCGTCCGGCTGAGGCGCGCCGCGGCCTGGGCCACCTTCCTCGGGCTCTTCTGCTACTGCCTCTGGGCCTTCAACTTCTCGCCCGCGCGGATCTGGACCGGGCTCGGGCGGCTCGGCGACGTGCTGGCCTTCATGTTCCCGCCCTACGTCTGGACCAGCTGGGCCGAGTTTTCCGAGATCCTCGAAGGCCTGGGCGAGACTCTGGCGATGGCCTTCATCGGCACGCTCCTCGGCGCGGTCCTGGCCTTTCCGGTCAGCTTCCTCGGGGCAAAGAACATCAACCGGCTGCCATTCCTGCGCCACACCGTCCGGCGCGGCTTCGACGTGATCCGGGCCTTCGAGACGCTGATCCTCGCGCTGATCTTCATCCGCGCCTTCGGCCTCGGCCCGCTGCCCGGCATCCTCGCCATCGCGGTGAGCGAGATCGGCACCTTTGCCAAGCTCTTCTCCGAGGCGATCGAGAACACGTCCGAGAAACCCGTCGAAGGCGTACGAGCGGCGGGCGGGTCCCGGCTCCAGCAGATCCGCTTCGGCACGCTGCCGCAGGTGACGCCTGTGCTGATCTCGGTGCTGCTCTACAATTTCGAATCCAACGTGCGCTCCGGCACCATCCTCGGCATCGTGGGCGCGGGCGGCATCGGCTTCCTCCTGTCCGACCGGATCAGCGCCTACAAGTGGGACGAGGCCTGGTCGATCATCCTGCTGATCATCGCCATGGTCTATGTCATCGACTGGCTCTCGGGCCTGATCCGGCAACGGCTCATCGGCGACCAGCCCCCCGCCGCCTGACCGGTGCGAGCCGGCATGCAAGACCCCGCCGCCCGTCCCGCGCGACCGGGCGGCCACAACAGGACACGACCTTGAAGACACTGACCGAAGCCCCGAACATCCACGACACCGCCCGCGTGGTCGACTGCACCCTCGGCCGCTATACCGAGGTGCAGTCGCACAGCTCGATGCGCGAAAGCGAGATGGGCGACTACTCCTACATCGTGAGCTACGGCAACGTGATGTGGTCCACCATCGGCAAGTTCTGCTCCATCGCCGAAGGCGCCCGGATCAACCCCGGGAACCACGCGACATGGCGGGCCAGCCAGCACCATTTCACCTACCGCGCCGCGCAATACGGGCTGGGCGAGGACGATGCCGAGTTCTTCCAATGGCGCAAGGACCACTGGGTGACCATCGGTCACGATGTCTGGATCGGGCACGGGGTGACCGTGCTGGCCGGCGTCACGGTGGGCGACGGTGCGGTGATCGGGGCAGGGGCGGTGGTGTCGAAAGACGTCGCGCCCTACAGCATCGTCGGTGGGGTGCCGGCAAAGGAGATCAAGCGCCGGTTCACCGCGGGACAGGCCGAGGCGCTGCAGGCGATCGCCTGGTGGGACTGGCCGCACGACCGCCTGCGCGAGGTCCTGCCCGACATTCGGGCCTTGCCGATCGACGCCTTCATCGAGAAATATCGCTGAGGCGGCCGGCGTCGCAGCCCCCTTGGCATCGCCCGCGCCGCGGTCTATACGCGCCCCTTCGACGGACAGGAGCCCCAGGATGCCCGGCAGCGCCAACCTCAACATCATGCTCAAGGCCGCCCGCAAGGCGGGCCGCTCGCTCGTGAAGGACTTCCGCGAGGTCGAGAACCTTCAGGTCTCGATGAAGGGCGCGGGCGACTTCGTCAGCCGGGCCGACCTCGCCGCCCAGGCGATCCTGAAGGAAGAGCTCTGCGGCGCGCGTCCGACCTACGGCTGGCTGGCCGAGGAGGAAAAGGAAATCGACGGCGAGGATCCGACCCGGCGCTGGATCGTCGATCCGCTGGACGGCACCACGAACTTCCTGCACGGGCTGCCGCACTGGGCGATCTCGATCGCGCTCGAACACAAGGGCCAGATCGTCGCCGGCGTGGTGTACGACGCCGCCAAGGACGAGATGTTCTTTGCCGAGAAGGGCGAAGGCGCCTGGATGAACGATCAGCGTATCCGCGTTTCGGGCCGAAGCCACATGATCGAGGCGGTGTTCGCCACCGGCATCCCCTATGCCGGGCGCGGCGACCTGCCCGACGTCATCAAGGACATCGCCCGCGTCGCCCCGGTCTCGGCCGGCATCCGCCGCTGGGGCGCGGCCTCGCTCGACATGGCCTATGTCGCCGCCGGCCGCTACGAGGGCTATTGGGAACGCCGACTGAACGCCTGGGACATCGCTGCCGGCGTCGTCATCATGCGCGAGGCGGGCGGCTTCGTCGAAGCCATCGACCCCGAGCGCAACCCGGTCGAGGACGGCGAGGTCGTCTGCGGCAACGCCAACCTCTTCGAGAGCTTTGCCAAGATCATCCGCAAGGCCTGATCGGGGCAGCCGCGTCCTTCATCTTGCCAGGTAAACTCCCGCCGGAGGCATCGCCCGCATCGCGGGCGATTTCCGTTTGCAGAACTCTTTCGCGGCGTCGCGCGACGAAACCGGCGCCGAATTCCTCCCGCAGGGGGAGGCCTTCGGCGCCGATGCCTCCGGCGGGAGTTTACCTGGCAAGATGAAGTCCGGGGCCGCGCTCAGATGTCGAGCGTGTTGGCTTTTTCCCAGGCCGAGAAGTGGTGCATGTAGCTGTTCCACTCCTGCATCTTGAGCTTGGCATAGGCGGCGGAGAACTCCGCGCCGAGCGCGGCGGTCAGGCCGGTGTCGGCCTCGAAGGCGCGGATCGCGTCCAGCAGGTTCAGCGGCAGGCGGGGGGCGTCCTTGGCCAGGTGGCCCTCGGCGTACATGTCGATGTCGAGGCGCGGGCCGGGGTCGGCCTTGGTCGCGATCCCGTCGAGCCCGGCGGCGATCACCGCGGCCTGCAGCAGGTAGGGGTTCGCCGCGCCGTCGGGCAGGCGCAGCTCGAACCGGCCCGGGCCGGGCACGCGGACCATGTGGGTGCGGTTGTTGCCGGACCACGTGACCGTGTTCGGCGCCCATGTGGCGCCCGAGTGGGTCACCGGTGCGTTGATGCGCTTGTAGCTGTTCACGGTCGGGTTGGTGAGCGCGGTCATGCCCTTGGCATGGGCCACGATCCCGCCGAGGAAGGCCATGCCGCTGGCCGAGAGGCCCAGTTCGGCGCCGTCATCGGCGAAAGCGTTGGTCTTGCCCGCCTTGTCCCAGACCGAGATGTGGACGTGGCAGCCGTTGCCGGTCAGCCCCTCGATCGGTTTCGGCATGAAGGTGGCCCGGAAGCCGTGCGTCTCGGCCACCGATTTCACCATGAACTTGAAGAAGGAATGGCGGTCGGCGGTGACGAGGGCATCGTCGAAGTCCCAGTTCATCTCGAACTGGCCGTTCGCGTCCTCGTGGTCGTTCTGGTAAGGGCCCCAGCCGAGCGCGAGCATGTAATCGCAGATCTCGGCCACCACGTCGTAGCGCCGCATCAGGGCCTGCTGGTCGTAGCAGGGCTTCTCTGCCGTGTCGTAGGGGTCCGAGATCGCGTCGCCCTCGGGCGTGAGCAGGAAGTACTCCGCCTCGACCCCGGTCTTGACGCGCAGGCCCTGTTCGGCGGCCTTTGCCACTTGGGCGCGCAGCACGTTGCGCGGGGCCTGGGCGACCTCTGCGCCCTCCATGGTGCAGTCGGCGGCGACCCAGGCGACCTCGGGCTTCCAGGGCAGCTGGATGACCGAGGCGGGATCGGGCACGGCCAGGACATCGGGATGCGCCGGGGTCATGTCCAGCCAGGAGGCGAAGCCGGCAAAGCCCGCGCCGTCCGTCTGCATCCCCGCGATCGCCTGCGCCGGCACCAACTTGGCGCGCTGCGCGCCGAAGAGGTCGGTGTAGGAGATCATGAAGTACTTCACGCCGTTCTTCTCGGCGAACTTGGCGAGGTCCTTGGTCATCTGGTCGTCCCTGTTGTGGCTGCCGGGCTGGGGCCCGGTCTCTTGCATCTTGTCCTTCGTGCCGCGGCGCAGCCCGGCATTGGTCAGGCGCGCGCGCGTGCCTTCACATGCCGCCTTTCCCGGGCCACCAGTCGGTCCCCGCGAGCGGCACCTGCGCCATGGCGGCGGCCTCCATCGTCAGCGCGCAGAGGTCCTCGGGTTCGAGGTTCAGCACGTGGCTCTTGCCGCAGGCGCGGGCCAGCGTCTGGGCCTCCAGCGTGAGCACGGCGAGGTAGTTGCGCAACCTCTGACCCGCCTTCACCGGGTCGAGCCGGGCGGCAAGTGCCTCATCCTGCGTCGTTATGCCGGCCGGATCGCGACCCTCGTGCCAGTCGTCGTAGGCTCCGGCGGTGGTTCCGAGTTTCCGGTACTCGTCCTCCCACCGGGGATCGTTGTCGCCGAGCGCCACCAGCGCCGCCGTCCCGATCGAGACCGCGTCGGCGCCGAGCGCGAGCGCCTTGGCCACGTCCGCGCCGGTGCGGATGCCGCCCGAGACGATGAGTTGGACCTTGCGGTGCATGCCGAGGTCCTGCAGCGCCTTCACCGCCGGACGAATGCAGGCGAGCGTCGGCTGGCCCACGTGCTCGATGAAGACGTCCTGCGTCGCCGCCGTACCACCCTGCATGCCGTCGAGGACCACGACATCCGCCCCGGCCTTCACCGCAAGCGCCGTGTCGTAATAGGGCCGCGCGCCACCGACCTTGACGTAGATCGGCTTCTCCCAGCCAGAGATCTCGCGCAGTTCGAGGATCTTGATCTCCATGTCGTCCGGGCCGGTCCAGTCCGGATGGCGGCAGGCCGACCGCTGGTCGATCCCCACCGGCAGGTCGCGCATGCCCGCGACCCGGTCGGTGATCTTCTGGCCCAGCAGCATGCCGCCGCCACCGGGCTTGGCGCCCTGGCCGACGACGATCTCGATCGCGTCGGCGCGGCGCAGGTCGTCGGGGTTCATGCCGTAGCGCGAGGGCAGGAGCTGGTAGACCAGTTTCTCGGAATGACCACGCTCTTCCTCGGTCATGCCGCCGTCGCCGGTGGTGGTCGAGGTGCCCGCGAGGGTCGCGCCGCGGCCCAGGGCCTCCTTGGCGTTGCCGGAGAGCGAGCCGAAGGACATGCCGGCGATGGTGATCGGGATCTTCAGCTCGATGGGCTTTTTCGCAAAACGGGTGCCGAGGGTGACGTTCGTGCCGCAGGCCTCGCGGTAACCTTCGAGCGGGTAGCGCGAGATCGAGGCGCCGAGGAACAGCAGGTCGTCGAAATGCGGCACGCGGCGTTTCGCACCGCCGCCGCGGATGTCGTAGATGCCGGTGGCCGCGGCGCGCCGGATCTCGGCATTAACCTCCGGGCTGAAGGTGGCGGAGTGGCGGGGCAGGGTGCGGGGGGTGTCATCCATCAGTAGGCGCCTGCGTTGTCGACGTGGAAGTTGTAGAGCTGCCGGGCCGAGCCGTAGCGGCGGAAGCTGGCCGGGTCGTGGTCGAGGCCCGCCGCTTCCAGAAGGCGTTCGAGGTCGGCACGGTGCTTCTTGCGCATCTCCTTCTCGACGCAGTCCGCGCCAAGGGATTTCACCGATCCGCGGACGTAGAGCCGCGCCTCGTAGAGCGAATCCCCAAGCGCCTCGCCCGCGTCGCCGCAGACGACGAGGTTGCCCTTTTGCGCCATGAAGGCCGACATGTGCCCGACGTTGCCGCCGACGACGATGTCGATGCCCTTCATGGAGATCCCGCAGCGGGACGAGGCATTGCCCTTGATGACCAGCAGCCCCCCGTGGCCCGAGGCGCCGGCGTATTGCGACGCGTCGCCCTCGATCACCACGGTGCCGGACATCATGTTTTCGGCCACGCCCGGCCCGGCCGAGCCGGTGACGGTGATCGTCGCCTGCTTGTTCATCCCGGCGCAGTAGTAGCCGGTGGAGCCTTTCACGGTGACCTCGATCGGCGCGTCGAGGCCGACGGCCAGGGCATGGGCGCCGCGGGGGTTCAGCACCTCCCACGCGGTCTGGTTGGTGGTTCCCGACTGCGCCTGCAGCGCGGCGTTCAGGCTGCGCAGGTCGCTGGTGGCAAGGTCGTGGCTTTGCATCAGGCCTCCCAGAAATAAACTTTGGCGGGTTCGGGCTCCCAGACCCGGGCGGTTTCGATCCCGGGCAGCGACGCGAGGGCGCGGTATTCGCTGCCGAAGGCGACGTAGTCGTCGGTTTCGGCCATCACCGCGGGCTTGCAGGCGATCGGGTCGCGCAGCACGCCGAACCCGGTGCGGGTGCCGACCACGAAGGTGAAGAAGCCGTCGAGGTCGTCGAGCGCGCCTTCCAGCGCCTGGCCCAGGTCGCGGCCGCCGGCCATGGCGTGGGTGAGGTAGGCCGCCGCCACCTCGCTGTCGTTCTCGGACGACACGGACACGCCTTCGCGCGCCAGCCGGCGGCGGACGGAGTTGTGGTTCGAGAGCGAGCCGTTGTGCACGAGGCACTGGTCGGCCCCGGTCGAGAAGGGGTGCGCCCCGTCGGTCGTCACCGCGCTTTCGGTCGCCATCCGGGTGTGGCCGATCCCGTGGGTACCCCGCATCTGCGGCAGGCCGAAGCGGCGCGAGACGTCGACGGGCAAGCCGACCTCCTTGAAGATCTCGATCCGGCTGCCGGTGCCCATGACGCGCAGGCCGGGGGTGGCGCGCAGCTGCGCCTCGGTCGCGGCGGCGGTGTCGGCGGGCAGGCTCAGCACGGCGTGGGTGTCGACGATCCGGATCGCGGCACCGGGCACGTCGAGGTCCGACAGCAGCGCCGGGTCGTCGGCCTGAACGGTGATCTTGACGGTGCCGGGGGTGTCGGCGCCGTAGACGGCGATCCCGGCGCTGTCGGGGCCGCGGTCGGTCATGGTGATCAGCATCTCGGACAGGTGCTGGCCGAGGGTCGGGCGCAAGGCCTCGGTCTTGGTGTAGAGGCCGACGATTCCGCACATGGGCAAGGTCCTCGATTCGATGGGGTTGGCGTCAGGGTATCGCGCGGCGATCGCTCCCAACAGGGAAAAATGTTTCCTGTTGGGAATAATTGCCGTCCGGCGGCGGGCGGGTCCGATGCGTCTTGCGAGAAGCGTCCGGAATTGCAGGGACTTCCCGTGGACCAGGCCGATGGATGGCATGACCGGTGCGCTCAAATTGCGGGCAGGCGCGCGCCGCGACGGACGGCGCAGAATTCTCTTGCCGTTGGGTCAGGCGCCGGTGACAGTCCGGTATCCACAATGGCGGGGCGTTCATGGACACAGGCACCTCCGACCCGGTCAGGGCCGAGAAAACGGTTCTGGGCAACTACCTCGACCGCGTGTTGCGCGACCTCAAGGGATGCGACGAAGGCGAGGTGGCGACCTACATCCCCGAACTCGGCCGCGCCGACCCTTCGGATTTCGGCATCGCCGTGGCCACCGCCGACGGACGTCTCTACCGCAGCGGGACCTGGGACAGGGAGGTCACGATCCAGTCGGCATCGAAGCCTTTCATGTATGCCGCCGCGCTCGCGAACCTCGGGCGCGAGGCGCTGCTCGAGAAGGTCGGGGTCGAGCCGACCGGCGAACGCTACAACGCCATCGTGCTGGACGAGGAGAACAACCGCGCATTCAACCCGATGGTGAACTCGGGCGCCATCGTCACCGCCTCGCTACTGGCGAACCGGACCGCGAAGGAAAACGCCGAAGCGATGCTGACCCGGTTCTCGCGCCTCGCCGGGCGGCAGCTGAGCATCGACAACTCGGTCTTCTGGTCTGAACACGACACCGGCCATCGCAACCGGGCGATCGCCTGGCTGATGCTGAACTCGGGCATCATCGAACGCGACCCCGAGATCGTGCTCGACCTCTATTTCCGGCAATGCTCGGTGTTGGTGAACTGCGCCGACCTGGCGGTCATGGCCTGCACGCTTGGCACGCTGGGGCGACAGCCGGTGACCGGCGACGTGGTGCTGCCCGCCGACGTGGCCCGCGACGTGCTGTCGGTGATGACGACCTGCGGGATGTACGACTATGCCGGTCAATGGCTCTACGATGTCGGGCTGCCGGCCAAGAGCGGGGTGTCGGGGCTGATCATGGCGGTGGTGCCGGGGCAGCTGGGGATCGCGGTCTATTCGCCACGGCTCGACGCCATCGGGAACTCGGTCCGCGGGGTCGAGGTCTGCAAGCGGTTCGCGGGCGACTTCGGCCTGCATGCCTGCGTGAACCCGTTCGATCCGGGCGCGGCGATCCGGCGGGTCTATTCCGCGCGCGAGGTGCGATCGCGCCGCCAGCGCAACAGCGACGAAAGGGCGATGCTGGTCGCGGGCGGCGGCGCGATGAAGGTGATCGAACTCGACGGGCCGCTGGTCTTCGGGTCCGCCGAACGGGTGGCGACCCGGGTGCGGGACGAGGCGCAGACCGCCCGTCGCGTCGTCGTCGACCTGCGCCGGGTCGACGGCATCGACCCCGCCGCCCGCCGCCTGCTGTCCGAGGTGCCGCGCACCATCGGGACGGGCGATTGCCGCGTCCTCTTCACCGGGCTCACCGGCACCCGGACCGCCGACGGGGCCGAGGAGATGGTGCAGGCCATCGTCGAGGCCGACGCCGAGGATGCGCTGGCCTTTGCCGACATCGACGCGGCGATCGAGGATTTCGAGGACCGGCTGCTGGCGGCCGCCGACGCCGGCGGAGCCGACAAGGGCTTCAGCCTCGCGCGGTCCGAGATCTTTCGCGGCCTCGCCCCGGATGAGATCGCGCTGCTCGAAGCCGCCGCCTCGACACATTCCTATGCCGAGGGCGATTACATCGTCACTCACGGCGCCGAGGCCAAGGCCTTCTACCTTGTCGCCAGTGGCCTCGTCAGCATCACGATCCCCGCGGGCGACGGCAGCACGCGGCGGATCAGCACGGTTGGCCCGGGCCAGACCTTTGGCGAGATGGCGATGCTCGACGGCGGGCCGCGGTCGGCCAGCGCTGTGGCGACCGGGCCGGTGATCTGCCACGCCTTCGCGATCGAGGCGATCCGTGACATCGCGGCCGAGCGTCCGCAGGTCTATTCCGTGATCCTCGGCAACGTCGTGCACAGCATCTCGGACCGGCTGCGCGCCGCGAACGAACAGATCGGCGCCTTCGAGTGATGTGTCAGGTGGGCCGCAGGGATACAGGCGCGGACTGGGTTGCGGATGCAGGCGCGGAAGATCGTTCGGCCCGGACCGGCAATCCGGCCTCCGGTCAGCGCCAGAAGCGGGCGTAGCTGGCGAAAAGACCCTGCAGCTTGCTGAGCAACCGGTTGGCCGTGCCGGGATGCGCGACCGTGCCGTCGGCCAGCCGTTCCACGATCACCTCGACCGGGCAGGGCAGGCCGCTGACCGGATCGCGGTAGCGGGGGTAGTCGATCAGCGCGGCGTGGACGAGGCCTTCGAGAGAGGGGCGTGCCCGGCGGCGCGGCGGCACCTTGCCGTGGTCGCGGGTCAGGCCCCATCCCGCGTAGAAGGGCGCGCCGGTGGTGTGCACCTCGACCCCCCGCAGCAGCGCCTCGAACCCGAGGAGGGACGTCATCGTCCAGACGGCCTGCACCTCTCCCAGCAGCGCGGCGGGATCGGCGCGGTCCAGTACCATGTCCGCCAGCCCTTCGGTCTCCTCCGGGGACAGCTTGCCGGGGCGCAGGCCCGCCACCACGTCCGGGTGCGGCTTGTAGAGGATCACCGCATCGGGTTCCGCCGCGCGGGCAGCCTGCAGCAGCCCGAGGTTGGTCGCGATCTCTCCGGCGCCGCGCGTGACCGAGGCGTCGTCCTCGACCTGTCCGACAACCAGCACCCGCCACCCTTCCGGCAAATCGGGATGCGCGCCGCCCAGGTTGTATTTCGTCAGGCCAAGCGTGGTCAGCCGGGCGATCAGGCGTTCGGCCCGCAATTCCTGGTCCGGGCGCAGGGCCGCGCGGTCGGCGATCAGCCGTTCCAGCCGGCTTTCGCGGGTCGGGTCGTAGTAGATCCCCAAATCGTCCAGCGCGAGCGACAGGGCCGGCACCAGCTCTGCCCCCAGCCCGCGCGATCGCAGGAACCCGTCCTCGACCCGCACGACCTGGCCGATCTCTCCGGCCTGCGAGGCCCAGCACATCCGCCGCCTGGGCGGGGCGGGGCGGTCGGCGAACTCTACCGGCGCGACGCTGCCGAAAAAGCCCTCGATCACCGGGCGTTTCCACATCCGCATGCCGCTGGCGACCCAGCCCAGACGGTCCTCGCGCCAGGCTCGGACCTGGGCGGCCAACTGCTCCAGCGCGTCCTCGAAGGAACAGAGCCGGTCGCGCGCGGGGTCGTACCAGATCGGGTAGTCGATCATCGCCCCGGCAAAAAGCTGCGCCCGGGTGAGGCTGCGACCGCGCCGGGGAAAGGCCAGCGGGTGCCGGTCGTCGGTCAGGCCCCAGCCGGCATAGAACGGGCGTCCGAAGACCACCGGGCGATGGCCGGCCAGGATCGCCTCGAACCCCATCTGCGACGACACGACATAGACCGCCACCGCCCCCTCCATCAGCGCCCAGGGCGAGACGTTGTCGGTCAGGATCTCGATCCGGTCGGTCTCGTCGTCGGGGCCGAAGTAGCCGGGCCTATGGCCGTCGATGGTTTCGGGATGGGTCTTGATGACGATCCGCCCGGCCGGGAAATCGTCCTGCGCCCAATAGAGCATCTCGCGGAAGGTGTTGCGGTCGGCACCGCCATGCCGGACCGAGGCGTCGCCCTCGGTCTGGTCGATCACCAGCACGTAGCCCGGAGCGGGCAGGGGGGCGTCGGGGTCGAAGCCGTTGTACTTCGACAGCTGCATCTCGCGCAGCCTGGCGATCCCGGCGCGGGCACGGTCGAGCTTGGCGGTGTCGTCGAATGGCTCTGTCGCCAGCAGGCGTTCGAGGTCGGTGGCCGCGTCGCCCTCGAAATGCGCGCCGCCGTGGTCGAGGGTCAGGCCGATCGGCGGCTCGCCCGCGCGGCCGGGGTGGACAGAGCGGAGGAAGGCATCCTCGATCCGCACGATGCCCGTGCCGGTGGCCTCGGCAACCGCCTCGCCCCGCTCGGCATAGGGCGACCGGCCCCAGACGGCGATCAGGTCGTCGCCCGTGGGCGCGCCGAGCGCCAGTTCGTATCCGGCCAGTGCCAGGATGCGCCGCACCCGGTGCTGGCGCAGGAAGCCCGCGTTGAAATAGCGAAGCCGCCGGGGGGCCTGCCCGGCGGCTTCGGGATCGTCGCGGCCTGTCACGTCAGAACGTGTCGTTGATCGTGTTCACCGCGTCCACGGCGGCGAGCGAGCCGGTCAGCGCCGAGATCGTCTTGTTCCACTGGGTGAACGGCGCCTCGGTGACATAGAGCGTATCACCGTCGCGGATGACGAAGTCGCGCGCCATGAACATGCCGTTGGGCTTGGTCAGGTCGAGCACGTAGACCACCCGCTGCGCGCCGACCAGGTCGGCGCGGCCCAGCACGGTGTTCGCGATCTCGGCCGGTTCGTTGCGGAAGACGAAGACGCCGGTCGGGTCCGACGCGTTCGACCGCAGCCCACCAACCTGCGCGATCGCCTCGAGCGCCGAGAGGGTCTGGGATTCGAACGGCACGCGCGACTGCGTGCCGGTGGCGCCGAGCGCGGTGTAGGACCGGGTGTCCTCTTCGATCAGGATGCGGTCTCCGCCGCGCAGGGCGATGTCGTAGCTGGGGTTGGAATAGAGATCCTGGAACCAGATGGTCGACTTGTTCGCGCCGCGCAGCACGGTGATCTTGGCGATCTCGGGCTCGACCGTCACGCCGCCCGCACGGGCGATCATGGCCGACAGGGTCCGGGTTGGGCGTTCGATGGCATATACGCCCTGTCCGGTGATCGCGCCCATCAGCGACACGGTCGATCCGTCACCCGCGACGCGACGCACCTCGACCTGCGGGTCGGGCGTCTGGTCCTTGAGCTTTTCCGTGATGATCCGGCGCACCGCCTCGGGCGAGTTGCCCGCCGCGCGCACCCGGCCAGCATAGGGCACGAAGATGAAGCCCGATCCGTCGACCTGCACCTCTTCCAGAACGGTGGCGTTCACGCCCTGGTCGGCCAGCAGGCCGTCATCGACGTTTTCCCAGATCGTCAGCCCCAGCGTGTCGCCGGGATTGATCGTGTCGGAGCCGAGCGTGCCCGCCCCGGTGAACCCGCTGGAAAAGCCCAGGGACGGCACCAGCGCGGTGGCCCGCGTCACCCGGTCGTTCACCGCGACGACAAAAGCGTCCCCCTCGCGCTGGACAGAGCCTGCGAAGATCTCGCTCTTGTTCGGGCCGGTGCGCGGCAACAGGGAACAGCCGGCAGCGGTGCCGAGAACGGCGAAAAGGGCGACGGATCTCGCCCAGCGTTTTACCTGGAGAATCACTGCCCGGTCTCCTCGACCTGTTTTGCTGCCTCAGCTTTTTCCGGCAAGCTATCGGAATCCCGGCCAAAACGCCAGTATCGCCGGGCGGCGGCCTCAGGACACCACGCGCAACTGTTGCCGGGGGGCCGCGGTGCCGCTGGTCAGAGCGTCATAGGGATCCTCGGCCGCCAGCATCATGTCCACGACCATCCGCAAGAGCTGCCGCCGCGCGCGGGCGGAATAGAAGCCGCCCGCGACCTGGCTGGTTTCCAGCAGGTAGCGCCGGTAGTCCTGGTAGGCGCGGCGGTCCGGACGCGTGGCGCCGGCGAAGAAGGCGGGCAGGGGCTGGTCCGACACCAGTTCGGGCTTGTCATAGACCGCCCGGCCAAAGACCTTGAGCGGGATGCCGCGGTAGAGCACCTGCTGCGCCGCGGTCGAGTTGACGGTCACCGCCGTCCGCGCATCGTCGAGGAGCTGCGCCAGCTTGCCTCCGCGGATGTAGTGCACGCGGTCCAGCAGCCCGTGCGCCCGCGCCAGCCGCCGGATTTCGCGCCGCAGCGGCACGCGGCCGTCCTCGAGCGGATGCGCCTTGAAGACGAGGTGATGGTGCGGCGGCGCGCCCTCGGCAAAGCCGCGGATCACGACCTCTAGGAACTCGGTCATCGTGGCAAAGGGCGAATGCGCCTGGAACGAACTGTCGTGTTGAAGCTGCAGTAGCGCCACGTGGTAGGGAAATCCGCCGTTGCGGACCCGCCAGCTGGCGACGTGGCGGTCGATGGCGAGGAAGGGCATCAGAAGCAGACGCTTGAGGTAGAGCCGGAACTCAGCCGTCACCGGCAGGGCGCGGTGCGGCGTGAAATGGCGGTAGCGCCGGTTCATGAACATCACGAACCAGTGGTAGAGCGCGCCGTAGAACACGTGCTGGCGCATGTCGCCCCAGCGGGCAGGCGGCAGGGGCGCGTCCATGTCGGAATTTGCCAGGCCTGCACGCATGTCGCCGACGCTCATCTGCATGAGCCGGGAATGCCCGTTCGACCCGCCGCGTTCGTAGGTGACCCAGTAGGGCCGCATGTAGCCTTCCTCAAAGACATGCACGCCCAGGCCGAGGCCCCGCGCCTGGGTCACTGCCTCGGCATGGATCGCCCGCACGTCGCCGTAGAGCACGATGTCGGTCACGTGCTTGTCGGCCACGATCCGCGCCAGTTCCGCCGGCCAGTCCGCGACCGGTCCGAGGTAGGGGATGTAACTGTCGCGGTTGGGCCAGAACGCCCGGTCACCGGCGTTGAAGCCCACGCGCCAGACCTCGGCCCCCGCGCGGCGCAGCACGTGGCCGAGGTGGTGGAAGAACGGCCCGTGCGGCCCCTGCAGGAACAGGAAGACCCGGTCTTGGCCCGAGATCGCTGACATGCCCGACGTTACCCATTGGCTTTTTCCCATGGATACCGCGTCGGGCGGGCGAAATTAAGGCCCGATTGCGGGCCGGGCGCTTCAGGCCGCGCGGGCGCGCTGCACCTCGGCCATCAGCGCCTCGAGGTCCGGGTCCTCGATCTTGAGGGCGTGGAAATGCGCCAGCGTGTTCTCGAGATAGGCAAAGCTCGTCCCGATGACGCCTTCGCCTGTGGCGATGCAGTGCACGGTCTCTTCCCGGCTGAGGTCGAGGCGGATCATCTGTGCGGTCGGATCGGCGGTGAAGGCCAGCACCTCGATCTCGCCCAGCACGGTGCGGGCGGGCAGGAAGCGGGGGATATAGGCATGGGCGATCATCTCGCGCCGCCAGAGGATCTCGGTCTCGCGGTCGACGATGGCGGCGGGCACGCGGAAGGCCACCCCTTCGCACTGGCCGCCCGGCACCAGCCCGGCCATCAGGCCCGGCGCCTCGGGCGATCCCCGCGCGCCGCCGGTGTCGTAGAGGACCATGCCCCGGTGATACCCTTCGGCAGTGGCGCGCAGCACCTCGGAGAACATCAGCGCCGGGTCCCACATCAGCGAGCCGTAGGCGAACACCCAGAGGTCGCGGTCGAGCCGCCCGGCCAGCGCCTCGTGCCGGTTGGCCTCGCGTTCCGCGTCGGTGCGCCGCCAGTCGGCCGGGCGCCCGAGCTCGCGCATCCGGTCATCCATGTCCGCGGGCAGGAACCCACGGAAGAACGAGGTTTCCGGATCCTGGATCATCCCGGCAAGGCCCGGGTGATGGCGAAAGGCGTCGGGGTCGAGCGGCATGGGCACCTTGGGTCCGGGTCGTTTCCGGACAAGGTGGCGGCAAACGACGGGAATGAAAACCGCCGCTGCTGCAACTTGCCGAAAATACCCGCGTCGCGGGGCCGGTCCGCCCGCCTGCGGGCGGATCAATCGGCGCGCGCCACTTGCCAGTCGCCCGGCACCCGTTTACCCCGGAGCCGCAACCACGGAGTCCCGCCCATGTTCACAGGCATCGTCACCGATATCGGCACCATCCGCGAGGTCGAGAAACGCGGCGACCTGCGCGCGCGCATCGCCACCGCCTACGACACCGACGGGATCGAGATCGGCGCCTCGATCGCCTGCGACGGCGTCTGCCTGACGGTGATCGAGCTGGGCGACGACTGGTTCGACGTCGAGATCAGCGCCGAGACCGTGGCCAAGACCACCGTGGGCCACAACGGCTGGCCCGAGGGGCACCGCATCAACCTGGAACGCGCGCTCAAGGTCGGGGACGAGCTGGGCGGGCACATCGTGTCCGGCCATGTCGACGGCGTGGCCGAGGTGGTCGCCATGACCGACGAGGGCGACAGCACCCGGGTCGAGTTCCGCGCGCCCGACGCGCTGGCAAAGTTCATCGCGCCCAAGGGCTCGGTCGCGCTCAACGGCACCTCCCTGACCGTGAACGACGTCGACGGCGCGACCTTCGGCGTCAACCTCATCCCGCACACCAAGCAGGTCACCACCTGGGGCGACGTCAGGACCGGCGATGCCGTGAACCTCGAGGTCGACACCATGGCCCGCTACGTCGCGCGCCTGCGGGAGGTCGAGGGCTGACGCCCATGCCCGACCCCGCGCTACCCGGCATCGGACATAACAACGGCCCCTCGATGGACGGCGGGCGCACGCGCCGCATTCACCAGTGGGCCCGCGCCAAGGCGCAGGTGCAGCCGCAGATCCCGGTCGAGATCGTGCGGATGCGGATGCGCCGTGCGGCCGATCTGGGGATGAGCTATCGCACCTACGCCTCGGTCCGCACCACGGCGGGGCGGGACGTGGCGGCGCTGGTCTTTACCTCGAACGCGCTTGGCCTGCACCGGGGCGGGGAGCTACCCGGCGCGGTCGCGGAACGGCTGTCGGCGATCCGGTCGTGCCTGCGGGTGGGCCTTTTGACCGCGCCGCTGGACCCGGTTTCGCTGAACGGGTCCTTGCCGCTCGACCGGCTCTACCGTGCGCCCGCGTCACATGCCCGCTGGCCCGTCCTGCGCGAGGCCATGGCACGGGTGCAGGAAGGTCTGCCGGCGCAGGGCCTGGTCCTTGTCGGCGCCGCCCCGGGCGAGGCGGAATGGGCGGCAGCCGGGCGGCTCGGCGCCTACCTGGACGCTCGTGCATATTTCGGGGCCTGAGCGACCGGCTACAGCCCTGTCCCCTCAGGCGGGTGAGAGTGCGATGATCTCGCAAGTGGCGCCGTCCGCGCCGTCGGCCCCGGGCCCCTCCGCATTCCCTTGGCGCGAAGGGGCAGGCGCGGGACACCTTCCCCTGCCACCCACGCTGCCGCCGGCACCTTTCCCCACACGTCATGTGCGCCCCCGCATACCCGGAAACCGCTGCGTTCCTCTGGCAAATCCGTGCCTCATGGATTATCTCGCCCCCAACATTGACGAGGACTGCCCATGCCCGACTCCGCCACCTATGAAACCCCGGGTCCCGTCGAGGAGAACTGGCGCGACGCGATCTCCTCGGTCGAGGAGATCATCGACGACGCCCGCAACGGGCGGATGTTCATCCTCGTCGACCACGAGGACCGCGAGAACGAGGGCGACCTCGTCATCCCCGCGCAGATGTGCACCCCGGACGCGATCAACTTCATGGCCACCCATGGCCGCGGCCTGATCTGCCTGTCGATGACCGGCGAGCGGGTCGATCAGCTGGGCCTGCCGCTGATGGCCTCGCAGAACTCCTCGCGGCACGAAACCGCCTTCACCGTCTCGATCGAGGCGCGCGAAGGCGTTTCCACCGGCATCTCGGCCCATGACCGGGCCCATACCGTCGCCGTCGCCATCGACGCCTCGAACGGTGCGCAGGACATCGCGACGCCGGGCCACGTGTTCCCGCTGCGTGCCCGCGAGGGTGGCGTGCTGGTCCGTGCCGGTCACACCGAGGCCGCCGTCGACATCTCGCGCCTTGCCGGGCTGAACGCCTCGGGCGTGATCTGCGAGATCATGAACGAGGATGGCACCATGTCCCGCCTGCCGGAACTGGTGGCCTTCGCGCAGAAGCACAACCTCAAGATCGGCACGATCTCGGACCTGATCGCCTACCGTCGGCGGCACGACAACCTCGTGCGGATGCGGTCGGAAAAGACGGTGCAGTCGGAATTCGGCGGCGAGTGGCGGCTGCAGATCTACACCGACTCGACGCAGGGCGCCGAACACATCGCGCTGATCAAGGGCGAGGTCGAAGGCGACACGCCAGTGCTGGTGCGGATGCACGCGCTGGACCCGTTGAAGGACGTGGCGGGACTGGGCGGTGCGGGCCGCGCGGCCGAGTTCGCCGATGCCATGCGCGCTGTGGCCAAGGAAGGCCGCGGCGTGCTGGTCCTGCTGCGCGACACACACATGCGTCTTGCCACCGAGGGTGAAGTCAGCCCGCAGGTGCTGAAGCAGTACGGCCTCGGCGCGCAGATCCTGTCGTCGCTGGGCATCCAAAAGATGGAACTGCTGACCAATTCGCCGAAGCCCTCGGTTGTCGGGCTCGAGGCCTACGGGCTGGAAATCACCGGCACGCGCCGCATCGCGGGAGACGCCTGATGGCCGGTTCGGAAACCCACTACACCATCCCGCGCGGCACCGTCGTCAAGCCCACCAAGGTGCTGATTGTGGTCGCGCCCTACTACCGCGACATCGCCGACGAGCTGATCGCCGGTGCCCGCGCCGAGATCGAGGCCTGGGGGGCGACCCACGAACTGGTCGAGGTGCCCGGCGCGCTCGAGGTGCCGACGGCGATCGCCATGGCGGGTCGGATGTCGAATTTCGACGCCTATGTCGCGCTTGGCTGCGTGATCCGGGGCGAGACGACGCATTATGAGACGGTGTGCAACGACAGTTCGCGCGGGCTGACCATGCTGGGGCTTTCGGGCTATTGCATCGGCAACGGCATCCTCACGGTCGAGAACCGTGACCAGGCGCTGGCCCGTGCGCGGGTGGCCGATCAGAACAAGGGCGGCGGCGCGGCCGCTGCGGCCTTGCATCTGGTCGCGCTTTCGCGCAAATGGGGCGCTCCGCGCGCCGGGGTGGGATTCCGCCCCTCCGAACCCATGGGGGAGGACACGGTGATCGCCTCTCTCAAAGACTCCAGGACCTGACGACCATGACCGGTGAAGCCCCTGCCGTTTCCGGCAACCAGAAACGCAAGATGCGCAGCGCGGCGCGGCTCTATGCCGTGCAGGCGCTGTTCCAGATGGAGGCATCGGGGCAATCGGTCGAAAAGGTGATCGTGGAGTTCGAGGACCATCGCTTCGGCGCGGTCTACGAGGGCGACGAGATGCTCGAGGGCGACCAGAAGCATTTCCGCAAGACGATGCGCGACGCCGTCAACTGGCAGGCCAAGATCGACCAGATGACCGACCGCGCGCTGGTGGCCAAGTGGCCGATCGCCCGCATCGACCCGACGCTGCGGGCGCTCTTCCGCGCCGCCGGTGCCGAGATGGTCGAAGGCGAGGCGCCGCCCAAGGTCGTGATCGTCGAGTATGTCGACATCGCCAAGGCATTCTTCCCGGACGGGAAGGAGTCGAAGTTCGTCAATGCCGTGCTCGACCACATGGCACGCGAGGCCAAGCCCGAGGCGTTCTGACGCGCATTTCGGGACTCGCTTTCGCGAAAATTAAGTCTATCCTCACTCCCGTTGCGCATAGGGAGGGTTGATATGCCCAAGCTCGTCCGCCTTTACATCACGTCCGTCGCCATCGGTTTCGCCGTGGCGGCTGTCTTTGCCGCGCTGCTCATCACCTTCGACATCGGACATCTGCGCCACCTCGCGCAGGGCCCTGACGGTGTGCTCGCAGTGTTCCTGCTGTGGTTCTTCAACGGCATCGTGTTCAGCGGCGTGCAGTTCGGCTTTGCCATTATGCGCCTGGCCGAAAAGCCCGAAGGCCCGCGCGGCGGTCGCCGCATCCGCGTGACCGGAGAGCTCGCGCCGATCCGGGCCGAGGCGAAGGCCCCCCAGCCGCACCAGCAGCGCCGCCGCTGATCGCGGCGGGTGGTGTGACCGTCCGATCCTAGTCCATCCCGAGCGGGGCCAGCAGCTCCGCCGCCGTCACGAGAGCGCGGACACCATGCGAATGGTGTTCGTGAAAGACGTTGCGCCCGACCCAGTTGCGCAGGCTGCCGATGTCGAGCATCGCGCAATCTGGCCGGACGCTCCACGTCACCTGCAGGGGAGAACAGGCCGCCTGGGTATAGGACGGCCCGGTTGTCGATCCCGGATACACCACCGGATCGCCGGTGCCCGAGGGCAGGGCGCGCGGCTGCGGCCGCCCCGCGACCCGGCGCCGGTCATGGTCGAAATCGAGGAAGTTCATCGCACGGGCGTCGTTGACCAGAAGGAAGACCTGCGCTTCGACCCGCAACTGCGGGTTGCCGCAGGTGTCGGAGAGGCAGGCGCCCAGACCCTCACCCGGCGTGACGTCGCAGCTGGAATAGACCCAATGCACCTCGATCGTATCGCCGGGCGCATAGCCGTGCGGGTCAACATGTGCCCCTTCCGGGTCGACCAGCTGCGCGGGTGTCAGTGCCTCGAGACCGGCACAGAGGAACCCGCCGCGCCCGCCATCGGCGGCGGGGATGGCGAAGCCCGGTCCGGCGTGTTCGGCATTGGTATGGGTGTGGATGTTGCAGAGGTTCATCGCCTCGGGCGGCGGGGCCTTGGCAAAGCGGACCGCGTTGAGGCCAGCGGTCGACCGGATGTCACGCGGCGCCTGTGGGCCGTAGCCGAGGCAGAGCGGCCCGTCCTTGGCCGGCGGGCCGGGTGTCTCGGCCGACGTGGCCACCGGCAGCAGCAGGGCGGCACAGATCAGAACGGATCGCATCGGCATCGGGCCCCTCCCGGGCAGCGTCGGCTGCGGGAGAGGATGGGGACCAATGCTTGACGTCAGATGAAGGGGAGGGAAAGGCGGCGGGACCACCACGACCGTTTGGTATACGCATTCCCGAGGACCTGTATATACAGGTGGGCGCCAGGTAACCGAACCAGGGCTCGGACAGAGCCAGCTCCCTCGGAGTTGCTTAAGGCCACCGGAATGTCACCGTTCACGGGAAGGGCAGAACCCGCCTGAAGCCCCATCTAGTGGTGCGCGGCCCACCCGGCAAGGGGCAGGCGCGCGTCGGGTCGCTAATGTTCGATCAAGCCGCCTTTTGCGGCGCTCCGCCGCTCAGCTTTCGCCGTCGATGGCGGTGGCCAGATCGTACCGCGTCAGTTCCTCGGGCTGGAGGAGGTAGATCTCGTTCGGCGGCGTCGCGAGGCCCGGGACCATCAGCATCGGATCGACGCCCATCTCGTCGAGGTAGCGCATCACCGCGCCCTGGCCGCGCTGGATATCCGACACGGCGGTGAAGGCGGGCAGCAGGGTGTTCTCGCCGAAATAGTGCTGGTGGACACCGATGCGGGCGCTGGCGGCGGCGGTGCGTTCGGTCCCGGCAGCAAAGAGGTAGGGACAGGCCGACAGGCAGATGTCGGTGTCACGGACCAGGGTGGCCAGCCCGGTGTCGCGGATCGCCCGGCCAAGAGTCAGCGCATCGCTGACCGACCCGCCGGGAGAGTTGAGGACCACGCGGGGCAGGGTGCCGGGCCAGGTGGCGAGGCGGTCGGCGATCATGGACTTGAGCCGCTCGCCGTCACCGGCCGCGATGGTGCCGGTCAGGATCAGGTCATCCGCCGTCGCGTCGAGCGTCAGGCGCTCGGGCATCGGTCCCGACGGGCGCGTGTCTGGGCCGCCGGGGGCGGGGCGCGTGATCGGGAACCCGGCCGGGTCGAACTTCCGCGTCTGGTCGCCGGGGCGCGTCGGCTGGTCAAAGGCAGGGACGGCAGGGCCGCGCGCGGGCAGGGCGAAGTCGGTGCCGACATCGCCAAAGACCAGCAACGCGGCAAGGCCCAGCTGGAATATCAGGATCGCCGTCAGCGCCCGGCGGACGGGCGGGCCGCGGCGCGGCGTCGCGTCCTCCATCGGATCAGGCCCCGCGTGCCGGCTGCGGCACCTCGTGCACGCGCGGACGCTCGTCGGGTGCGACTTCGGGCGGTGCGGGCGGACCCTGACGCGGCGATGCCTCGCCCTCCAGTTCAAGGTCCACCGCGCGGGCCGCGTGCAGCGCGGCGCGCATCTGGGCCACGGTCATCGTCTCTTCGATCGGCAAGCCTTCTTTCGACGACCGGATCGCGCCGTGGGTGATGGCGAGGATCAGGACCAGGACGGCGGGCAGCAGGTCGATGGCGATGGCGCCCGCCCATGACGGGATGAAATTCCGGCCGTACATGATCACCGCGTCTGCAGCCGATACAGGGGTATAGGTCGTGTCAGCGGGCGGCGGCATGGCGATGACCTCCTGAGCCGCGTTTTCCAGTGTCGCGGCGCGCTGGCCTAGCACCTGCAGCACCGACTCGATCGTCGCGCCCTGCGCCACGCGGTTGCCTTCGGTCGCACCATCGAGTTCGGGCAGCACGACCGAGGCCGAGAGGTCCTGAGCCGCCCGCTGCACCAGCGGCGCGACGGAAAGCTGGCGAAGCTGGCTGATGATCCCGGCCAGCCGCACGGCAAGCTCGGAGAATTCGACCGAACGGCCTTCGACCGGGCCGGGCTCGACCGTCAGGGCCCGCATCCGCGACAGGAGCTCGTTACCAGTGTCGAAGGCCGCGTCGACCTGGCCCGACTGGGCCGCGATCTGTGCCTCGAGCGCGGTCAGCTCCGCCGCCTTCTGACGCAGCACCCGGAACACCGCGCCGCGTCCGGCAAGGCCCGAAAGGCCGCCGTCAGCCTCCTGTTCCGAAAGATCCTCGAACGATTGCCGCGTCCGGGCGACGTCACGCTCAAGCGCCTGCGCCGACAGCGCGATCTCATGTGCGCGTTCCAGCGATCCCTGGTAGTCCTGCACCGTCTCGGCCATGTGCTGTTCCACCGCCGCCGCACCGGCCAGCGCCGCCGCATTCAGCCAGGACGACATGGCGATGATCGCGAGCGATCCCAGCCCCATGGCCCCGAAGAGCGCGAACCGGGTGCGTGCCGTCCGCATCGCGGGCAACAGGCGCATCATGTAGGACCAGAAGACGAAGATGCCGACCGACACGGCGGTCGAATAGGCGATGGCGGCAAAGCTCGTCATCGCGCCGTCGCCGTCCAGCAGGGTCGAGACGCCGAGGTAGGTGTAGATCCCCGAGGCCACCGCCAACACGCCGAGCGCGGTGCCCGTGAAAGTGTCGAGAACCGACAGGTGGCCTTCGAGTTCGCGCGCCTCGTTGGCGCGGCTGTTGGTCTGGTCGCTCATGCGGTGCCCCGGTGGGAATGTCAGTTGGTTAACATAAGGCCGCGGCGGGGCGAGGCCAAATCACAGCCGCGCGGGTTGCGTTTGTTCATGAAATGTTCGATCCTTTGCCCATGTCCGACGCCGTCCCCATCATTCCGCCCGCACCGCAGCCGGGCCAGGTCCTTGCCCGCGGGGTCTGCCGGTTCCTGTCCGACGCGCTCGACTTTGCCTGCCTCGAGGAATTCGTGCCCGAGCGGGGCAAAAGGGTGGACGTGATCGCGATCGGGCCGAAGGGCGAGATCTGGGTGGTGGAATGCAAGTCGAGCCGGGCCGACTTCATGTCGGATGCCAAGTGGGACGGCTACCTCGACTGGTGTGACCGCTTCTTCTGGGCGGTGGACGTGGATTTCCCGCAGGCGCTGCTGCCCGAGGGGACCGGGCTGATCGTGGCCGACGGTTACGGGGCAGAGCTCTTGCGCGATGCGCCCGAGGTGCCGCTCGCGGCGGCCCGGCGCAAGGTGATTACCCGCAAGTTTGCCCGCGACGCGGCCCGACGGCTGCAGGGCTGGCGCGATCCACGGACCGGGTTCGCGGTGGAGTAGCGTCTAGCGGCGCTTGCCCTTCCGGCCGCCGGCCTTGCGGGCGGCGTCAGCTGCGGCACGGATTTCCTCGGCGATTTCCTCGGCCTCGTCGGGGTCGAAGTCCATCGGGATCTCGATGCCGTCGGCCTCGATGAACAGCCGCACCATGCCCTTGTCGGTCGGCCCGATCTGGAGGTTCGCCTCGATGTCGCGTTCTGTGTCGATGCCCATGGTCGTATCCTGTTCCGGCTGGGCGATGGAATTACGCCCGCAAGGCTTGAATTGCAAGCCATGCCCGGGCCAGATCGGGGGATGGAAGTGCCCCGCCTGCGTCCCTTTGCCGAACCCGACCTCGACTGGCTGGTCGAGGTTCACGACCGCCTCTACCGGCAGGACGAAGGCTTTGACGGCAGGTTCGCCGAGGTGGTGCGCGCGGCGGCCACCGCGATCCTGCGGCGCGCCGATCCGCGCGAGCGGGGAATCGTCGCCGAAGCCTCGGAGGGCCGCGTCGGCAGCATCTTTTCGACCCGGTACGACGACGACACTGGTCAAATCCGCATGTTTCTGGTGGAACCCGAGTGGCGCGGCACCGGCCTTGCGCCCCGGATGCTGGCGGCCGCGCTGGATGTCGCGCGGGCGAACGGCGCGCGTCGGATGGTCCTGTGGACCCATGAAAGTCACCGCGCGGCCTGCGCTCTCTATGCCCGGACGGGATGGGTGGAAGGGGCACGGCGCCCGGTGCGCAGCTATGGCCGGGGCCTTGTCGAAGTGACGTGGAGCCGCACGCTCTGAACCTCGCGGCAAGGCCCTTGCAATCGTCGGCGCAGGGGGCTACATGGCCCTCCACGTGCCGCCTTAGCTCAGTTGGTTAGAGCGCTGGATTGTGGATCCAGAGGTCCCCTGTTCAAGCCAGGGAGGCGGTACCACTTCCCCCATTTCGACGGTCAACCGCTCAGATGACAGCCGCATCGGGCGTTTTCGGCGCGGGCGATGTGGCCTCGGCCACGGCGCGTTCGGTCGCGTCGTAGAACACGTCGGTCGCGGGGTAGATGTTCGCGGCCCCCAGCCGCACCTCGGCCCCCGTCGCCTTCAGCACCGCCAACGTCGCCTCCGTCACCTCGGAGAGCACCACCCGCCCGCCCGCGCGGGCCATCTTGTCGACATAGGTTTCGAGCCATTCGATGCTGGTCAGGCTTTCGACCTCGCGGTCGCGCAGGCGCAGGATCAGCACGGCGTCGGCGCCCGTGTCGGGCCGGGGCAGGAGGCTGTCGAAATCGTAGTACGAGGCGAAGTTCAGGGTGCCGCGCAGGTCGATCACGGTCACCTTGCCGGGCGGCACCTCGCGTGGGGCGGGCTGTTCGCGCCAGTGACCGTCGGGATCGCGCACCAGTTCCACCACCCGGAACCGTCGCGCGGCGCGCACGGTTTCCAGCAGCAGCGACAGGATCACGCCGGCAAAGATCGCCGCCGTCAGATCGTCGAGCACGCCGACCACGATGGTGGTCAGCGCGATCAGCGTCCCGGCCAGCGACGTGCGCCAGGCCCGGATCAGCACCTGGCCTTCGCGGATCGTCACGGTCAGTCCCACGACCGTCAGCAGGGCGGCCAGGCCGGTGAGGGGGATGTATTCCGCCCCGTTCCCGAAGAGGACCAGGATCACGGCGAGCAGGAGGCCCGAATAGATGTTCGCGAACCGGGTGCGCGCCCCGGCGCCCGCGACGATCCCGGTGCGCGACAGAGATCCGCTGGCGGGCATCCCGTGAAAGAACGCCCCCACGATGTTGGCGCACCCCTGGCCCAGGAAATCGCGCGAGACGTTGGAGCGTGTGCCGTTCGGGTTCGGATAGGCGGCGGCGAGGCCCGAGCTTTCCGAAAGGCCCACCACGGTCGCCGCGAAGGCCCCGCCGAGCAGGAGCGGCACGACCGAGAAGTCCGGCAGGATCGGCGCGGGCAGCGCCGCCAGGCCGCGCGGCACGTCGGCGATGTCGGCCACCGTCTGGACCGAGGCGAAGGCGGGCAGCAGCACGACGAGCGACACCGCGACGATCACGATGATGTCGGAAAACCGGGCGAGGCGCGTGGCCTTCAGGGCAAAGAGCGCGGCAATGGCGGCGAATCCCAGCAGGGCGGCGGGCCAGGTCCAGTCCGCCGCGTGGCGCAGGATGTCGGCGGCCTTCACCAGCTTGTTGCCGTCGCGCAGCGAGGCGTAGCCGACGAGGTCCTTCAACTGTCCCAGCACGATCAGCAGGGCGGTGGCAAAGATGAAGCCGGCCATGACCTCCTTCGACACGAAGCGGATCACGCTGCCGAGGTTCAGCGCGCCGAGGAGCGCCATCATCACCCCTGTGAGGAAGGTGAGTGTCATCAGCACGCGCACCGTCTCGACCTCGCCGGTGTAGTCGAGGATCTGGTCCGCGGTGACGAGTGCCAGCGCGTTGGTCAGCGTGACCACCATGAGAGAGGAGCTGCCGATCAGCGCGGCGACCACGGTGGCGACCATGCTGGTGTAGACGCCGTAGATCGGGTTCACCCCGGCGACCAGCGCATAGGCCAGCCCGCCCGGGATCGACACCAGCGCCAGGGCGAGGCCGGCGCCCAGGTCCACGTTCAGGGTCTTGAGGGGATTGGGTTCGAGCCGCATCTTTGTCCCGAGGGATTGACCGAGGGTCAGTCAACCGGCGGCGCGGGATGACGTCAATCCCCAACCGTCCGGGGCGTGTTCAGGCGGGCGCGCCCGTCACGTCGTCGAGGATGCCGGCCAGCGCCGCGGTTGCCGGGCCGATCCGCAGCGGGTCGAGCACGGCCGGGTCGCGCGGGCGCTCGGGGTGCCGCCCGGCCGCCATGGTGGCGCAGACGATGTCCGCGGCGCGGGTGATCTCGCCCGCGTTCAGCACGTCACCGGCCCCGGCGGCGGCATAGAGTGCCTCGAGTTCGGGGTTCGGGACCTGCTGGAACAGGATCACGGGCCGGGTCGATTGCAGGATGTCGAAGGTCTTGAGCGGCAGGCGCAGGGTCGAGCGTTGCGAGACCGCCAGCAGCATGTCGGCGGCCAGCATCAACGGCCCCATCGCGTGTTGCGGAACCCGGTCGATCACCTGGATCAGCCGCGCCGCCGGTTCGTCCGGTGCCGGTCCGCCGCGTGGCTGGGCGGTCAGGACGATGCGCAGCTGTTCGGGCGTCAGGCCCCGCTGCGCCAGTTCGCGGGCCAGCTCGACCACCGGCAGGGCCGAGACATAGGGCCCGAAGCTGCCGGGATAGAGTAGGGTGAAGACCGGAAAGGGCGCCATCGCGGGCCCGTCGAAGAAGTTGTCGGCCATCGCGTTGCGGATCGCGTGGAACCGGCCGGCCAGAACCTGCGGGTAATAGGTGCGGTAAGCGTCGCGGGCGCGTTCGGTGTTCAGGATCACGGCGGCAGCCTGTTTCACCAGGCGGCGCTCGGCCGGACCCTCGAGCACGCGGGTCCAGAACGGGCGGCGCGGGCCGCGCTGGTCGCAGGGCATCCAGGGGTCGCGGTGGTCGATGACCAGCGGCAGGCCATGGGCGCGGGCCAGTCGCCCGGCGGTCAGGCAGAAGGCGTTCGGCGGCGCGTTCACCATGATCGCCTCGGGGCGGTGTGCCGCGATCGCCGCATGCCCGGCACGGGTCAGGCGCGGGACATCGGCCATTGCCTCTCCGAACGGCAGCCATTCGGAGTGAAAGGGCGGCGCATCATCGGCGGCGGGAGAGAGGGGAAGGGGCACCCGCTGCACCGGGTCAGTTGGCACCGGCTGCACCGCGGCGCCGGGCACCACGACCTCGGGCCGGTGATCGCGGAGCGTCAGGACAACCGGGTCCCAGCCATGGTCCGGCAGATGCGCCGCGAACCGCGCGGCCCGGATCGCCCCGGTGGCCCGCGAGGGCGGGAATTCGGGGCAGATGTAAAGCAGCCTGCGCCGGTCCGGCATCGCTCACTCCGCCAGCGGGATGGTCTGGCGCAGCTGGCCGGTCAGCCGGTCATAGACGAAGAGACGCCCGTCCTCGCTCACCACCAGCACCATTCCCTCGGCCACGGTCACCGCAGCGGGGTTGGCCCCGTCGGGCAGCACGATATCTTCGGGCAGGGGCGGGGCGGTGTCGCGGAAACGGATGACAATCAACGCGATGAGGATTATCAGCCCTGCCATCATCACCACGGTCAGGACCGTCACCAGCCGGCGCAGGAAACGCAGGTTGGCGGGTTCCGGCCCCGGATCCTCGGTACTGGCCATATGTCTGACACCCTCAGCTTTCGGATCGCAGCCGATCCGCCCGGTCGCCTTGATAAGGCGCTGGCCCGCGATGTGCCAGAGGCGGCTGCCCTGTCGCGCACGAGGCTGGCCCGGCTGATCGCCGATGGCGCGATCCGCGTCGGTGGCACGGTGGCGGCAGACCCCAAGGCCAAGGTGGCCGAGGGCGACCTGGTCGAGATCACGCTAGAAGAGGCGGCCGAGGTCGCCGTGACGGCCGAGGCGATACCCCTCGACATCCGGTACGAGGACGACGACCTGATCGTCCTGATGAAGCCCGCGGGCATGGTGGTGCATCCCGCCCCCGGCTCGCCCTCGGGGACGCTGGTGAACGCCCTGCTGGCCCATTGCGGTGACACGCTCGCGGGCATCGGCGGTGAGAAGCGGCCCGGCATCGTGCACCGGATCGACAAGGAAACCAGCGGCCTGCTGGTCATCGCCAAGTCCGACATGGCCCATCACGGGCTGTCCGCGCAGTTCGCCGATCACAGCGTCGAACGGGCCTACAACGCGATCTGCCACGGCGTCCCCGACGCGGCCGAACCGCGCCTGCGCGGTCTGCGCGGGGTCAGCTTCGAACCCGGCGGCGTGATGCGGATCGCGACAGAGATCGGGCGCCACCGCACCGACCGCCAGAAGCAGGCGGTGATGTGGTCGGGCGGTCGGCGCGCGGTGACCCGGGCCCGCGTGGTCGAACCGTTCGGCGGCACCGCGGCGCTGCTGGAGTGCCGGCTCGAGACCGGGCGGACGCACCAGATCCGGGTGCACATGGCTTACACCGGCCACGGGTTGATCGGCGATCCGGTCTACGGCGCGGGCCGCAAGGTGCGCACGGCCGAGATCGGGCAGGTCGCGGCCGAGGCGCTGCAGCGCTTTCCCCGGCAGGCGCTGCACGCGGCGGTGCTGGGCTTTGTCCATCCCCGCACCGGCGAGACCCTGCGCTTCGAAGCGGAGATGCCCGGCGACATGGCGGGCCTGCTGGCGCTTCTGCGCGGATCCGACCCACAGCGCACATGACTTGCGCGCAGGTGAGGAATTCCCGCCGCCGCGCCCATGTGGTTCATTGGTGGCCCTTCGAACGAGGGCTGTGATGTTCACCAGTTTCGCAATTTCCCGTGAGAATTCCGTAACCTGAGCTGAAAGCGACGGAAACTCCTTCACCATACGTTAATACAGTCGACGCAGGGTTCTTGAATGGCCCCCGTTGCCTACCTATCTGGATGTTAAGCCCATAAACATTGGGCACTGGGACGAAAAGGACAGGGTGTGAGCAATTATGCAAATCTGCCGGCACCGACGCCGGAAGGCGGCCTGAACCGCTACCTCCAGGAGATCCGGAAGTTTCCGCTTCTGGAACCCGAAGAAGAATACATGCTGGCGAAACGCTGGGTCGAAGACCAGGACGCGACCTCGGCCCACAAGCTGGTCACGTCGCACCTGCGGCTCGCCGCCAAGATCGCCATGGGCTACCGCGGCTACGGACTGCCGCAGGCCGAGGTGATTTCCGAGGCCAACGTCGGCCTGATGCAGGCGGTGAAGCGCTTTGACCCCGAGAAGGGCTTCCGCCTGGCCACCTATGCCATGTGGTGGATCCGCGCCTCGATCCAGGAATACATCTTGCGGTCCTGGAGCTTGGTGAAGCTCGGCACCACCTCGGCGCAGAAGAAGCTGTTCTTCAACCTGCGCAAGGCCAAGGCCCGCATCGGCGCGCTCGAAGAGGGCGACCTGCACCCCGACAACGTCAAGCAGATCGCCAACGATCTGGGCGTGACCGAGGACGAGGTGATCTCGATGAACCGGCGTCTGTCCGGGGGCGATGCCTCGCTCAATGCCCAGGTGGGCGGCGACGGCGAAAGCTCCATGCAGTGGCAGGACTGGCTCGAGGATGAAGGCGCCAACCAGGCCGAGGACTATGCCGAACGCGACGAGTTGGACGCCCGGCGCGAGCTCCTGGTCGAGGCGATGGATGTGCTGAACGACCGCGAGAAGGACATCCTGACCAAGCGTCGGCTCTCGGAAGAGAACATCACGCTCGAGGATCTCTCGGAGGACTACGGGGTCAGCCGCGAACGCATCCGCCAGATCGAGGTGCGCGCCTTCGAGAAGCTGCAGAAGCGGATGCGCGACCTGGCGTCCGAAAAAGGCATGCTGGCGACCGAGGACGCCTGAAGCGTCAAAACCGGATGATGAAGGCGGCGGGGCAAGCGATTGCTCCGCCGCTTTTGCTTTGGGACGATGGGGTTACTGCGGCAACCGCGCGCGCAGCACGCGCACCATGTTGCCGCCCATAACCTTGGCGATCTGATCGTCTGTCAGCCCTTCATCCATCAGCGCCTGGGTCAGCGCCGGCAGCTCGGAGGTGTCGAACCCGGTGGCCACCGATCCGTCGTAATCCGACCCGAGCGAGACGTGATCCTCGCCCACCACCTCGACCGCCGCGGCGATCATCGCGGCCACGCCCGCCGGCGAGTCGTCACCACAGGTCACGTCGCCCCAGTAGCCCATGCCGATCACGCCGCCGCCCTCGGCCACGCGTTTCATCAGGGCATCGGGCAGGTTGCGCTTGACCTCGCAGAAGGAAAACAGCCCGCCGTGGCTGACGATCACCGGCATGTCGACCATGTCGAGCGTCTCTTCCACCACCCGGGGCGAGGAATGCGCGAGGTCGAGCACCATGCCACGTTTCGCGACCTCTTCCACCACCTGGCGCCCGAAATCGGTCAGCCCGGCGTTCGACAGGCCGTGCAGGGACCCGCCAAGTTCGTTGTCGAAGAAATGCTGCAGGCCAAAGACGCGGAACCCGGCCTCGTCCATCAGGTCCATGTTGCCCATCTCGCCCTTCAGCGGGTGGCCACCTTCGGTCCCGAGGACCGCGATCAGCACGTCGCGGTCGGCCGCCCGTTCCTCGAGTGCCGCGTCGAGGTCTGCGCGCGTCCGCACAATCCGCACCTTGCCGTCGCGGGCCGCGAAATCGTGCAGCTTCTCGGACTGGTAGAGCGCACGCTCGGTCAGATCATTCCAGGTCCGCGGCGGCCAGAGCGACAGCGTGGCGAGCAGGGTGATGTTGTCCGACGCGTCCGCCGAGTTCTCTTCGTAGTTCTGGCCCGCCGGGCTCTTGGTCACGGTGGTGAACACCTGGATCGCCGATCCGCCCTCGCGCAGGCGCGGGAAATCGACCTGCCCGCGTTCCATCCGCTCGGTCAGGTCGCGTTTCCAAAGCAGGCTGTCTGAATGCCAGTCGCCGACGATCAGGCTGTTATGCAGCGTCTGCGCCTCGGCCGACACTGGGTAGGGGTCATGCTCGGCCACCGGATTCATGCCGTCCTCGACGATGCCGGGCGCGAAACAGACCACGCTGACCGCGCCCACGACAAGCACGATCCCGACCCCGAGAATCGATTTTCTGACAAGACCCATGCAACCCTCCCTTGTGCTGGTGTGCGCACCCTAGGGCGAGGTTGACGTTCACGTCATCCGGGACGCGACGTCAGTCGCGCGGCGGGGTGATCTTTCGGCCGCGCCGCGCCTTGAGCGCCCGCCACCACGGCCCGATGTCCAGCCAGGCGAGCATCGCGCCCAGCGGGATCATCCAGAAACCCAGGATCGGCAGGAAGCCGAGAAAGCCAAGGCAGATCAGCACGATGCCCAGGACGATCCGGGTGCCCGGCGGCAGCGTCCGCCGGGCCTTGACGAGGAAGCGGTGCATGCGTGACTTGATGGACCGCTTGACCCCCAATCAGTCCTCCATCGCCTCGAGCTCGTCGATCATGTCCGAGATCATCGACAGGCCCTTGTCCCAGAACGCCGGGTCGGTGGCATCGAGGCCAAACGGCGCGAGCAGCGCCTTGTGGTGCTTGGACCCGCCCGCCTTCAGCATCTCGAAATACTTGTCCTGGAAGCCCTCGGGCTGTTCCCGGTAGACCGCGTAGAGCGCGTTCACCAGCCCGTCGCCGAAGGCATAGGCGTATACGTAGAAGGGCGAGTGGATGAAGTGCGGGATGTAGGCCCAGAAGGTTTCGTACCCGTCCATGAACTCGAACGCCGGCCCGAGGCTTTCGGCCTGCACCGACATCCAGATCGCGTTGATGTCGTCGGGCGTCAGCTCTCCGCCGCGCCGCGCCTCGTGCAGCTTGCATTCGAAGTCGTAGAAGGCAATCTGCCTGACGACCGTGTTGATCATGTCCTCGACCTTGCCGGCCAGCAGGGTCTTGCGTTCCTTCTGATCCTTGGCGTTGTCGAGCAACCGGCGGAAGGTCAGCATCTCGCCAAAGACAGACGCGGTCTCGGCCAGCGTCAGGGGCGTCGACGACAGCATCTCGCCCTGGCCCGCGGCCAGCACCTGGTGCACGCCGTGGCCCAGCTCGTGCGCCAGGGTCATCACGTCGCGCGGTTTGCCCAGGTAGTTGAGCATCACGTAGGGGTGCACGTCGGTCACGGTGGGATGCGCGAAGGCACCCGGCGCCTTGCCCGGCTTCACCCCGGCGTCGATCCAGCCCTTGTCAAAGAACGGCTCGGCGATTTCGGCCATTCGCGGATCGAAGGCGCCGTAGGCACCCATCACCATCTCGCGCGCCTGCGCCCAGTCGACGGTCCGCACCTCCTCGGCCGGCAGCGGGGCGTTGCGGTCCCAGACCTGCATGGTGTCGAGGCCCAGCCACTTGCGCTTGAGCTCGTAGTACCGGTGCGACAGCTTCGGATAGGCCGCGACAACCGCGTTGCGCAGCGCTTCGACCACCTCGGGCTCCACGTCGTTCGACAGGTGGCGGGCGGTCTGCGCGGTCGGCATGCCACGCCAGCGATCGAGGACCTCCTTTTCCTTGGCCTGGGTGTTGTGCACCCGGGCAAAGGTACGGATGTTCGCCTCGAACACCCGCGCCAGTTCGTGCGCCGCCGCCTCGCGCGCGTCGCGATCCTGATCGGTCAGAAGGTTCAGCGTGCCCTCGATGTTCAGCTCTTCGCCGTCTACCTCGAAGGTCAGGCCCGCGATGGTCTCGTCGAACAGCTTCTCCCAGGCATCGCCGACCACGCCGAGGTCGTGCAGGAACTTCTCGAGCTCGTCAGACAGCTGGTAGGGCTTCATCGCGCGGATGCGGTCGAAGACCGGCTTGTAGCGTGCCAGTTCGGCATTCGCGGCAAAGAGGCCGTCGAGGAAATCGTCCGGCAGGCGGTTCAGTTCGAGGGTGAAGAACACCAGCGGCGTCGTGAAGGTGGTGATCTTGTCCTGCATGTCGGACATGAACTTGGCCCGGCCCGCGTCGATGGTCATCTGGTAGTAGCGCAGACCGGCGTAGGACATGATGCGCCCGGCGACGCTCTGGATGCGCTCGTTGCGCTTCACGCAGTCCAGGAACCCCTCGGCGTCCAGCGTGCCCAGCTTGCCCTCGTAGTCGGCGGCAAAGCTCTTGCAGGCTTCTTCCAGCCAGTCGAGGTCGCGCTTCACCTCGGCCGCGTCCGGCGCGGCGTAGAGGTCGGTCAGGTCCCACTCGGGCAGGTCGCCCAGGTCCTTGCCCCCGGAACTGGCGTTGGCGTCGCGAAGGGGGAAGGGCAGGGTGAACATGGGCTGGGTCCTTTCGGCTCTGGTTTCGCCCAGAGATAAGGCCCCGCGCGCATCGCCTCAACCCCGCGCCCGCCCTTCCTCTGGTTCCGTATCCCGGGGGGGGCCGCAGGCCGGGGGGCAGCGCCCCCCTCCGCCGCCGCGCCAGACGCCACCGTTTCCCTTGCGCTCCGACGCCCGCTGGGCAACCCTCCGCCGGAACCCAAAGGGAGGGACCCATGAAATTCCTGCGCTACGGCGAACCGGGGGCGGAAAAGCCCGGAGTTCTGGACACGGACGGACAGATTCGCGACCTGTCGGGCGTGGTGCCGGACCTGACCGGCGCGATCCTCGCCGCGCCGCCGGCCTTCGACATCGACAGCCTGCCGCTGGTCGAGGGGCAGCCGCGCCTCGGCATTCCGGTGGCGGGCGTGGGCAAGATGATCTGCATCGGGCTGAACTATTCCGACCACGCCGCCGAATCGGGCATGCCGATCCCCGAGGAGCCCATCGTCTTCATGAAAGCGACCTCGGCCCTGATCGGGCCGAACGACACCGTCGTCCTGCCGCGCGGCTCGCAGAAGGGCGACTGGGAGGTCGAGCTGGGCGTCGTCATCGGGCGCGAGGCAAAGTACGTCTCGGAGGCCGAGGCGCTGTCCCATGTGGCGGGCTACACCATCGTGAACGACGTCAGCGAACGGCACTTCCAGTCCGAACGCGGCGGCCAGTGGACCAAGGGCAAGAGCTGCGACACCTTCGGGCCCGTGGGGCCCTGGGTCGTCACGCCGGACGAGGTTGCCGATCCTCAGAACCTGGCCCTGTCCTGCGACGTCAACGGGCAGCGGCGCCAGACCGGCAGCACCGCCGCGATGATCTTTGGCGTGGCCCATGTCATCAGCTATCTGAGCCAGATGATGCGACTTGAGCCGGGCGACATCATCGCGACCGGCACGCCGCCGGGCGTGGGCATGGGGATGAAACCGCAGCAGTTCCTCAAGGCGGGCGATGTGATGGAGCTGTCGGTCCAGGGCCTCGGCACCCAGCGGCAGGAGGTTCGGGCAGACTGATCCGCCGGGGCGGGGGGCGCGGGGTCAGCCCCGCGCCGGTTCTCCGTGGGCATCGAAATGCGCGGCCATGGCGTCGAACAGGCGCGTCCGCGCCGCGACGCCATCCATCATGACCTCGTGTTCGCCCAGCGGAACATGTTCCAGCCGGGCGCCGGGCCACTTGGCGATCTGCGCCTCGATCGCCGGCACGTCGACGATGTCCTCGTCCGCGCCGACAAAGGTCAGGCAGGGATAGGCCGGGGCGCGCAGGCGGGCGAGGTCGCGGGTTTCCTTCAGCGCCTCGTAAAGCCAGTTGAGCGTCGGACCGGCCAGCGCCACATCAGGGTGGGCGCGGGTCTGCCGGATCATGTAATCGTACATCTCCCGGTCTTTGGTCAGGTTGTTGCCCTCGAACGGGTTCGCCAGCACGTAGGCGTCGCGCACCGTGCCGGGCGCATATCCGCCGCCGAGGCCCATCAGGCTGGCGGTCGAGGACAAAAGCCACGCGACGGGGCGCATCGCGGCGGGAATCAGGATGCCCCACATCGGCCCGGTGAACACGGCCGAGGCGACCGGCAGCCCCTCGTGCAGAGCGCGCAGGCCGATGCATCCGCCCATCGAGTGACCGATCAGGTGCCAGGGCTGCGGCAGGTCGAGCGTGGCGGCCAGCGCCAGCACGGCCCGGACATCGCGCTGGTAGTCGGAGAACACCCCGACATGGCCTTTCAGCGGATCGTCCACCAGCCGTTCGGCAATCCCCTGGCCGCGCCAGTCGATCGCAAGGGTGGCATAGCCGCGCGCGGCCAAGTCGCCTGCCGCGCGGCCGTACTTCTCGATGTATTCCGTCCGGCCCGGGAACAGCAGGACGGTGCCCTTCGCACCGTCCAGCGGCCAGACACCCGCACGGATGCGCACGCCGTCGTCGGCGTGCAGCCAGTAGGCGCGACCGCCTTCCGGGCCGTCATCGACGTCCGAGAAGAACGGCGCTTCGTCCGTGCGGGAGCCGTCCATCAGGCCAGCGCGGAGCCGAGTGCCATCGCCTTGCCCATGTCGCCATCGACGCTGAGCTTGCCGGTCATGAAGGCCGAGGTGGGGTTCAGGTCGCCCGACAGCATGTCGAGGAACGTTTCCTTCGAGGCGGTCATCGTGACGTCGGCCTCTTCGTCGCCAACCCGGGCGCCGTCGCTGTCGACCATGATCGCGCCTTCGCCCTCGATCACGAATTTCGCGACGCCGTCAAAGCCGCCACCCAGTTTTTCGTTCAGCTTGGCCGCAGCCGCGTTCAAATCTTCGCTCATTTTTCGCGTTCCTTCCTCGAAATCGCCGCGAGAGGGCTTACATGAGCCGTGCGGCAAGCTACACTGAAACCGTTATGGTCGCGTCTATGCACATTTTCAAAAATGCCGTTGCGGCACTGGCCGCGCTGGTGGTCCTGTCCGGGGCCGCTGTCGCTCAGGACGACTCCGGTGCCTCCCTTCTAGACCAGTTGCAGGGGGCCGATCCAGCCGAAGCGGATCGGTTGGAGCGCCAGATCCGGATGGACTGGGCGAACTCCGGCTCGCCGACGATGGACCTGTTGCTGAAACGCGGCAAAGACGCGCTCGAGGCCGGGGACGTGGATACCGCTATCGGGCACCTGTCTGCGCTGACGGATCACGCGCCCGACTTTGCCGAGGGCTGGCACACCCGCGCCATGGCATTCTTCCAGGAAGAGGAATACGGCCTTGCGCTGCACGACCTGGAAATGACGCTGGCGCTGAACCCCGACCATTTCGGCGCGATCTACGGGCTTGCCGTGGTGATGGAGAGTCTCGACCGGGTCGATGACGCCTATGCGCTTTACTCCCGGGTGCTTTCGCTGCATCCCAACCACGCGGATGCGCAGGCCGGTCACGAGCGCCTGGCTGTCCGCGCGAACGGCATCGACATCTGAGGCCTGAATGACATCGCTGGCCGAGCGGGGCGGGATCACTGCGGTCCTCGGCCCGACGAATACCGGAAAGACCACCTATGCGATCGAGCGGATGCTGGGTCATCGCACCGGCATCATCGGGTTGCCGCTGCGGCTGCTCGCGCGGGAGGTCTACGACCGCATCGTCGCCTTGCGCGGCCCGTCGGTCGTCGCGCTCGTCACCGGAGAGGAACGGATCGTCCCGCCGCGCACCCAGTACTGGGTCTGCACGGTCGAGGCGATGCCCGAGGGCATGGGCGCCGACTTCGTCGCGATCGACGAGATCCAGCTTTGCGCCGATCCGGAACGTGGGCACGTGTTCACGGACCGCCTGCTGCGATCGCGCGGTCTGCACGAGACGCTGTTCCTCGGCTCGGACACCATGCGGCAGACGATTTCGGCGCTGGTGCCCAAGGCCCAGTTCCTGCGGCGCGAGCGGATGAGCCAGCTGACCTATGCAGGTTCGAAAAAGTTAAGTCGAATGCCGGAAAGAAGCGCGATCGTCGGATTCTCGGTTGAGAATGTCTATGCGATTGCCGAGCTGATCCGCCGCCAGAAAGGCGGCGCGGCGGTGGTGATGGGCGCGCTCAGCCCGCGAACGCGCAACGCGCAGGTGGCGCTCTACCAGAACGGCGATGTCGACTACCTCGTGGCGACGGACGCGATCGGGATGGGCCTGAACCTCGACATCAACCACGTCGCGTTCTCGTCCCTGACTAAGTTCGACGGCCGCCGGATGCGCCACCTCGCGCCGAATGAACTTGCCCAGATCGCCGGGCGGGCGGGGCGCGGCATGACCGACGGCACCTTCGGTGTGACCGGCGAGGCGCCGCCGCTCGACGACGAGGTGGCCGAGGCCATCATGGACCACAGCTTCACGCCCTTGCGGAAGCTTCTGTGGCGCAACTCCGAACTGAACTTCGGGTCGGTCGACGGGCTGATCGCCTCGCTCGAACGGGGCCCGAACGACCCGATCCTCGCCAAGGCGCGCGAGGCTGACGATCTCATGGCGCTGAAAGCCTTGGCGCAGGGTCCTGAAATTCAGGCACGCACCGGCAACGCGACCTCGGTCCGGCGGCTCTGGGACGTGTGCCGGGTGCCGGATTTCCGCGGGATCAGCCATCATGAACACGCGGGGCTGCTGGAAAGGCTCTTCGTCTATCTGCATGATGATGCAGTCATTCCGGACGATTGGCTCGCTGCACATATCCGCCGGATCGACCGGGTCGATGGCGACATTGATGCGCTGTCGAAACGTCTGGCCTATATTCGGACCTGGACCTACGTGGCGCAACGCGCAGGGTGGGTTGCGGACGAATCCCATTGGCGCGGGGAAACCCGCGCGGTAGAAGACCGACTGTCGGATGCACTCCACGAGCGTCTGACGCAGAGATTTGTCGACCGGCGGACGAGCGTGCTCCTGCGGCGGTTGAAGCAGAAGGAGGCCTTGGTGGCCGAAGTGAACGACAAGGGCGAAGTGACGGTCGAGGGCGAATTTGTCGGCCGTCTTGAGGGTTTCCGGTTCCGTCAGGACAAGAGCGCGGAGGGGCAGGAGGCAAAGGCGGTCGCGCAGGCAAGCGCGCAGGCGCTGGCGCCGCATTTCCACCTGCGGGCGGACCGGTTCTACAACGCGCCGGACACCGAGATCGATTTCACCGAACAGGGTGGCCTGATGTGGGGCGCGGATGCGGTCGGGAAACTGACCGCCGGCGACGACCCGCTGCGGCCGCAGGTGGTGGCCTTCGTCGACGAGGCCGCCGGCCACGACGTCGCGCAGAAGGTGCAGCGCCGCTTGCAGCATTTCATCGACCGCAAGATCGCCGCGCTGTTCGAGCCGCTGCTGGGTCTGCAGCGCGACGAGGCGCTGGCCGGCATGGCCCGCGGCTTTGCGTTCCAGATGGTCGAGGGGCTGGGCATCCTGCCGCGCCAGAAGGTCGCCGACGACGTCAAGGCGCTGGACCAGGACGCCCGTGGCGCCCTGCGCAAGCATGGCGTCCGCTTCGGTCAGTTCACCATTTTCATGCCGCTCCTGCTCAAGCCCGCGCCGACCCGGCTGCGGCTGGTGCTGTGGTCGCTGGCCAACAAGCTGGACGAGTTCCCCGAAGCGCCGCCGCCGGGGCTTGTCACCGTGCCGGTCGTCGAGGGCACGCCCGAGGGCTATCACGCCATGGCGGGTTACCGCGAGGCAGGCGCCCGCGCGATCCGTATCGACATGCTGGAACGCCTGGCCGACATGCTGCGGAGCGAGGACAGCCGCGGCGGGTTCGAAGCCAAGGCCGACATGCTCTCGATCACCGGGATGACGCTGGACCAGTTCGCCGACCTGATGCAGGGGCTGGGCTACAAGGCCGAGCGCGGTGAACGCGACAAGGTGAAGGTCGAGGCGCAAGCGGCTGAAGAGACGCCGGAAGCCGCGGCCGAAACCCCGGCCGAGGAACCTGCTCCGGCCGACGCGACGCCTGCTGATGCCGCACCCGCTGAACCGGTCGCGGACGCGTCAGCCGAGGAAGCCCCGGCAGATGCCGTTCCGGTGACCGAAGCCGCGGGCGAGATCGCGGCCGAAGCTTCGACCGATGCCGAGGCGCCGGAACTCGAGGTGTTCTACACCTTCACCTGGAGCCGTCAGCGCCCGCAAGGCAACCGCCCCCAGCATGGCCGCGGCAAGCCGCAGGGTGAACAGGGGCAACGCGCGCCGGGCGGCAAGCCGTCGGGCAAGGGCCGTCCGCAGCAGGGCAAGCCGAAGGGCGCCCGCGGCAAGGGACCCAAGCGCGAGTCCGGGCCCAAGAACTTCTCCTCCGGTCCCAAGCCGTCGAAAGACCGGATCGATCCGGACAACCCCTTCGCCGCCGCGCTGATGGGGCTGAAGGACAAGACCTGAGGCCGCAGATGAGCTCCGATCCGCAAGAGGGCCGGGCAAAAGAGAAACTCCGCGTCGACAAGTGGCTGTGGCAGGCCCGGTTCGTGAAGAGCCGCAGCCTTGCCGCCGCCCTTGCCACCGGGGGGCACGTCAGGGTCAACGGCGCCAAGATCGCCAAGGCCTCGCACGGGGTGGGTGCGGGCGACGTGCTGGTGTTTCCACAGGGCAACCGGATCCGCATGGTCCGCGTCCTTGCCCTGGGTCTCCGTCGCGGCCCGGCGACCGAGGCGCAGGCGCTCTACGATGATCTCGACACCGAGCGGCCGGAAAATCCGCAGGAAAATGTCGCACCTATCCAGCGGAATGAAGGAAATGCGCGCCCGACAAAGCGCGACCGCAGGAAACTCGATCTTGATCGCAGCCGGGCGCTTGAATGATCCGGATGCGCGCGTTAGCTAGCCGGTGACTACCCACCGTCCGGGGCAACCGCATCATGACCTACATCGTCAACGACAACTGTATCGCCTGCAAGTACACCGACTGCGTCGAAGTCTGCCCGGTGGACTGCTTCTACGAAGGCGAGAACATGCTGGTGATCCACCCGGACGAGTGCATCGACTGCGGCGTCTGCGAACCGGAATGCCCCGCCGACGCGATCCGTCCGGACACCGAGCCGGACATGGAGAAGTGGGTCGAGTTCAATCGCAAGTACGCCGAACAGTGGCCGGTGATCATCACCCGCAAGGACCCTCTGCCCGAGGCCGAGGAACGTGACGGCGAAACCGGCAAGCTGGAAAAGTACTTCAGCGAGACGCCGGGCGAGGGCGGTTGAGCGATTCGGTCGGCTTCACGGCAGGATTCCGCGCAGACGCAACGTCAAATGCGATCAAATCCCGGCGATTTTCCAGCGAAAACGGGGCGCTAGAGGGCGATGCCCTTCCTTGGCGGCAAGATTCGTGGTATGGTGCACTTCGCAAATGACCAAGACTGCCTACATTCCCGTACGCGGATGCTGCTGACCGCCACACGGAAATCCGGATAGACGCATGGACTGGCGTGGTGGCCCACGGGCCTCGGCGCCGGGGTTCTGCGTTCCTTCTGTCCGGATCACACGCTTGCAGGCTCGAGGAAGGACTGTGTGACCAAAATGAAGAAGAACGAATTCCGTCCGAATGACTACGTCGTCTACCCCGCGCATGGCGTGGGTCAGATCGTGTCCATCGAAAAACAGGAGATTGCCGGTATTCAGCTGGAGCTGTTCGTGATCTCGTTCGAAAAGGACAAGATGACCCTCCGCGTGCCGACGAATAAGGCGGCCGAGGTCGGGATGCGTTCGCTTTCCAGCCCCGACGTGGTGTCCAAAGCGATGACCACTCTGAAGGGCAAGGCCAAGGTGAAGCGCGCGATGTGGTCGCGCCGGGCCCAGGAATACGAACAGAAGATCAATTCGGGCGACCTGATCGCCATCGCCGAAGTGGTGCGCGACCTGCACCGCAACGACGACCAGCGCGAGCAGAGCTACTCGGAGCGCCAGCTCTACGAAGCCGCGCTTGAGCGCCTGACCCGCGAAGTCGCCGCCGTGTCCGGCGGGGACGAGGTCGCCGCCGCCAAGCAGGTGGACGACGTGCTGGTGTCGCGCGCGGCCTGACCCGCCCGGACATCCCGGAACAGCAAAGGCCACATCCGCCGGGTGTGGCCTATTATTTTGTGCAATCGACGTCACGCGCCGAGGCTATATGTAAAAATAATGTAACAACTATTTGAACTTTTTGTAAAAAACGTCACCCTATTCCGGACGTGCTGATCGCGGATCGGAGTGAGACATGCAGACTGACCATATTGCAGAGCCGCCTCTCGGCGTGGTGCGGGAGGAGGTCTCAAGCCTTGCGCGCCTGGTTTGGGGTGACGGCATCACCCGTCGTTTCGCGACCCTGGTCCTGTCCTGCTGCGCCGCGATCATCGCCTTGCACGTCGCCGGCCTGCTGATGCCGCAGGACGTGAAGCTGGGCCGGATGATCTGGAACAACTTCAACGTCACGGGCGAGGGCAACCTGGCCGCGCATTTCGGTTATGGCCTGCTGTTCCTGTCGATGATGCTCTTCGTCGTCAGCGCCATGGTCTCCGGTTCGCGCGCGGCCGTGTTCTGCGCGGCGGTCTGCGGTTTCCTCTGGATGGACGATTCCATCCAGTACCACGAGAAGATGGCGGGCAAGCTGATCCCGCTGCTCGGCCTCGAGGATCGCCTTGGCTTGCGCGGGCAGGACGTGGGCGAACTGCTGGCATGGGGGCTTGCCGGGGCGGTCCTGCTGGTCGTCCTGATCCACGCCCTGCGTCAGAGGCGGCCGGGCGACATCGGGCTCTTGGTCGTGGCGATCGCCTGTTTCGCGGGTCTGACCGTCTTTGGCGGTTTCGTCGACATGTTGCACAGCATCTTCGTGGACCAGCACGACGCCCTGATCGGGCTGCTCGAGGATGGCGGGGAACTGCTGGTGATGGGCGTGATCGCGGGCCTGTCCCTGGGTGTGCTGCGCCAGTCCGAAACCTACTTCGACTGACCGCAAAGGGTCCTCAAAGAAGCTCCAGCACCTGTTCCGGCGGACGCCCCAGGACCGCCCGGTCCCCGTTGATCACGATTGGGCGTTCGATCAGGCGGGGATGCGCGGCCATCGCGGCCAGGATCGCGGCGTCGTCGGCGTCCTTGAGGCCAAGTGCCTTGAACTCGGCCTCTCTCCGGCGGAGGAGCTGTGACGGCGTCATGCCCAGTTTCGCCAGGACATCGGACAATTCCGCTGTCGTCGGCGCGTCGTCGAGGTAGAGCCGTACCTCGGGCGTGGCCCCGTGGTCCTGCAGCAGCGCCAGCGTCTGGCGCGACTTGCTGCAGCGCGGGTTGTGCCAGATCACCAGGTTCACAGCCATTCCTCCCGGTGCCAGCCGACCGCCTGGGAGACGTTGTCGAACCCGTCGCGGGCCAGCAGCTCGTCAAGGCCGCGGGCGATCTCGGCCCCCAGCGACATGCCGCCGTAGATCAGTGCGGAGTAGAGCTGCACCGCCGAGGCGCCGGCGCAGATCTTGGCGTATGCCTCGGCGGCCGAGGACACGCCGCCGACCCCGATCAGCGGGATCCGCCCGTCGAGCATCTGCGACAGGTGCGCGAGGATGCGGGTGGAATGGTGGAACAGGGGCGCGCCCGACAGCCCGCCCTGCAGGTTCTCGGCATCCTCGGTCCTGAGGCCCGCGCGTTTCAGCGTGGTGTTGGTGGCGATGATCGCGTCGATTCCGGTCTGCAGCGCGACCTCGGCCACGTCGCTCAGTTCCGTCTGGCTGAGGTCGGGCGAGATCTTGAGGAACACGGGCAGCCGCCGGTGCGTGCCGTTGCGCACCGCCAGCACCCCGGTCAGCAGCTGCCGGAGCGCGTCCTTGCCCTGCAGGTCGCGCAGCTTTTCGGTGTTGGGGGACGATACGTTGACCGTGGCAAAGTCGAGATGCCCGGCACAGCAGTCGAGCACCCGTCCGAAATCGGCCATCCGGTCGTCGCTGTCCTTGTTCGCGCCGAGGTTCAGGCCGATCACCGCGTCCTTCGGCCGCTTGGCGAGCCGTGCGCGCACCGCCTCCATCCCGTCGTTGTTGAAGCCGAAGCGGTTGATCACCGCCCGGTCCTCGGTCAGCCGGAAAAGCCGCGGGCGCGGGTTGCCGGGTTGCGGGCGGGGGTGACGGCACCAACCTCGATAAAGCCGAAGCCCGCCCTGGACAGCGGCGACAGCGCTTCGGCGTTCTTGTCGAAGCCGGCGGCCAGGCCGATCGGGTTGGCAAGCTTCAGACCGGCCACCTCGGTCCGCAGCCGGGGCGAGGTGACCCGGCCCGAAAGTGGAACAAGGCCGGTCCGCAGGGCCCGGAGCGCCAGCCCGTGCCCGGTCTCGGGGTCGAGCTGGTACAGCGCCTTGAGGCCGATCCGTTCGATGGTCTTCATGCCATGTCCTCCGGGAAGACGTGCACGCCGTCCTTCAGGGGCAGGGGCACAGACCAGAGAACATCCTCCATCCGCAGGGTGCGGTAGAGGTGCGGGAACAGCGCGCCGCCGCGCGAGGGTTCCCATTTCAGCGCGTCGCCCAGGGTGTCGGGATCGAGCGCCAGCAGCACCAGCCCCGTTTCGCCCGAGAAGTGCTTGGCGGCGGTTTCGGCCGCCTGCACGGCGGTCGAGAAATGGACATAGCCATCGGCCACGTCGATCGGCGCCCCGGCGGTGTGGCCGGCGGCCTGCATTTCGGCCCATTCGGGCGCGCGGAAAATCTTGTAGATCAACATGCGCCCAATTGCCCGCGCCGGGGTGCGGTGGTCAAGGTGCTGATATCGGAAAGTCCGGGTGAACGACCGACCGGCCGCTATGCGCCGGATGGCCAAACCCCAGGCTGGCGGGATGATTTGCCTTGCCCGATTTGCTGCACCCCGGGGCGAGGCAAAGGCGAAGCCGTGCCGGTTGCGGCACGAATCCGTCAAAGACCCGCCGGATTCGCCCTATACTCCTGCGGGACCAACCAGAACGGGCCGGCGGCCTGGATACCGCTGAGGAGGACCCATGGACGGACGATGCACCTGCGGTGCCGTGACATTCCGGATGCTGGACAAGCCGCTCTTTACCCATTGCTGCCATTGCAGCTGGTGCCAGCGGGAAACCGGCAGCGCCTTTGCCCTGAACGCGCTGATCGAGACCGAGTGCCTCGAGGTCGAGGGCCGGACCGAGGCGGTCGAGACGCCGTCGGAAAGCGGGCTGGGGCAGGTGATCCATCGCTGCCCGGGCTGTCACGTCGCGCTCTGGAGCCATTATGCCGGGGCCGGGGCGGATTTTGCCTTTGTCCGGGTGGGCACGCTGGCCGTGCCGGGGGCCTATCCGCCCGACATCCACATCTTTACCGAAAGCAAACAGCCGTGGATCGCGCTCGATGGCCGGGTGCCGGTGATGGAGCAGTATTACCGCCGCTCGTCGCACTGGCCGGACTGGGCTCTGGAGCGGCGGCAGCGGGTGCTCGACCGGGCCGCGTCCGCAACTTGACTGCGCCTACTCGGCCGCGATCCCGTCGGTGAACTGCAGCCGGGCGAGGCGTGCGTAAAGCCCGCCCTCCGCGACCAGCGCATCGTGCGTGCCCTGCGCGACGATGCGGCCGTGCTCCATCACGAGGATGCGGTCGGCCTTTTTCACCGTGGCCAGCCGGTGCGCGACGATGATCGTCGTGCGTTCGCGGGCCACGCGCTCCACCGCCTCCTGCACCAGGCGCTCGCTTTCGGCGTCGAGCGCCGATGTCGCCTCGTCCAGCAGCAGCACCGGCGCATCGCGCAGGATGGCGCGGGCGATGGCGATGCGCTGCTTCTGGCCGCCCGAAAGCATCACGCCGCGTTCGCCGAGCGGGCTGTCGTAGCCCTGCGGCAAAGCCATGATGAAGTCGTGCGCGGCGGCGGCCTTTGCGGCGGCCTCGACTTCCGCGTCGCTGGCCTCGGGCGCGCTGAAGCGGATGTTGTCGCGGGCCGAGGCGGCAAAGATCACCGGGTCCTGCGGCACCAGCGCGATGCGGTGGCGGAACGCGCTGCGGTTGAGGTCGCGCAGGTCGGTGCCGTCCAGGCGGATCGCCCCGCGCTCGGGATCGTAGAAGCGCAGGATCATCTGGATGATGGTCGACTTGCCCGCGCCCGAGGGCCCCACCAGTGCCACCGTCTCGCCCGGCCGGATCGCCAGGTCGATGCCTTCGAGGGCGGGGGCGTCCGGGCGGGCGGGGTAATGGAAATGCACGTCGTCGAACACGATCTCGCCCCGCGCCGGTTCGGGCAGGGGCTGCGCGTTCACCGGATCGGTGACCCGGTCCTCGGCCCCCATCAGCTCGACCAGCCGTTCCGTCGCGCCGGCGGCGCGTTGCAATTCGCCCGAGATCTCGGACAGGGCCCCGACCGATCCGGCGACCATCACCGCGTAGATCACGAACTGGATCAGCGCGCCGGTCGTCATCGTGCCCGCGCGCACGTCATGGGCCCCGATCCAGAGCACGCCGACCACGCCCGAGAAGATCAGGAAGATCACGATCACGGTCATCATCGAGCGTGTCTTGATGCGGGTCCAGGCCTTGCGATAGCTCTCTTCGGTCACCGCGTCGAAGTCCTGCCGCGACAGCTCTTCGTGGCTGTAGGCCTGCACGGTCTGCACAGACAGCAGCGCCTCGGACGCCTTGCCGGACGAGGCGGCGATCCAGTCCTGGTTCTCGCGGCTGAGACGACGCAGGCGGCGGCCCAGCGTGACGATCGGCACGATCACCACCGGCACGATCAGCAGCACCAGCCCGGTCAGCTTGGGCGAGGTGACCATCAGCATCGCCAGCCCGCCCAGGAAGATCAGCATGTTGCGGAGCGCGATCGAGACGGAGGAGCCTATCACCGTCTGCACCAGCGTGGTGTCGGTGGTGATCCGGCTCAGGACCTCTCCGGTCATCACGTCGTCGTAGAAGGCGGGCGACATGCCGATCATCCGGCCGAACACGGCCTTGCGGATGTTGGCCACGACCCTCTCGCCCAGCCGGGTGACCAGCGCATAGCGCAGCCCGGTGCCGACGGCGAGGAGCAGGGCAACGCCGACCGCGGCGGCAAAGTACTTGTCGAGCAGGCCGCCGGCGTCGCCGCCGAAGTTGTCGACCACCCGGCGCACCGCCAGCGGCAACACCAGCGAGACCGAGGCGGTCAGCACCAGCGCCAGCACGGCAAGGCTCAGCAGCAGCTTGTAGGGCGCGACAAAGGGCCAGAGCTGGGCCAGCACGCCCACTTGCCGCGACGAAGCGCGGTCCTGTTGGTCCGTGGACGGAACGGGTTGGCGTGCCATGTCTCTTCCTTCGCGGCTGTCGCCGGTGTCTAGAAGGGTTGGCAAAGGCGGGTCAAGGCGTCAACCGGACGCGGGCGCGGCGCCCGTGTTTTCCGGTTCGCCGGTTCAGCGTGCGGGGCCTGCATGTTCCACGGTCTGGCCGCGCTCCGGTTCGCCGCGAGCCACGTGGTCGCCGTCCGCACGGTAGTCGTTGAACTTCGCGGGCAGCCCCAGGCCCCGCCCCAGGTCGGGCGTCGTCTGGAGGTGGAAGTGGTGGTGCGGGGCCGAGGAGTTGCCGCTGTTGCCGCAACGCCCGAGGTGGTCGCCGGATTTCACCGTGTCGCCCGGCCGGACCGCGACGCTGCCCTGCCGGAGGTGGGCGAGGAAGCCATATTCGCCGTTGCCGAAATCTATGACCACGTGGTTGCCTCCCGGGTTCTGCGGATCGCGTTCCCCGATGGCGTTGTCCGGCAGCCCGTCCGTCGCGCGCACGACGGTGCCCCCCGCCGGGGCAAGGATGGGCGCGTCCCAGCAGTGGTAGCGCGTCACGTCGCCGGGATCGCCGCTGTGATCGCGCCCGTCCCGCATCATGAAGAGGTCGAGGGCAAAGCGCTGTCCCGGGTCCACGGCGTGGTAGTTGCGGTCAACCGACCGGCCGCCCCAGTAGACCAGCCACGGCCCCTCGACCGGCAGGCGCAGTTCGGTCCTGGTCCGGTAGGTTAGGTTCGGACTGTCCGCCGGTCCGGCCTGCGGCGTGACGTGAAACCCGGCGATGCGGCCTTCCGCGTCGAAGGCGATCGTCAGCTTGGCCAGGGGCCCGTCCTCGCCGTGCCGGGCAAAGCGTTCGTAGATCTCGTAGGCCGCGTAGGGCATCGCCCATTCCGCCGCGACACCGGTCTCAGGGCCAAGCACCGACGCCAGGTCCTTCCGGACCTGGTCAAGGGCGTTCGGACTGCCGAGGATTGCCTGCATCTCGGCGGTCATCGCGTCCCAGATCGGTGTGATGTCACCCTGCAGGAACCAGGTGGCCATGTCGCGGCCTCGGCTCAGCGTGTCGGCGGCGGTGGCCTGGGGCAGGGCGGCGATCACGCACGCCGGGATGATCGACCAGCGCGGCATCGTCACCTCAGTTCTGGGGCGCCCCTAACCTTCGTGGCCGGGCACGTGACCTGACGGGGCGCGGTAGGGGCGGGTCACATCGCGCAGCCGCAGTTCGAGCGCTTCGACCGCAAGGCGGATGCCGCCGTCGCCTGCGAGCGTCAGCAGGACGTAGCCGCCGGGCTCTTCCGGGCCGGGTTCGAAGGTGACCGACAGGAGCGACAGGATCGTGTCTCCGTCCTTGGGGTCGATCCCCTGGCTGGCGACGGCGGTCACGTTCTCGACCACCAGCACCGCCTGCACGCGTTCGGCGCCATGCTGGTCGCGGCCGTCGTCCTCCCAGCGGAAGCGGTTCAGCAGCAGGGCAAAGCGCCGGTCGTTCGGGCGCCACAGCATCTCGGTCGCGGGAAAGACCGCGTCCTGCGCCAGCGCCGAGATCACGGTCAGGTCTTCGGCATCGAGCGCGCCGAGGTTCAGCGGCTTTTCCGCCCCGTCTTCGAAACGCGCGTCGTTGCTCATTCCCCGTGTACCCTTTCGATCTTGGCCCCGACGGCCGACAGTTTGTCCTCGACATGCTCGTAGCCGCGGTCGAGGTGGTAGACCCGGTTGACCACCGTCTCGCCTTCGGCCGCAAGCCCGGCGAGGATCAGCGACACCGAGGCACGCAGGTCGGTCGCCATGACCGGCGCGCCCTTCAGCGTTTCCACCCCGGTCACCGTCGCGGTGCCGCCGTGCACGTCGATATGCGCCCCCATCCGCTGGAGTTCAGGCGCGTGCATGAAGCGGTTCTCGAAAATCTTCTCTTCCAGAACGGAGGTCCCGTCGGCGGTGCAGAGCAGCGCCATCATCTGGGCCTGGAGGTCAGTGGGAAAGCCGGGGAACGGCTCGGTCGTCACGTCGACGGCCTTGGTGCGCCCGTTCTTGCGTGCAACCGTCAGGCCGTTGTCGGATTCCCGGACGCTGATCCCGGCGGCGTCGAGCTTTTCGCAGAAGGCGCCGATCAGGTCGATCCGTCCGCCCAGCAGTTCCACCTCGCCGCCGCAGATCGCGGGGGCGAGCATGTAGGTGCCCAGCTCGATCCGGTCGACGACGACGGGATGCGTCGCGCCGCCCAGCCGGTCCACGCCCTGGATGGTGATGGTCGAGGTGCCTTCGCCCTCGATCTGTGCCCCCATGCGTCGCAGGCAGTGCACGAGGTCGACGATCTCGGGCTCGCGCGCGGCGTTGGTGATGACGGTCGTGCCCTTGGCAAGGCTCGCGGCCAGCAGCGCGTTCTCGGTCGCACCGACCGAGACGAAGGGAAAGTCGATCTTGCCGCCCTTGAGTCCGCCCCGGGCGGTGGCATGGACATAGCCGTCGCGCAGGTCCATCTCGGCGCCGAGCGCCTCCATCGCCTTGAGGTGCAGGTCCACCGGCCGTGCGCCGATGGCGCAGCCGCCGGGCAGCGAGACGATGGCGTGGCCCTCGCGGGCCAGCATCGGCCCCAGCACGAGGATCGAGGCGCGCATCTTGCGCACGATGTCGTAGTCGGCCTTGTGGTTGTCGAGGCCATGGCTCGACATCGCCAGCACCTTGCCGTCCTGCATCGACGTGATCTCGGTCCCCAGCGACCGCAGCAGCGCGCTCATCGTCGCGATGTCACTGAGGCGCGGCGCGTTGGTCAGCGTCAGCGGCTCTTCGCTGAGAAGCGTCGCCGGCATCAGCGTCAGGCACGCGTTCTTGGCCCCGGCAATCGGAATCTGCCCGTTCAGCGGCCCGTTGCCGCGCACCACGATTCTATCCATCGTTGTGGTCCTCGTCCTTGCCTGTCTCTGCCTCGTCGTCCCGGGCGCGCGCTTTCGCCTGCGCCTTGCGGCGGGCGATATTCGCTTTCAGCGCTTGCTTCAGCCGCTCGTCCCGCGACGTCCCGGTCCTGGTCTTGTCGTTCATGACCGAGATTTAAGGCTTCGCCCGCGTCAGGTCCAGCGGATCAGCCCCGGATCCAGTCACGCGCGCCCTCGATCAGGGCCTGCCCGCTGCCGGTCAGCCGGCCATGGAGGTCGATCACCGCCATTCCGTCGGCGAAACGGTCCCGGGCCGTGGTGGCCGCAGCGCGCGCGGCGGCACGCTCTTCGGCGGTCAGGCGGCCGCTTCCGGCCAGGGCATCCATCGCCCAGGCCGTCCGGGCGGCGACGTATGTGGCGTGAAAGATGTCGTGCATCGGGGACGGGGCGGCGGTGAGGGGCGTGGGGTGGCGTTCAGCATCCGGGTTCAGCACCAGAGGCTCGTCCACCATGTGCCCGTAAAGGAACATGTGCGCGGCCTCGTGGACCAGCCCCTCGACCGACTGCAACGGGGTGCGGAGAAGGTCCGGGTTCAGCAGCATGAGGCCCCAGAACTGGTCATGCGAGGCGCTGGCGACCGCTCTCTCGATCCCGTCAGGCGCGCGTGCCACGACGACGTGGTGCACGATGCCGGTGATTTCGCCATGCAGGGCAGGCAGGGCATCCCGCATCAGTGCCAGAGCCGAGGTGATCCCATTGGCGAGGCCCGCGGCCTCTCCGTGCACCACCGGGGCGAAATTGGCGGCCGCCTTGCCCATGCGCAGGTTCATGAGGGCGTCGATCTCGCCTGAAGCGCCGCGTGCCGTCACCGCGAACGGGGCACGGCCGCGCGCGATGGCGGCGGACAGGGCGGTCACTTGGTCGGACAGGGCGGAGAGGTCCCGGACCTGCCCACGTGCCGCGATCTCGTGGGCGCGCGCGAACCCGTCGGGGCCGACCCTGCGGCCGCTGCGCAGCCCGTCCGCGGCCGCCGCCAGCCCGGCCGAGGCCGAGGGGCAGGGCGCCGCGAGCGCCTCGGCCAGTCGCGACAGCGACCCGGCCAGCGCCAGGTGCATGCGGGTGTCGAGCGCCCGTGCCCGGCCCGGATCGGGCGGAAAGGCAAAGCACACCTCGTCGGGTGGCGGAAAGGGCACCGCGTCGTTGTCGGTCATGGTGGGAGGCCCCGTTCGCCCGCGCTGCGGGCGGTCCTATCTTGCCGGGATGTCGCCCATCCCCGTTCCCTCCTGCCGGCCGACGACCGACTGCGCCGCGCTACATCCCGTCGGGTCGAACCCCTTTATCGTCATGACCGTTTCCCCTCTCGTTTTGTTTACCTATGGTAAATATGAGCCTAGCATGAACTATTTGAGCCGAGTCAATGTGGTCGTGCGGCGGGACGCCGCCGTCGGAGGCCTGCGCGATCAGGACGCAGGTCACCGGACAACACGAATCGATTTCGATGGGCGAGAGAGTTGGACCACAAGGTTCGGGTCAGCCACGATCCGGGCAACGGCCTCCTGCCGCCCGATCCGCCCCGCAGAGGCTCCGATCTTTGGTCGGACCCAAGGCCGATTTTGCCGTGGCAACGCAGGGTCCGGCGCATGTGGACAGGCCGCGCGGTCGCTCATGGCGGTGTGCGATGTTCGGGCTGTGGCGGCGCCTTGGACTTTCCCCAAAGTCGCCGCAGCAAAGCACTTGCACTCCGTCGCACTTCGGTTAAAAGGCCCTCCACCGACGCCGCAGTAGCTCAGTGGTAGAGCGCACCCTTGGTAAGGGTGAGGTCGGGAGTTCAATCCTCCCCTGCGGCACCATCCTACCCCCCCCCGACATCCAGACACTATCTGCACCGGCCGTCTGGCGTTCGGCGGTTGATCGCGTTGGCCAACTGGACCAGTCTGCCGCACAAAAGCGGAGATGGGGCGCGTGATGCAGGCAGTTTGGGACACGGCACGACAGGCATTGGCCGAGGAAACCGTCGGCTTTCTTGGCGGGGCGATCTTCTTTGGATCGTGGCTCTTGCAGGCCTGGCAGTCGAAACGCGCGGGCACGGCGGTTGTCTCTCAAAGCTTCTTTGTCCTGCGGGCGCTCGCCTCGGCGCTGCTGACGGTCGAGGGGATCCGCAGCGGATCGGTCTCGATCACGCTGTTGATGGGATCGACGCTGCTGCTGATGCTCTACAACATCTGGCTGATCCGCCGCCGCGACGGCGCGGGCGCGGCCGGTCCGGTCGGCTAGGTGCCGCGACGGGGGCGCGTCAGAGCGCGGTTTCCGTCACCTGCGCATTGCCGTGCGAGACGGTTTCGTCGATCACGTACTTGTCCCGCTCTTTCAGGCCCGAGGCCTGCAGCAGTTCCGCCACCAGCCCGACACCGAGGATCTGGGTGCCCGTCACCGTTAGCAGGATGCCGATGAAGAGCAGTGGCCGTGTCCCGATCGGGCCGAGGCCCAGCACCCAGAGCACCGAGAGATAGAAGATGAAGCCGAGGCCCAGCAGCAGCAGCGGCAGGCCGATCTTGGCGAAGAAGTGCAGCGGCCGCGACTGGTAGCGGGTCAGCAGTTTCACGGTCCCGAGGTCGAGCAACCCCTTCACCATCCGCGTCGCGCCGTACTTCGACTGGCCATGCGCGCGGGCATGGTGGGTCACCGCGATCTCGGTGCAGTCATATCCCACGGCCTTGAGCAGGGCAGGGGTGAAGCGATGCAGCTCTCCGTAGAGGTTCAGCGACTTGGCGGCGCGGCGGCTGTAGGCCTTGAAGCCGCAGTTGATGTCATGCAGGTCCACCTCGAAGAGCCGGGCGGTCACCCGATTGAACACGCGCGAGGGCAGCGTCTTGCCAAGCGGGTCGTGTCGCAGCTGTTTCCAGCCCGAAACGACCTCGTGCCCGGCGTCGATTTCGGCCAGGAAGCGCGGGATCTCGTCGGGGTCGTCCTGCAGGTCGGCATCCATGGTCACGATCACCTCGCCCCGGGCGCGGGCGATACCGGCGGACAGCGCGGCGGCCTTGCCGAAGTTCCGCATGAACCGGATGAGGGTGACGTTGCGATGCGCCTGCGCGAGGTCGGCCGCCACGCGGTCGCCGCCATCGCGGCTGCCATCGTCGACCATGATCAGCTCCCACCGGCGCCCCGTGCGTTCCATCACCGCGCGCACGCGGTCGTGCAGCGTCGCCAGCGTGGCGCATTCGTCGAGGAACGGCACGACGATCGACACCGTCGCCGAGCCCGGCCGTGCCGTGCCGCGGGTGTTGCCCGAAGTGATCCCGGTTTCGATGGTCATGCGTGCCCCGTTCATTTCGGCTGTTGCAGCCGGTCGTTGCTGGGTAACCTGACGCGCAAAAGGGACATTTTTTGGACGCAACGCAGGCGAGCACGACATTGACAGGCACCCGACCCGCCCGTGCGGGCTGGGTCTGGGCCTATGCCTTTGCGGCCCTGATCGTGCCGCTGATCGGATGGTACGAACTGCTCGAACCCTTCGGCCGCGACCAGGGCATCCATGCGACCATCGCCTTTGGCCTGAACGACGGGCTGACCACCTACCGCGACGTGTTCAACATGAAGCCGCCCCTGACGACCGGGGTGCACTGGTTGTCGCAGGCGCTGTTCGGCCATTCGATGATGGCGATCCGGGCGCTGGACCTTCTGTTTGCCACGCTGACCGCGCTGGCACTTGTCGGGTTGGGCCGGGCGCTGCGGCTGGGGCGGGCCTTTGGCGTGGCCGCGGCCTTCGGATGGGCGGTGCTCTACTACAGCTACGGCTTCTGGGCACATGCGCAGACCGACGGCTGGGCGGGGATGCTGGTGGTGCCCGCGCTGCTGCTGATGGCCCTCGGCTGGGCACGGGCAGGCACGGCGCGGCTTGCGCTGATGGCCGGGGCAGGTGCGGTGATGGGGCTGGCCTTCGCGCTGAAGTACACCATCGGCGGTGTCGGCATCCTGGTCTTTGCGCCGCTGCTGGCGGGCTGGATCGGGCGCGATGGCGAACGCTTCAGGTTCTCGGACTTCGTGGCCGTGACGCTGGGCGGGCTGGCAGTTCTGGTCGTGATCGGCGGGGCGATGGCGGCCGCCGGGGCCTGGGCCCCTTTTGTCGAGATCCAGGATTTCATACGGGGCTACGTCGCCTATGCGCCGGACGACGCGCCCGGCCTGCTGGCCGAGGTCGCGCTGATCGGCATGCCCTCGACCTACCTTGTGCTGCTGGCGCTGTCGGGGCTGGCGGGGGCCATCGCAATCTGGCGCGGGGAGGGGCGTGCCCTGCCGCTGGTCATCGGGGGGCTATGGGTCGGTGCCGGCTGGGTCTCGGGTCATGTGCAGGGCAAGGGGTTTCCCTATCACTACCTGCCGATGGTGCCGGCCTATGCCTACCTGATCGGAATCGCGCTGGCATGGCTCACCGGCCTGCTGCCGCGCACGGGCCAGCGGCGCGCGGCGCTTGCCCTGGCGATGCTGGCGTTGTTCCTGCCCAGCCAGGCCGCGCGGACGGATGCGGTGGCGCTGGCGGCGCTGCGCACGTCTGACCCGGCGGCGACCTTTGCCGGGCTGGTGCGCAAGGGCTCGGATTTCGATGTCGAGGCGAACCTCGAATTCGCCGAAATCCTCAAGGCGCGGCGCAAGCCGGGTGATGGTCTGTTCGTCTGGGGATATGGCACGATGCTCTACTTCCTGGCCGGAGAGCCGCCACGCTATCGCTATCCCTATTCCTGGCCGTTCCTCCTCGACTACTACGACGGACGTTACACCGCCGACCTGCTGGAACGGTTGCGGGCCGATCCGCCGGACCAGTTCGTGGTGCAGGTGGACGATGCCACGCCATGGGTGACCTACAACGAACGCGATTCCGAAGAGATGCTGGCGGCGTTTCCCGCGCTTGAGGCGTTCCTGTCCGACAACTACGACCTTGTCGAAACCCGCCCGCGCTTCAAGCTCTACGAGCTGCGGGAGGACCGGGCAGGGGCCGCGCCGGGGCCCTGAATGAGTCGGCGCGGCCGATGGCCAGAGGTCAGTCGAGCGCCGGGACGCCCTTGAGCCATGCGCACATCTCGCGCAGGCGGTCCTCGCTGTCGGCGCAGTATTCCATCGCCCTCAGGTAGCCGTGGATCAGCCCGTCACCGCCGTGTGATGTGACCGGCACGCCGTCGGCCTGCAGCTTTTCGACATAGGCCAGCCCGCTGTCACGCAGGGGATCGTATTTCGCCACGGCCACGTAGGTCGGCGGCAGGCCCGCGTGGCTGTCGGCGGCCAGAGGGGCGATGCGCGGATCGGTGCGCAGTTGGTCGACATCCGCGCAGTAGAGCGCGTTCGTTGCGGCCATTCCCGCGACCTTGAGGAGAGGCCCCTCGGCATTCTCGGCATAGGACGGGCGCGAGCGGTCGAAATCGCAGGCCGGGTAGATCAGCAATTGGGCATAGAGCGGCACGCCCTCGTCCCGGCAGGTCACGGCCACCGCGGCGGCCAGGTTGCCGCCCGCGGAATCGCCGCCGATGGCTATCCGCTTGGGGTCGATCCCGAGGGTATCGGCCTGCGCATGGGCCCATTTCGCGACCGCCAGCACCTGCAGGTAAGCGGCGGGGAAGGGGTGTTCGGGGGCCAGCGCGTAGTCGACCGAGATGACGGTCTGCCGGTTCCATCCGGCGATCCGCGCGGTGATGTCCCAATGCGTTTCGGGGCTGCCCTGCATCCAGGCCCCGCCGTGCATGTAGATCAGCGCGGGTTGGGTGCCGCCGCTAGAATGGCGGAAGATCCGCACCCGGACGGGGCCGCCGTCGCTGTCGATCCAGTGCTCTTCGTCCGTCTCGACCTCGGGCGGGGTCGGCAGGCGCATGTCGCGCGCGATGCCTTCGAAGTGACGCCGCCGGTCGGCGGGCGTGGCATCGGGGCCGAGGGTGGACCACTTGTCCTCCCACACTTCGAGGAACCGGAAGATATCCGGGTTGATCATGCGTGCCTCCTCCCTTGGTCGTGGCAATTCGCTTTCGGCGGACAGGCCCGGCTTCATCACGAGGCCGAGGATCATGTCGCCGACGTGACGGCGCAGCATGTGCTGCCCGCGTTCGGTGAACAGCTCGTCCCCGAAGATCTTCGAGAACGTCGCGCGGTTCGACACGTTGAAGACCGACACCGCCGAGATGTGCCAGTGCAGCTCCAGCGCCGTCAGCCCGCGCCGGAAGAGCCCGTCCTCGACCCCGCGGCGATAGATGTCCTCGAGCAGGCGGATGACCGAGGAGTTCTGCCCCGCGATCGCTTCGGACCCGGACATGTGCGCGCCCTCGTGCACGTTCTCGATCATCACCAGGCGGACGAAGTCGGTGTTGTGGCGGTGGTGATCAAAGGTGAACTCGGCCAGCTGGCGCAGCGCCTGCACCGGGTTCAGCTCCCCCAGGTGCAGCGCGTCCTCGCCCTGCCGCATGCGGCTGTAGGCGTCTTCCAGCACGGCGCGATAGAGCGTGTCCTTGTCGCCGAAGTAGTAATAGATCATCCGTTTCGACGTGCGCGTTCGCGCCGCGATCTCGTCGATGCGGCCGCCCGACAGGCCCTGCGCGGCAAAGACCTCGCGCGCGATCTGCAGGATATTGCGCCGGACGGCGTCCGGATCCTGCTTCCAACCGCGTCGCTGGGTTTCGCCCGAGCCATTGCCCGAGATCGCCTCGCCCATCCTGATCCTCCCTTCGCCAGCCCGGTTCCGCGGGGATACCGCGAATCCCGTCCCGACCGAAACCCGCATCGACGATGCAGGCTGCTGCGACTCGGCCCTATCAGAGCATTTTGAACCGCAGCGAACAATTCGTTGACATAATTAACCGCATGGAACAATGTGCCGTCAAGACACCGCCGGAGGAGGCGGTCAGGGGAGGAGCGCAAGACGTGCCGCAGAACGCGACAGCCGACGTGTCGACCAACAGCGACAAGCCCGTGCGCATTGGCCTGCTGGGGCAGGGCATCGCCGCATCGCGGACCCCGCGGATGCACATGGCGGCGGCCGAAGCGCTTGGCCTGGCCTACGACTACCGGCTGATCGATTCGCAGGTGCGCGACCTGCCCGAGGACCCGCACGCGCTGCTCGACCTGATCGAGGGCGAGGGCTTCAACGGGATGAACGTCACCTATCCGTTCAAGCGCGCCGTGATCCCCGCCATCGACGAGTTGTCGGATGCCGCGCGCAACGTTGGTGCTGTGAACACGGTGGTGTTCCGGGACGGCAAGCGGTTCGGCCACAACACCGACCACTGGGGGTTCGGCGAGAGCCTGCGGCAGGGCTTGCCGGACGCGCCGCGCGACCGGGTCGTGATGATCGGGGCCGGCGGTGCCGGCGGAGCTGTGGCGCACGCGCTTCTCGATGCCGGGGTCGGCACGCTGGTGGTCAGCGACCTGTCCGGCGACATGGCGGCCGACCTCGTGGCGACGCTGGTCGACCACTACGGGGCTGCGCGGGCCGAGGTCGCGACCGATCTTTCGGCCGCCATCGCCACGGCGCAGGGGCTGGTGAACTGCACGCCCATGGGCATGGCGAAACATCCCGGCATGCCGGTGTCCGCCGCCGACCTGCGGCCCGAACTCTGGGTCGGCGACATCGTCTATCTGCCGCTGGAAACCGAATTGCTGCGGAGCGCCAAGGCGCTTGGCTGCAAGGTGCTGCCCGGCTCGGGCATGGCGCTGTTCCAGGCGTCGCGCGCCTTCCGGCTCTTTACAGGGCTGGAACCGAATACCGAACGGATGTGGGAGGCATTCCGTTCGTTCGACCCGGGACGCGACAGCGCCCCGCAAACTTGAAACGGGAGGAAAACATGAAGCATTTGAAAGTCACATCGGCCCTGTGCGGTGCGGTGCTGACCCTTGCGCTTGGCGCCGGGGCGGTCACCGCACAGGACAAGGTCGAACTGGTCTATTCCGACACGGTCCAGGAAACCGACCGCCGGTCGACCATCCTGCGCGAGGTCTTTTCCGGCTGCCTTGGCGAAGGGTTCGAGTTCAAGCCCTACTTCGGCGCGACGCTCTTCAAGCAGGGCACCGAACTGACCGCCATGCAGCGCGGCAACCTCGACATGGCAGCGCTCGCCATCTTCGACTTCTACAACCAGGTGCCCGAGACCTCGATCCTCGGCACGGCCTACCTCTTCCGGGATTACGACCACATGCGCGCGGTCTATGACGGCGACGTGCTGGACGACCTGATCGGCAAGATGGAAGAGGCCACCAACATCAAGGTTCTCGCCTGGCCCTACATCGGCACCCGGCACGTCAACATCCGGGGCGACAAGAAGGTCATGACGCCCGCCGACCTCGAAGGCGTCAAGCTGAGGATGCCTGGCGGCGAGGGCTGGCAGTTCGTCGGCGAGGCGCTTGGCGCGAACCCGACGCCGCTGGCCTTTACCGAGGTTTACACCGCGCTGCAGACCGGCGCCGTGGATGGGCAGGACAACCCGCTGCCCGCCGACAAGCAGATGAAGTTCTACGAGGTCACCGACCAGATCATCCTGACCGGGCACCTGATCGCGGCGAACGTCTTCTCGATGTCCAAGCAGAAGTGGGACTCAATGAACGAGGAACAGCAGGCGAAGGTGCAGGAATGCGCCCTCGAATTCCAGAAGGCGCTCGATGCGAACACCATCGAACAGGAAGCCGAGCTGGTCGAGTTCTTCCGCGGCGAGGGGCTTGATGTCTACGAGCCCGACAAGAAGGCGTTCCGGGACCACGTCCTCGAGGTGTTCCAGAACTCCAAGTTCTCCAGTGACTGGCCGGACGGGCTGCTCGATCGCATCAACGGGCTCTGAGGCCGGGACGCGGCCCCCGGTTGGGGCGGGGGTCGCGTTTCCACACTATATATATGGGAGGAAAAATCATGACCTTGGAAAAAGGCCTCGGGGGGATCGTCACGGCCGCCTTCATCGGCATAACCGCGGCGGCCACGGCCCTGGCGCAGGACGCACCGACACTCATCTATTCCGACACCGTCGCCGCCGCCGATCCGCGCAGCGCGGTGCTGGACGAGGGCTTTGCCGGCTGCCTGGGCGCGGCCTTCGATTTCACGCCGTACCACGGCGCCACCCTGGTCAAGCAGGGGACCGAGCTGACCGCCATGCAGCGCGGCAACCTCGACATGGCGAACCTCGCCATCTTCGATTTCTACAACCAGGTGCCCGAGGCCTCTATTCTCGGCACGGCGTACCTCTTCCGCGACGTCGACCACATGCGCAAGGTCTATGACAGCGACGTGCTCGACGGCCTTGTCGCGACGATGGAGGACAAGACCGGGATCAAGATCCTCGCCTGGCCCTATATCGGCACACGCCACGTGAACATCCGCGGCGACAAGACGATCATGACACCCGCAGACCTGGCGGGGATCAAGCTGCGGATGCCCGGCGGCGAGGGCTGGCAGTTCCTGGGCGAGGCGCTTGGCGCCAACCCGACGCCGCTCGCCTTCACCGAGGTCTATACCGCGCTGCAGACCGGGGCGATCGACGGGCAGGACAACCCGTTGCCGACCGACAAGTCGATGAAGTTCTACGAGGTGACGGACCAGATCGTCCTGACCGGCCACCGCATGTCGAACAACGTCTTTGCCGTGTCGCGCTCGAAATGGGACAGCCTGACCGCCGATCAGCAGCAGACCCTCCAGGGCTGCGCCGACCAATTCGAGAACGACATGGCCGAGTTCGTGCTGACCCAGGAAGAAGAGCTGCGCAGCTTTTTCGAGGACGAGGGGCTGAAGGTCTATGAACCTGACACCGCCGCGTTCCGGGACCACGTCCTAGGCGTCTACAAGACCTCGAAATTCTCCGACGATTGGCCCGAGGGTCTGCTTGAACAGATCAACGGCCTGTAACACCGGCCGGGACCCGGCAAGGCCCGGGTCCCTCCTGCAAGACACGGGGGCAGAATGGACCGCCTGAAACCCATCATCGACTGGCTCTACCACCGGGCCGAGAACATCCTCGCGCTGATCCTCGGCGCGCTGTTCGTCAGTTTCCTGATCCAGATCGTCTTTCGCTACCTGCTGAACCTGCCGCTCGGCTGGACGGTGGAGTTCGTGTCGATCGCCTGGCTCTGGGGCATCCTCTTTGGCTATGCCTTCGTGGTGCGCGAGGCGGATGTCATCCGGCTCGACATCCTCTACGTCGCGCTGCCCCGCTGGGCGCGCCGGGCGCTGGACGTCATCACCGGCACGATCTGCGCGGCGATCTTCATCTGGTCGATGCCGGCGGTCTGGGGCTACATCCAGTTCATGGCAATCGAAAAGACCGCCTACATGAAGATCCCCTTCGACTGGGTCTTCGCCATCTACATGCCCTTCATGATCTCGGTGGTCATCCGCTGCGGGATGAGCATCTGGCGCGGCCTCACCGGCACCGGTCCGGCCTTCGACACGCCCAAGACGGCGGGAACCCACGACTATGATTGATCCGTTTACCGCTGCGATCGTCCTGATCGCTTTCCTCGCCCTCGGCGGGCTCTCGATGGGCCTCGCGATGATCTGCGGCTCGACCGTCTACCTCGCGATGCGCGGATTCGATCCCTCTATCGCTGCCGAGACGCTGCTGCAGGGCCTCTTCAACAGCTACACGCTTCTGGCCATCCCGCTCTTCATCCTTGCCGCCGACATCATGAACATCGGCTCTCTCGCCGACCGCTTGCTGCGGTTCTCTCAGGCGCTGGTGGGTCGCTTCAAGGGCGGGCTGGGGCACGTCAACGTCGTGTCCTCCCTGATCTTCTCGGGCATGTCGGGCTCGGCCGTGGCCGACGCGGTCGGCATGGGCAAGATCATCATCAACATGATGACCAAGGACGGGAAGTACACCGCCTCCTACGCCGCCGCGATCACCGCCGCCTCGGCCACCATCGGGCCGATCATCCCGCCGTCGATCCCGATGGTGCTCTACGCGCTCGTCTCGGACCAGTCGGTGGGCTACCTCTTTGCCGCCGGCATGGCGCCGGGCCTGCTGATGGGCGTGGTGCTGATGGCGATGAACATGATTATCGCGCACCGCCGCGGGTTCGAGACAGACGAGGCGATCCCGTTGCGGGACATGCCCGGCGTCACCTTCCGTGCGATCCCGGCGCTGCTGCTGCCGGTGATCCTTCTGGGCGGCATCTACGGCGGGGTGATGACCCCGACCGAGGCCGCGGCCGTCGCTGCCTTCTACGCGCTGGCGATCTCGGTGGTGTTCTACCGCTCGGTCTCGGCCCGGCAGTTCTACGAGACGCTGCTGTCCTCGGCCCGGTCGACCGCAACGGTCGGTATCCTGATCGCGGGCGCGCTGACCTTCCAGTACGTCGTCACCCGAGAAAACGTGCCGGACGCCCTGGCCGCCTTCCTCGGGCAGTACGACCTGTCGCCGATCGGCTTCCTGATCGCGATCAACGTGCTGTTCCTGGTGCTGGGCTGCATCCTGGAATCGGGGGCGATCCTGCTGATCATCGTGCCGATCTTCATCCCCACGGCGCAGTCGCTGGGCATCGACCTGGTGCACTTCGGGGTGATCTGCGTGGTGAACGCGATGCTGGGGCTGATCACGCCACCCTACGGGCTGCTGCTCTTCATCGTGTCCTCGATCACCAAGCAACCGCTGGGCAAGATCGTGAAGGACCTGCTGCCGTTCCTGCTGGCGCTCTTCGTGGCGCTCGGGATCATCACCTTCGTGCCGGACTTCGTCCTCTGGCTGCCGCGCCTGCTGGGGTACAAGGGATGAGCCGGATGAAGACCTCGATCGCCACCGTCTGCATCGCGGGCGATCTGCGCGAGAAGCTGGCGGCCATCGCGGCCGCCGGTTTCGACGGGATCGAGATCTTCGAGCAGGACTTCATCACCTTCGACGCCTCCCCGCGCGAGGTCGGTGCCATGGTGCGCGACCACGGGCTGGAGATATCGCTCTTCCAGCCGTTCCGCGATTTCGAGGGACTGCCAGAGCCGGAACGCGCCCGCGCCTTCGACCGGATGGAGCGCAAGTTCGACCTGATGCAGGAACTGGGCACCGACCTCGTGCTGGTCTGCTCCTCGGTCCATCCCAAGGCGCTTGGCGGCATCGACCGCATGGCCGGCGATTTCCGCGCGCTTGGCGAACGGGCGGCACAGCGCGGCCTGCGCGTCGGGTACGAGGCACTGGCCTGGGGCAAGCACGTCTGGGATCACCGCGACGCCTGGGAGGTGGTGCGCCGCGCCGATCATCCGAACATCGGGCTGATCGTCGACAGTTTCCACACGCTGGGCCGAAAGATCGATCCCGACACGATCCGGTCGATCCCCGGCGACAAGATCTTCTTCGTCCAGCTGGCCGACGCGCCGATGATCGAGATGGACTTGCTCTACTGGTCGCGTCACTTCCGTAACATGCCGGGGGAGGGCGACCTGGACGTCACCCGTTTCACCCGGGCCGTGGCAGCGACCGGCTATGATGGACCTTTCAGCCTCGAGGTCTTCAACGACCAGTTCCGGGGCGGCAGCCCCCGGGCCATCGCGCTCGATGGGTACCGCTCGCTGGTCTACCTCCTCGACCAGGTCAATCGGGCCGAGCCCGAGATCGCCGTCGAGGTTCCGGACATCCCGCCGCGGATCAGGCCCGAGGGCGTGGCCTTTGTCGAATTCGCCGCGAACGAGGACGAGGCGGCGGGCCTGCGCACGCTGCTGGCCTCGCTCGGATTCCAGCTGGCCGGACGGCACATCGCGAAACAGGTCGAGGTCTGGCAGCAGGGCGAGATCCGGATCGTGGTGAACACCGACCCCGAGGGGTTCGCCCACACCGCCCACATCGCCCACGGGCTGAATATCTGCGACGTGGGGCTGGCCGTGGAAAGCGCGCAGGCCACCGTGGACCGCGCCGCCGCCCTCGGCGCACCGCCGTTCCGGCAGCCGGTGGGGCAGGGTGAGCTCGAGATCCCCGCCATCCGCGGCGTCGGCAGCGGGCTCTTGCACTTCATCGACCGCGAAAGCGGGCTGTCGGACGTCTGGGAGGTCGAGTTCAAGCCGGTCGATGGCAGCGGGGCGAAGGGTGCCGGGCTGACCCGGATCGACCATATCGCGCAGACCATGAACTACGAAGAGATGTTGACCTGGTCGCTCTTCTACATCTCGCTCTTTGAAACCCGGAAGCAGGCGACCGTCGACGTGGTCGATCCCGGTGGGCTGGTCCGCAGCCAGGCGATCGAATCCCTCGACGGCGCATTGCGTGTGACCCTGAACGGGGCCGAGACGCACCGCACCTTTGCCGGTCGCTTCATCGCGGACAGCTTCGGGTCCTCCGTTCAGCACGTGGCCTTTGCCACCGACGACATCTTTGCCACCTCGGAGGCGCTGAAGGCCGGGGGCTTTGCCGCGCTGCCGGTGCCCGAGAACTACTATGAGGACCTCTCGGCGCGGCTGGGGCTGGATGCGGCGTACGTAGAGAAGCTGCGCGCGGGCAACATCCTCTACGACGAGGACGCCAGCGGCGTGTACCTGCAGATCTACTCGCGCAGCTTCGGCGACGGGATCTTCTTTGAAATCGTCCAGCGCAAGGACGGCTACGGCGGCTACGGCGCGCCGAACGCTCCCTTCCGCATCGCGGCGCAGCGCCGCCTGATGCCCGCCCCGGGCATGCCGAAAATCTGAGAGGCCCCATGACCACCCCGACCGTCGACTGCGTCCAGAAGGCTGACGCGCAACTGGGCGAGACCCCGCTGTGGGACGCGCGCGCCAACGTGCTCTGGTGGATCGACATCGAGCGTCCGACGCTCTGGCGCCTTGATCCCGCAACCGGTGCGGCCCATGCGCTAGCACAGCCGGGCACCTACCTTGGCAGCCTCGCGCTGACCCGGTCGGGCCGGCACCTGGTGGCGCGCGACCTCGACCTGATGCTCCTCGACCCCGACAGCGGCACCGGCGGCCCCTTTGCCAGCACGCCGGGCGAGGCGATGCCCCACACCCGGCTGAACGACGGCCGGGTCGACGCGCGCGGGCGGCTCTGGATCGGCACCATGGACAACGGTCTCAAGGACGGGCGCGGCAGCCTCTACCGGGTGGACCCGGACGGGACGATGACCGGGATGTTCGATGACGTGATCGTCTCGAACGGCATAGCGTTCGACCCGGGAGGGCGCCACGTCTATTTTACCGACACCCGCCGCCACCTGACCTACCGCCTGACCCTCGACGCCGAGGGCGACGTGGTCACCGACCGCGAGGTCTTCGCCGACTACCGCGCCGGGGGCACCGCCCCGACGGCGCCTGCGTCGATGCCGACGGCTGTCTCTGGCAGGCGTTTTTCGGCGGCGGCAAGGTGGTCCGCTATGCGCCCGACGGCCGGATCGACCGCGAGGTCCAGCTGCCGGTCACCAACCCGACCTGCCTCTGCTTTGGCGGGCCCGGGCTGAAGACACTCTTCATCACCACAGCCACCAAGTTTCTCACCCCCGCCCAACTGGCCGCAGAGCCGCTGGCGGGGTCCGTTCTGGCCATCGAAGGCGTCGGCCAGGGCGCGGAAGAACACCTGTTCGACGCCTGACATGCACCAAGGGAGGTCCATGATGACTCTCTGCATACTTCCGGACCGCGGCGCTTTCCGCCGCGACCGTCCTCGGGCTCGCGGCCGGTGCCGTGGCCCAGGACAAGATCGAGCTGATCTTTTCCGACGTGAACCCGGCCGACGTGCCGCGCTCCAAGGCGATGACCGACATCTTCGCCGCCGAGATCGGCGACAGCTTCGACTTCAAGCCCTACTTCGGCGCCACGCTGATGAAGCAGGGGACCGAACTGGTCGGCCTGCAGCGCGGCAACATCCAGATGGCCGGCCTGCCGCCCTCGGACCTCGCACAGCAGGCGCCCGAGTTCGACATCCTCGGCGCGGCCTACGTCGTTCGCGACCAGCCGCACCTCAAGGCGATCTTCGACAGCGAGGTCGGTGAGCAGCTGAAGCAAATCGCCCGCGACAAGCTGAAGGTCGAGATCCTCGGCACGTTCTACTACGGCACCCGCCAGGTGAACCTGCGTGGCGACCAGGAGATCAAGACGCCCGAGGACATGAAGGGCGTGAAGCTCCGGATGCCCGGCGGCGAAAGCTGGCAGTTCCTGGGCAAGTCGCTCGGGGCCAACCCGGTGCCCATTCCCTACACCGAGCTCTACACTGCGCTGCAGTCGGGCGTCGTCGACGGGCAGGACAACCCACTGCCGAACGACAAGGCGATGAAGTTCTACGAGGTGACCGACCAGATCGTCATGACCGGCCACAACGTGGGCTTCGGCATGCTGCTGGTGTCCTCGATGGTCTGGGACAGCCTGAGCGCCGAACAGCAGGCGGCGCTGCAGGCGGCCGCCGACAAGGCCACTGCCTGGTCGGACGAACAGTACCTGGCGCAAGAGGCCGAGCTGGTCGAGTTCTTCGAGGGCGAGGGCCTCAAGGTCTATGCGCCCGACGTGAAGGCGTTCCAGGACCACGCCCAGAAGATGTACCTCGAAAGCGCGATGTCCGAGAACTGGCCCGAAGGGATGCTCGACGCGATCAACAAGCTCTGAGGCCGGGAGACCGGGCAGGGCAGGGGACGGCCGGTCGGAAACGACCGGCCGTTTCGCATTTGAAAGGATGCGAGTCGCGCCGGTGAGGGGGCCTGGGGCCGATTCCGGACGAGTCTCCCTTCATCCGGACGAGTCGGAGGGGCGATTCAGGGCGTTCGGAGCCGATTTCGCCACCTTACTCTGGGGCATGTGAGGGGGATTCCCGCGGCGAGTTGTCCATGCGATGCCGAGGGCCTGCGGAGACCTGCCCGATCCCCCGGCAAAAACCCTTGAAAAACAGGCCTCCGGCAGAAAAATCGCCGATAGCCGAAAAAAGTGCCAGCGCCTGGACGACATCAAGCTCTAGGGTATTCTTAACATAAACCCAATTACGCGGCCGACGAGCCGCGTACAGGATTCGTCTCTAATCCGAAAGAAACGCCGCCCAGTCCTGCCGGGCGTGCAGCACGCGGATCACCTCGACCGCGTTGCCCGCGACCTCGTAGATCACCAGGTGGCTGGCATGGGGATGAATGCGGACCGGTGGCGCGATCTCGGCGCGCAGGCGGGCCATGTCGGGAAACGCGGCGATCAGCTCCAGCGTGTCCAGCAGCCGGTCGAGGTAGGCCGCGGCCTGCGCCGGGCCCCACTCCGCCAGCCCGGTCTCCCAGATCGCCTGCAGGTCGCGCTCAGCCGCCGGCCTGAGCCGCAGCTCAGGCATCCCTGCCCCGCAGCCCCTTCGTGAAGGCCGCCCGGTCGAACGGCCGCGCCGCGCCGCTGGCCCGGCCCTCGTCGACCGCGGCCTGGATCTCGGCCACCGCCGCCTGCCGCTGCTGGTCGCGTCGGATCAGGTCGCGCACGTAGTCGCTGGAATTGGCATAGCGCCCGTCGGCCGACTGCGCCTCGACCCAGGCCTTCATCTGCTCGGGCAGCGAAATGTTCATCGTGGACATGGCGGCGCCTCCTGCCTGAAAGATATGGCAATCCTTGCCATCATGGCAAGGGCCCCTGCCCTCAATCCCACAGCCGCAGGCTCGACCCCTTCGGCGGTTCGCGCCGGACGTTCTTGCCCAGGTCGATCACGTAGCCGATGATCGCCGCCACCGCTTCCCAATGCTCGACAGGGATTTCCTTGTCGACCTCGGCCACGTCGAAGAGCGCCCGCGCCAGCGGCTTGTTCTCGACGATCGGCACCTCGGCCTCGCGCGCCAGTTTCCGGATCTGCGCCGCCATCAGGTCGGCGCCCTTGGCCACGCAGACCGGGGCGGAATGCTTGTCGCCGTTGTATTCCAACGCCACGGCGAAATGGGTCGGGTTGGTCAGCACGACGGTCGCGCGCGGCACCGCCTGCGCCATCCGCTGGCGCGACTTCTCGCGCCGGATCTGCATCCGCTTGCCCTTGATGTGGGGATCGCCTTCGATCTCCTTCATCTCGTCGCGGATTTCCTTGATCGTCATCTTCTGCTTGTTGCGCCACTCGAACCGCTTCCAGACCACGTCGGCCACGGCCACGAAGGACAGGATCACCGCGACGATCAGCAGGATCTTGGCCGCCTGCCGCCGCGCGAGGTCGGGCACTGCCTCGGGCAGCACGCCCTGCACCTCGGCCAGCTGCATCACGGTCTGGTAGCAGATCGTCAGGGCGATGGCGCCGACCACGGCCAGTTTCACGAGGCTCTTGAAGAACTCCACCAGGTTGCTGAACGAAAAGATTTTCTTGAACCCCGCCAGCGGAGAGATCTTGCTCAGCTTCGGCTTCATCCGCTCCAGCGCCACCACCGTCTCGCCCTGCATGGCGATGCCGGCCAGCGCGCAGACGATCATCACCACCAGCACCGGCGCCATGGTCACGCCGACCCCGCGCGACAGCATCCATGTCACGGTGCCGATGTCCTTGAGCCCGGTCGCCCCCTCACCGATGGTGACCTGGCCCGCCATCTCGAAGATGCCCCTGAGCACCCCGGCGAGCGGCGCGATGACGACGGGCATCAGGAAGGCGGTGATCGCAAAGAGCGACATCACCACCATCATGTTGCTGGTCTCGCGCGATGACGGAACGTCCCCCTTTTCCCGCGCCTTCTGGAGCTTTCGCGGAGTCGGTTCCTCTGTCTTGCTCGCCTTGTCCTCTTCTGGTCCCTCGGCCATCCCCGCCCCCTAGAACGTCAACAGGCCAAGCCATTCGGCGAACCGGGCGCCGAATTCGCGCAGCATGTGCGGCGCGGCGATCACGAGAACCGAGAACCCCGAAATGATCAGGATCGGCGCGGCGACGAAGAACACCGGCAGGTTCGGCATCATCCGGTTCGCCAGCCCCAGCCCGAGGTTCATCAGGAACCCCATGACGAAGAACGGCGCCGACACCGCCAGCCCGATGTAGAAGCTTTCCGACACCGCCCGGATGATCTGCTGGGTCATGTCGGCGATCATCAGCTGGCCGACCGGGAACACCCGGTAGCTCAGCAGCACCGCCTCGATGATGACGTGATGCAGGTCGGTGGCAAAGATCATCGCGATGGCGCCCAGCATCAGGCCGGTCGACACCATCGTCGCGCCCTCGAACGACCCCATCTGCGGCGCAAAGGCGTTGGCCAGGCCCGACACCATGCCGATCTGGTAGCCCGCGAACTGCAGCCCGCTCAGGATGATCCGGCCGACCAGCCCGATCCAGACGCCGATCGTGACCTCCTTGATGATCGCGATCACGAGCTGGCCGTAACTGTCGAAGGCGAGCGGCCCGATCCCGATCGCCGGGGCCAGCGCCAGCGACAGCACCAGCGCCATCGCCAACCGGTGCCGCGCGGGATAGAGCGTTTCGCCGAGCGCGGGCATGAACATGATCATCCCCCAGCCGGCAGAACACCAGCGCCACCGGCAGGAACTGACCCGAGAGGTAGGCCGCGAGGTTCATCAGCCGATGGTCGCCACGGTGCGCAGCGACACCTTGCGATGCACCTCATTGTGCGACAGCACCACCGTCAGCGGACTGACTCGCTCCAGCATCGACCGGACAAAGCTGCGGACCTCGGGGCTGACCAGCAGCGCCGGCCATTCGTCGCGCTCGGCAAAGCCCTGGATCGCGCGCCGCGCCTCGAGCACGAATTCCTGCACCCGCTGCGGCGACATGACAAAGTTGCGGTCCTCGCCGTTGATCCGAAGCGCCTCGATGAATTCCTTCTCCCAGGCCGCCGACATTGTGATGACCGAGACAAAGCCGTTCTGGTCGACCAGCGACTTGCAGATCTGGTTGGCCAGCCGACGCCGCACGCTCTCGGTGATCTGCACCACGTTCGAGGTGCCGCGCTTGGCCTCGGCGATCGCCTCGATGATCAGCGGCAGGTTGCGGATCGACACCCGTTCCGCCAGCAGCGCCTGCAGCACCTGCTGGATCAGCACCATTGGCGCGTTGCCGGGGATCTCGCCCGCCAGCTTCTGGTATTCGCGGTCCAGCCCTTCGACCAGCCCGCGCGTCGCGCCATAGGTCAGCAGTTCCGGCATGTGTTCCTTGACCACCTCGGTCAGGTGGGTGGTGATGACGCTTTCCGGATCGACGACGGTCAGCCCCATCGACTCGGCCTCGAGCGCGTCCTTGCGTTCGATCCAGAGCGCGTCGAGCCCGAAGGTCGGATCCTTGGCGCGGATGCCCGCCACGTTCAGCTCGCCGGGGTTCACCACCATCATGCGGCTGGCGTGCACCTCGCCGCGCGCGACCTCGACCCCCTGCACCCGGATGGCATAGGTCTGCCCGCCCAGCATCGGGTCGTCCTTGATCCGGACCGACGGCAGGACAAAGCCGAATTCGCGGGCAAAGAGGTTCCGCAAGCTCTTGATCTTGCCCGCCAGCGCCCCGTCGGTGGACGAGATCAGCGGTACCAGCGCCTCGCCCAGCTCCAGCCGCAGGTCGTCGAGCTTGAGCGTGTCCTTGATGCTGTCTTCCTTGACCGCGGTGTCGGCCCGGTCCTCGATCGCGTCGGCCCGCGCCTGCGCGGCGGCGGCCGCCTTGGCCTGCCGGTGCATCGAAAGGCCCAGCCCCGCCATCAGCGCGGCCAGCACAAAGAAGACCAGGCTGGGAAAGCCCGGCAGCAGGCCGATGCAGACCAACAGGCCCGCGGCCATGAACAACGCCTTGGGAAACCGCGACAGCTGCCCCAGCACCGCCTCGTTCGCCGCCCCGACTGTACCGCCTTTGGTGACGATCAGGCCCGCCGCCAGCGACACGATCAACGCCGGGATCTGCGACACGAGGCCGTCGCCGATGGTCAGGACGGTGTAGTTGTTGGCCGCCTCGGACAGTGACAGCCCGTGGCTCATCACGCCGATCAGGATGCCGCCGATCACGTTGGTCAGGGTGATGATGATCCCCGCCACCGCATCGCCGCGCACGAATTTCGACGCACCGTCCATCGCGCCGTAGAACCCGCTTTCGTCCTCGAGCTCCTTCCGGCGGCGACGCGCCTCGTCCTCGTCGATCATCCCGGCGCCCAGGTCGGCGTCGATAGCCATCTGTTTGCCGGGCATGGAATCGAGACTGAACCGGGCCGAAACCTCCGCGATACGGGTCGAACCCTTGGTGATGACGACGAAGTTGATGACCACCAGGATCACGAACACGACGATCCCGATGATGAACGAACCCGACACCATGAAGCGCGAGAAGCCTTCGATCACCCCGCCCGCCGCGTCGGTGCCGGTGTGCCCATTGGCCAGGATCAGCCGGGTCGAGGCGACGTTCAGCGACAGCCGCAGCATGGTCACGACCAGGAGCAGCGTCGGGAACGAGTTGAAGTCCAGCGGGCGCGGGATCCACAGCGCCACCATCAGCACCAGGACAGAGACCGACAGCGACACCGCCAGCCCGAAGTCGAGGATGATGGGCGGCAGCGGCACGAAAAGCACCGCCAGCACCATAGTCACGCCGACGGCAAAGGCCACGTCGCGGTTGGCCAGGCCCCGGGCGACAAAGCCGGGCAGCGGGACGTTCGGGCTGTTGGTGGTCTGGTTCGCCATCAGAAGGTCTTCATGAAGTTCGGCAGGATCGGTTCAAGCGCCTCGCGGGCATAGAGACTGCGCGTCCCCTGCCCCGCGTCGGCCCGGTCCTGGGTCAGCCAGGAGGTCCAGAAATGCCCCTCGGGCAGCGGCGCGCGGGGTTCCGCCCCGGCGACATAGGTGCCGCCCTGCGCCGCCAGCATCCGGAAGGTGTCGATCCGGGTGTTCGCGATGTTCGCATTGACCTGCAGCCGGTCGAGGTAGACCTGCTGGTACTCCTGCGTCGCGGAATGGTAGCGCCCGGCCGCCATGATCCAGTCGCCGGTTTCCTTGTGCAGGCTGACCAGCAGGCGGGCGGCGTAATCGACGTTCCGGGCGGCGTTGAAGCCGTCGCGCAGGGTGTCGAAGGCATCGGGGTGCCAGTGGATGTTGACCTGCATGCAGCCCAGGTCGATGCTCTTCTGCCCCGACCGGATGCGGTCCTTGACCCAGTCCTCGGCCTCGGTCTGGGTGGCAAAGAACCGGCCCTCGCCCTCGACATTCGCGACCCAGGGCCAGATCGTCAGCTCGCCCTCGCGCATCATCCCGGCCTCCTGCAGGCCGATGGCCAGCAGCATGTTGCCGGGGATCTGGTAGCGCAGCTGCGCGCGCAGGATTTCCTGGATGCAGACCCCGTCGGGCGCGCCGGTGTTGCGGTGGCCGCGCATCTCGTCCGCCGGGCGTTCCGTGGGGGTGTAGAAGCCGGACCAGTCGGCCCGCGCCCCCTGCCCCGCCACCAGCAGCAGCATCGCCAAGAGACCCGCGAACCGGCGCATCAGAACCCCCCGCTAACGACCAGGTCGAAAACCTGGTCCGACAGCCGTTTGACCATCGAATAGATGAACGGCGAAAAGACCAGCAGCCCGACAAAGATCGCGACGATCTTGGGCACGAAGGTCAGCGTCATCTCCTGCACCTGGGTCAGGGCCTGGAAGACGGCGACGATCAGGCCGATGACCAGCGCAATCCCCATGATCGGTCCGGCGGCGAAGAGCACCGTCTGGAACGTCTCAGAGATGATCGCGTAGGTGTCGGCCTCGTTCATCCGTCCCCTGCCCCGCCGTCAGATCGGCATGCGCATGATTTCCTGGTACGCCTCGACCAGCTTGTCGCGGACCGCCACGGCCGTCTTCACGGTCGAGTCGAGCTCGAGCGTCGCCTCGACGACCGCCTGGGTGTCGGCGTCGCCGTAGAGCCCGGCCTGTGCCTGGGCCTCGGCCTGCCGGATCGTCTGGACGGTGTCGACGCCGGCCTTCTTGATCATCTCGGAGAAGGTCGGGCCCTCGGGCGCGGCGCCCATGTCCAGCGCCGGCGCGACCGACTTGATCTCGCGCGAGCTGCGATAGGCGCCGTCGACCGCGGCATTGGAGATAACGGTTGAGTAATCGGCCATCAATCAGTCTCTATTTCAGGAGATCAAGGAGCTGCGTGCGCATCTTGCGCCCCGCTTCGAACATGTTCAGGTTGGCCTCGTAGGACCGCGACGCCTCGCGCATGTTGCTCATCTCGAGCACGGTCTGCACGTTGGAGATCTGCACGAACCCGTCCTCGTTCGCCGCCGGGTGCGCCGGGTCGAAGCGCAGCTCGAAATCCGCGGTGTCCCGGGTGATGTCGGCAACGCTGACCATCGAGGCGCCGCTTTCACGGTCGACCAGTTCCTCGAACGAGATCACCTTGCGGCGATAGGGCTCCTGCCCCGGCGTGGTGCCGGTCGAGGCCGCGTTGGCCACGTTCTCGGACACGACCTTGAGACGTTCGCCCTGTGCCTTCATGCCGCTCGCGGCGACGGATAGTACCGACTTGAGATTGTCCATGATGTTCCCCTACCGGATCCCGGTGACCGCGAGGGTCAGCAGGTCGTGCCCCTTGCGGTAAAGCGAGGCGGCGAGCTTGTAGCCCTCGCTCACCTCGGCGGCCTTGATGGTCTGCTGCTCGAGAGACACGGTGTTGCCGTCAAGCGATTGTTCCCAGGGACCGGTGTCGGCCTCGATGCCGATGTTCGACTTCGGCGCGCCCTGGATGTGGTTCGGCTTGGTCACGCGCAGGCCGTTCGACCGCTCGTTGCCCTCCATCATCGCATCAAAGGCGCCGACGTCCTTGGACTTGTAATCCGGCGTGTCGGCATTCGCGATGTTCTCGGAGATCACCACCTGGCGCGCACCGAGCCACTGCATCCGCTGCGATGCGACCTGAAAAAAAGACATTCCGGAAAGTTTCATCAGCGGTTCCCTTTTTGTCGAAACAAGGATAGCATGATTAAAACATGGTTTACAATGGATAGTGTCCATGCACACGACGTTTTCTGAGCTTTCGTCTGTTACACGCGCCATGGAAAGATCAAGCATAACCGGGCAGGTCCGATCGGCGCTTGGGCTGGTGCTGACGGTGACCGGGCTGGAACGCGCGGTCGGCATCGGATCACGTTGCGTGGTGCAGGGCCGCAAGGGTCCGGTGCTGGGCGAGGTCGTCGGCATCGACGAGAACGGTACACGCCTCCTGCCCTACGGCAGCTGGGACGGAATCATGACCGGCGACCGCGTCGCCGTGGCGCAGGCCGGTGACGAACTGCGCCCCGACAAGGCCTGGATCGGCCGGGTCATCGACGCGCTCGGCCGCCCGATCGACGGCAAGGGCCGGCTGCCCGAAGGCACGATCCCCTGCCCCGTCCGCAACACCCCGCCGCCCGCCTTCGACCGCCGCCGCGTCGGCGCCAAGATCGAGACCGGCGTCAAGGTCATGGATATCTTCACCCCGATCTGCCACGGCCAGCGCATGGGTGTCTTTGCCGGGTCAGGCGTCGGTAAATCGACGCTGATGTCGATGCTGGCGCGGTCCGCGCAGGCCGACGTGATCGTCGTGGGCCTGGTCGGCGAACGCGGCCGCGAGGTGCAGGATTTCCTTCAGCAGGACCTGGGCGAGGAGGGGCTGGCCCGATCCGTCGTCGTCGTGTCCACCGGCGACCAGCCGCCCCTGATGCGCCGCCAAGCCGCCTGGACCGCGACCGCCGTTGCCGAATACTTCCGTGACCAGGGCCTGTCGGTCATGCTGCTGGTCGACAGCGTCACCCGCTTTGCCATGGCCCAGCGGGAAATCGGCCTGGCCGGGGGCGAGCCGCCGACCGCCAAGGGCTATCCGCCGACGATCTTTGCCGAGCTGCCCCGCCTGATGGAACGCGCGGGCCCCGGCACCGGCAAGGGCGGCGACATCACCGCGCTCTACACCGTGCTGGTCGACGGCGACGACATGGACGACCCGATCGCCGACGCGGTGCGCGGCATCATGGACGGCCACGTCGTGCTGGACCGCCGCATCGCCGAACAGGGCCGCTTCCCGGCGGTGAACATCCTGCGCTCGGTCAGCCGCATGCTGCCCGACTGCCATTCCGAGGCGCAGTACGCGATCTACCGCGCCGCGCGGAAGGCCGTCGCCCGCTATGCCGACATGGAGGAGCTGGTCCGCATCGGCGCCTACCGCGAAGGCACTGACAAAGAGGTTGACGCCGCCGTCCGCCTCTCGGCCCCGCTTGACGATTTCCTGACCCAGCCCAAGCGCGAGAGCATGGCGTCCGACACCGCCTTTGGACTGGTCTACAACAAGCTCTCCGAGGCCGGGATCTCCGTGAACCTGCCGCGGAAAGAGATCGACAACGCGGCCCCGGTCAAGGGCGTCCCCGAGAAGAAGAAGTCCTCGATCTACGACGACTGAGGCAGAGTTGACAGCTGTCAACTTTCCGCCCTCACGCCGCCTGCCGGGTCGTCTGGCCCAGCATCTGGTCCACCGAGAACGCCCCGCCCCGCGCCTTTTTCGCAAGGGTGCGCAGGTACGCCCCGGGTGAGCGGATCATGCCAATTCTCTGCACGATCCCGGCCACGGCAATCGCGGCCTCGATGGGGCCCATGGCGCGACAGGCGTCGGTCCAGGTGGGAAGGTCGATACCGGTCATGGGCGCGATCCGAGCCATGAGACGGGTGAAATCATCCCAGGTCCTGACGCCGTCATCGGCATAGGGCAGGATATCCGGGCATCGGTTGAGCACGGTCCGCAAATCCGGCCCCTGCCCTTTCAAATCAGATTGTTTTTTGTCTGGTTCCTGTATGTGCCGCTCATTCTGGCTGTCACAGGCGCTCAGTTCCGTTGGCGCGACGGGCGCTTCCACCTCGACCGCCACGGTTTCGCGCAACTTGTCCACAAGGGACACGAGCGCGTCGCGCAGGGTTTCGAGGGTATCGAGGTCGAGCTTGCGGCGCAGTTCGCGTTTCGCCAGCAGCAGCCGGTCGGCCAGCGCGTCGGTGTTGGTGCCCTGCCCGGCGGCATAATCCGCCAGCTTGCCCGCATCGCGCATCAGCAGCACGACCTCTTCGCGCCGCGCGGCGATCACGCTCAGACGCTGGCGTTCCGCCCGGGCGGCCAGCGCGATCTCGCAGGCGCGCACCAAAAGCGGGCGCAGGTCGAAACCGAAGGCGCGCATCGCGTCCCCGTCGCCGTCGCGGCGGACATAGCGTTTGCCGTTCGGGCTGTCGTGGCGGGCGATCAGCCCGGCCTCGACCAGCGCGGCCAGGTGCCGGCGCAGGGTGCTTTCCGGCATCCCGTGGGCCCGCGCCGACAGCGTGGCGTTCGAGGCATAGACGATCAGCATGTCGCCGTCGGCCAGCATCCGTTCGGAATGCACGCCGACCAGGACGTTCAGGACCGCGAGCGTGCGGTCGGAAATCCCGAACCCCGCGCGGGCGGTCGAAAGGTCTTTCATCACCTCCCACTTGTCCACCTGCGGGACCGGGGCGGGACGCGCGGCAAGCGCCGCGGATTCGATCTGGCCAGCCGTCACCGGCCGCCGCCCGAAGGGCGTCGTCGTCACTGTCTGCATATCGGTATCACCGGGCAAAACTTTTCGGCCCGCCGGACTGGACCGGCGTTGACAGCTGTCAACTTGAGCGGCTAGGTTCGAGGTGCGAAAACGAACAGGCCTCTCGGGATGTCATGTCCTGGGGGGCTTTTCTTTTGGTCCTGCCTCTGTCGTGCCTCCTGTCGTTGCTGCTCCCTGGTGGGCCGGATGGCCCTATTCTCCGCGGGATTTGCTCCAGTCGCGGTGAATCTCTGCGATGTTCTCGATCAGCCAGTCCTCGAACCCGTCGGCCTGTTTGGCGTCGAAGGTGAGGGTCGTCCTGGTGCCGGCCTTCTTCGCCGTCGCGATGGTCCTGCCGTCGCGCTTCAGCTCAAGCGGGGCGGGTTTAGGGGCCGGTTTCGGTTTCTCGGTGACCAGCGCAAAGGCTTCCTCGAACCGGGCGTCCGAGGTGTCGGCCTTGAGCGCGCGGCCCAGCTCGGCCGGGTCGCGGTCGCCGATGTGCTGCGCCAGCTTGAGCCATCGGTCACGCCCGGCGGAGGGCGCCGGGCCGATGGCCTGGATCAGGGGCAGGGGGACCGCGTCGGCCACCTGCAGCATCCGGGAGATCACCGTCTTGTCGATGTTCAGCGCGTCGCAGATCACCTTTCGGTCGAATTCCAGCGCGACCATCTGGCGGGCAAAGTTGGCCTTTTCGATAAAGGTCAGGTCGCGCCGGTTGGCGTTCTCCTGGCCCTGCACGACGATCAGGTCGCGGTCGTTGATCTGGCGGATCATCGCCTTGACCGGCATCCCCAGTTCCTTGAGCGCGGCGACCCGGCGGCGGCCATAGACGACCTGGTAGCGGCCCTCGTAGTTCGGATCGTGCCGCAGCATGACCGGGACCTGCTGGCCATAGTCGCGCAGGCTGTCCTTGAGCCGTTCGAATTCCTCGCGGTCCTCGCCCAGCCGGTCCCTGAGGCCGGCGGAGTCGATCAGGTCGGCCGGCACTTCCTCGAGCGCGCGGCTCTTCAGCTCGGCGATCGACTGCGACACGGCGCCGATGGCGCCCTTGGTGTATCGCGGCTGCGGGCGCGGGGCAGGGGCTTCGTCCTTCGGCTCCTGCGGCTGCATCAGCCCCTTGAGAAGATCCTTGCGTGCCATCAGCGCCCCCATGCCTCTTGCACGAGGCCGAGGATCTCGCCGTTCACGGCGTTCAGGCTCTCCATCGCGCGTTCATAGGTGGAGCGGGTGAACTGGTTCTTCTCCACCTCGTAGAGTGTCTGCTTGGTGATCCCGGCATCCGAGATCGCGGTGGATTTCAGCACCGGGTGGTTCAGGACGTAATCCCCGAACATCGAGCGCATGAAGCTCACCATCTGGTTCTGCGGCCCGTCGCCGGGCTCATAGCGTGTCACCACGTAGCGCATCCAGTCATACCCCATGTCGCCCCCTGCCTCGGCCACCACGCCCAGCAGGTTCGAGGTCATCAGCAGGAACTGGCACATCGACATCACGTCGAGCATCTGCGGATGGACCGTCACCAGCACGGCGGTGGCCGCCGAAAGCGCCGACATGGTGAGGAACCCCAGCTGCGGCGGGCAGTCCATCACCACAAGGTCGTACTCGCCTTCGACTTCGGCCAGCTTGTCGCCAACGCGGGTGAAGAAGAGGTTGCCCGACCGTTCCGCCAGCGCGCGCGGCGTCTCGTGCTCGAACTCCATCAGGTCGAGGTTGCCGGGCACGATGTCGAGGCCGTGGAAATAGGTCTTCTGGATGACGTCCTTCATCGGGACGGGATCGTCGTAGCGGATCGCGTCGTAGAGCGTGCCGCCGTCGAGCAGGTCGAATTCCGGCTGGTAGCCGTGCAGCGCCGACAGCGACGCCTGCGGGTCGAGGTCGATCGCCAGCACGCGGTAGCCGTCGAGCGCGGCCTTCTGCGCGAGATGGGCGGCCGTGGTCGTCTTGCCCGAGCCGCCCTTGAAATTGATCACGGTGATGACCTGGAGGTGGTCATCACCGCGCCGTCCGGGGAGGTAAGTTCCCGGTGTTTTCGTCCCTCTTTCGAGGAAATTCCGCAATTCCGCGATGTCGTCGGGGGCGTAGTAGCGCCGGCCGTTGCGAATCTCGACCTCGGGGCCCTTGCCGTCGAGGTGCAGCTTGCGCAGGTAGGCGTCCTTGACGCCCAGCATCGCCGCGACCTCTCCGCTGGTGAACTTGCGCAGCTCCTTGCGGGCGTGGGGCGGAAACAGCTGCTCCCGATGCGCCTGGAGGCGCTCCGAAAGACGTGCTGCGTGGTCGCCGACCAACAGGTCTATGCGTTCGTTCCGGCCCATTCTGCCCTCGTACCCAAAGCGTTTGTTACGCTTTATGTCGTGTTATTCACTATTCTCCGTAATTGAATGGCCGCTTTCGGAGATTCGGGCAAGACAAAATTGCAAGATATGGTGTGTGCCTGTCACCCAGACACTACGCTGGGTCAACGCCGCCAGGTTTGCAGCGCGATCTCGTCCAGCTCGGCGGCCTCGCGCTTGCGGGCCGCGTCGCGCAGGGCCGCGGTGCGGCTAATGCGCAGAATCTCAAAGGTTTTCTGCTCGGCCAGGGCGTTGCGCAGCGCCTCTTCGGCGCGTTCCAGGTCGGGCTTGAGCATGTGAATCAGCGTATCGACACGCTCGATTTCCGCGCGGATCGACCGGATGAACCGGCCGAGGTAAGCCGCGCCCTCGGTGCTCTCGACGTGGCTTTCGGTGGTAATCCGGTGCAATAGAGACTGTTTTTCGGCCACCAGCTTGCGCATCCGGTCGCGAATCTCGGCAGTCTGGCGGGCCTGGCGATCGGTTTCGAATCCCTTAACCCGTTCCATGACGCCAAGCGCCCGCAACCGGCGGCGTTCGGCGTCAGTGGCCATTCTTGGGCTCTTCGGCCGGAGCCTCGGCCCCGTCGGTGCCGAGGCTGTATTCCCCCGATAGCTTCTGCCGCATCCGCAGCAGGATATCGACCGGGTATCCCACCTCGGTCGGCGGGCGCTTGTCGAAGCGGCCCGCGACGGCGGCCGAGGTGATCTCGGGTTCGTCTTCGGGCATCTCTTCCTTCTCGGCAGGTGCGCTGGCGGCCAGCACGATCTGCGCGCCGGCGGCCAGCATGAGGAGAAGGGCGAGAAGCCGTTTCATGCCGCGGGCAGTTCCTTCTGCGCGGCCTCGACGGTGTAAAAGTCGGGCTGCATCCGGGTCGGGATGTTGCCGCGCCCGATCTCGACGCAGATCGACGGCGGGTGATCCGAGACCATGGCGACAAAGATGTCGCGGATGATGTGGTAGAAGGCGGCGTCCTCTTCCTCGATCTGGGTCAGGCGGCCCGAGATCGGCTGCACCATGCAGTAGGCGAGGAACACGCCGAGGAAGGTCCCGACCAGCGCGCCGCCGATCATCGCGCCGAGGATCTCGGGCGGCTGGTCGATCGACGACATGGTCTTGATGACGCCCAGAACGGCCGCGACGATCCCGATGGCGGGCAGGCCGTCGGCCATGGTCTGGATCGCCTGGGCGACCTGCAGCGTCTCGTGGTGGTGTTTCTTGATCTTGCGGTTGATGACGTCCTCGGTGGCGTACTTGTCATCGAACTGCATCGACAGCATGCGGAAGCTGTCGCGGATCAGGTCCATCGCGAAATGGTCATGCGCGATCTTGGGATAGCGCTGGAAGATGTCGCTTTCCTTGGGGCTCTCGATGTGGCTGTCGAGCGCCAGGATGCCCTTGGCCTTGTAGATGCGGGTGAGCTCGAACATCAGGTTGAGCAGGTCGGTGTAGTCGCTGGCCTTCCACTTCGGCCCCTTGATCACCTTCACCACGCCGCCGAGGCTGGCCTTGATGACGGAAAAGCTGTTGGCGATCACGAAGGCGCCGATCGCCGCGCCGCCGATCATCATGCCCTCGAAGGGCAGGGCGTGAAGCACGATATCCATCTTCCCGCCCGACAGCATGAAGCCGCCGAATACGAGTCCGAATACGAGCGCAAGTCCGAGGAACATTGTCATGGTCGGTACGTCTCTGCCTGACAGGTCACTGCCGGTTGGTCCCGGCTACATGAGAAATCATAGATAATTTTTACTTTCATTCAAGCATAAACAAGGATAGATTGTCCCTGTACCAAAGATTATTCGGCGTGATCCATGATGAGCTCAGAGAAACTGGCGTATTTCTTCGACGCATCCGACCTGGCCGGGGTGTTCCGCGACTGGCCCGAGGAGATCGGGCTGGTGCTGTGCATGGACGCCGAGGGCGGCTGCGAGATGTTGCTGCACCACGTGGGCGAGGGGCGCGAGGTGATCGGGCGCATCTCGGCGGTGCTCGACCGGCCCGTCGGCGATTTCGCCGTGGTGCCGCCGGTCGAGGGGCTGCCGACCTGCCGGGTCATGTTCTCGGACGAGCAGAAGCTTCTCAAGATGGTGGCCGCCGAAACCGAGCTGCCCGAGATGGCCGCGGATCACCTGATCAACTACCGGTTCGAGCAGGACCGGCGCGAGCGGCGGGCCGAGGTGGCCCGCGCGATGCCCAAGGTGGCGAAACCCGCCGCGCCGGAAGGGCAGGGGGGCTGGCGGCCCCGGTTCCGCCTGATGGACGTCCGGCCGAAAGAGCGCGCGGCGCCGGGGCTGCCGGGCGGCTATGTGACGGCCGGCGAGGCGCGCAAGCAGGAATGCGTCTTTGTCGAGGGGCGGCTGAGCCAGGGCGCGCGCGGCGTGCGGCTGGTGATCGCGCCCGAACGGGTGACGGTGCGCACCGCGGCGATCCGGGCCAAAGACCTGGCGTTCCGCGACGACTTCTCGCGCTTTGTCATCCCGCGCGAGGCGATCGGCGACTGGCATCCCGGTGAGCCGCTGGTGGTGGACATGGGCGAAGAGCTGTTTCCGGCGGCCCTGGCGCAGCGGCTCGGAGAAGCCGCGCGCCTGGCCGAGGTGACGGTGACCGGGCACGGCGTGTTCGTCGCCCCCGGCGCCCGGATCGCGGCGCCGGAGCCGGTGGCCGAAACGCCCGAGGTCGTGGCGCCGAAGGTCCGCCTGGCCCGCCGCCCGCGCCGCCGCCTGCTGACGCCGATCCGCCTTGCGCTGGTGGCGCTGACCGGGGTCGGGCTGATGACCGGCTCGGTGATCCGGGCGGTCGATTCCTCGGACCCGCCGGCGATCCTCAGGTCCGACCGATGAAATGTGCCGTCATCACGCCGGTCGGGCCGGGGCACCAGGTGCTTCTGCAGACCAGTAGCGCGCCCTCGGTCGCTCAGGCGATCGAGTGGAGCCGCGGTCCCTTCGACGAGATCGAGCATTACGTGATGGACGACACGGCCGGGCTGCACGGCCGGTCGAACCGCCGCAACCAGGCGCTGCGGCAGGCGCTTGAGGCTGGCGTCGACTGGGTGTTCTTCCTGGACGCCGACGACAAGATTACGCCGAACGCCTTTGAGACCTTCGGCCAGGTGATCGCGGCCGAGCCCGATCTGGACGCCGTCTGGGGCATGACCTGCAACTTCCGCGAGGGCGACGAGGATGTCGAATTGCGCGAGGGCCAGCCGGTGCGCATCGACACCCGCGAGGAGCTGTTGCAGAACGCGCCGTTCCTGACGCTGAACATCGGCCATTTCGTCCGCACCGAGTGCGCCGCGCGCTTCGGCTTTGACCCGGACATGGACGCGGGCGAGGACTTCAAGTTCTACTTCCAACTCTGGCGGCACTGCCGCTGCGCCAAACGGCCGAGATCTTCTTCCTCCACCGCCGCGGCGAGCATTCCCAGGGCCCGCGCAGTGCCACCGGGGCGGACTGGACCCGCAGCGTGACCGAGCAGTGGCGCGCCGAGCTCGAGGGGATGCGCGTCTATGTCGAAATCGCCGGGCCGGACGGCAGCCCGGCGGCACGGATGCGGCTGACCAACCCGGGCGACCTGATCCAGCATGCCCATGCCAGCGGCCGTTTCTTCGAGGCGGATTCGTTGGAGAAACTGCGCCGCCTTCTCAAGGTCGAGCGGCCCAGCATCGTCGAGGTGGGGGCGAACATCGGCAACCACGTGATCTGGTACGGCAAGAACCTGAACCCCAGGCGGATCTACCCGGTGGAGCCGAACCCCGAGGCGCTGGCGCTGCTCGAGGACAATATCGCGGTGAACGGGGTCGAGGCGATGGTCGACCGGCGCGGCTGGGGCTTGGGCGCCGGATCCGGCCACGGGCGGTTCCGGACCGAGACGGCGGACACCAACAACCTGGGCGCCACCCGCCTTGTCGCGGCGGATGACGGCGGGATCGAGACCCGGACGCTCGACGAGCTGATGGGCGACGAGACGGTCGATTTCATCAAGATCGACGCCGAGGGGATGGAGCTCGATGTCCTGGCCGGGGCCGAGGCGCTGATCGCGCGGGACAAGCCGCTGATCTGGGTCGAGGTGCAGCGGCCGAACATCATGGGATTCGTGCAGACCTGGTGCCGCAAGGCCGGCTACCGGGTCGCGGACAGCACGCAGTATGTGAACACCGTGGACTACTTCGCGGTGCCGAGGGAGGCGTCATGAACACCCAAGCCCTGTCGCGCAAGGAAAAGCGGGCGCGGATCGCCAAGGCATCCAAGCTCTATGGCATCAAGGGCGAGGAGTCGCTGGCACTGCACCAGGCCTACATGGCGCTGAACGCGGGCGACGTGCGCACCGCGCTGCAGCTGGCGCACCCGGTGACCCAGAGCCACCCGGGCAATATCCACGGCTGGATCATCCTGGGCGGCGCGGCGCTGAACCAGCGCGAGGGCAAGACCGCCAAGGCGTTCTTTGCACAGGCGCTGGACAAGGCGCCGGCGGATCCGGTGGCGATTGGCGGGATGGCCAAGGCGCATGTCCTTGAGGCCGAGGTCGAACCGGCGGTGGCGCTGGCTGCGCAGGCGATCCGGGCCGGGCTGAAGGATGTGGGGCTGATCACGCTCTACCTGCAGCTGATGGGGCTGATGGGCCGGAAGCTGGCGGCGCTGGACGTGGTGGTGCCGGCGGCGCGTCGGATCGACGATGCGAAGCTGGCGAACCAGATCGGCGACATGCTTCTGGACGTGGACGAGACGGGCAAGTCGGTCGAGTGGTTCGAAAAGACCTATCGGCTGGATCCGGCGCCCGACGCACACAAGGTCGCACGGCTCAAGGGGCTGCTATATGGCGTGAAGCTGGCCGCGGCCGAGACCTATGCCCGGACGCTGCTGGACGAGGGCATGAAGGACGACACCATCGCGCTGACCCTGCTGACCGCGCTGCGGCTGCAGCACAAGTACGACGAGGTCGAGACGCTGGCCGACACGCTGGAGTTTGCCACGCCCGAGGGCTTTGCCCGGTCGCGCGGGGTGCTGTCGAACGTGCGGCAGGACCGGGGCGACCTGGCCGGGGCGCAGGCCGCCTACGACGAGGCCACCCACGTGGTCGACGGCGGCCACCGGATGAACAAGGCCTATGGCGCCTACCGCCTGCGGGCCGGCGACTATGCCGAAGGCTGGGGACACTTTGCCAAGCGGTTCCCTGACCAGCAGCGCAAGTGGGTGGCGGCCGAGAACTCGGCCCCCGAGAACCTGGCCGGGCGGGACCACGTCTATCTTGTCAGCGAGCAGGGGGTGGGTGACCAGCTGGCGCTGATGGCGCTCCTGCGGCTGGCGCCGCTGCCCGAGGGCTGCCGGATGACCTTTGTCGGCGATCCCCGGTTCGGTCCGCTGCTCGACGGCAATGACTTCGGCCTCGATTTTGCGCCGATGGAAAGTTTCGTCGGCACCCGCGAGGCCGGATCGCCCGGCGAGCTCGTCTATCTCGGCGACCTGGTGCGCTACCTGGCCGAACACCCGGCCGAGGCGCGGCACGGTGCCTTCCTCGCCACGCCCGAGCCGCGGCGGGACGAGCTGCGGGCCAAGTACGAGGCGCGCGCCAAGGGCCGCCCGATCATCGGCGTGTCCTGGGCCAGCCGGTCGCTGATCGGTGCCTTGCGCTCGATCGACCTGGCCGAGGTGGTCCAGACCTTCCCCGAAGGCTCGCTGGTGGTGAACCTGCAGTACGGCGATTGCGCGGCTGACCTTGCCGCCGCCCGCGCCGCGCGGCCGGACCTCGATTTCATGGACGACAAGACCGTGGACCAGATGGCCGACCTCCAGGGCTTTGCCGCGCAGATCATGGCGCTCGACCGGGTTGTGACGATCGACAACACCACCGCCCACATGTGCGGGGCGCTTGGCCATCCCGACACCCACCTGCTGCTGCCGCTCGGGACCGAGCTGATGTGGTACTGGGGCCTGAACGGCGGGCCGGTGGATCAGTGGTACGGGTCGCTCAAGACCCATATCCAGCAGGGGCAGGCCGGTGACTGGACCGCGCCTCTGGCTGAGTTGCGGGCCCTTGACTGAAAGATCTTTGCGCAGGTCGCAAGAACCTTCACATTTTCAACATGAATTAAACTCCAGCGCATACTTCTCTTGCGAGGCAGAAGCCAAGAACTGCAAGAAAAGGCAGGAGCAGATGAAGAACTTGATCCGTCGGTTCATGGGCCGGTTCGTCCAGCCGGCACCGACGCCGGAACCCTTCGGCGCGCCGCCGCCCGGGCCAGGGCCGAGCACGCTGACATGCCTTGAAACAGGTGTTCGGCGGGCGGTGCTGCACCGTCACATCCGGCAGACGCTGGGGATGACCCCGGACCAGTACCGCAAGAAGTGGGGCCTGCCTCCGGACTATCCCATGGTCTCGGAAGCATACATCAAGCGGCGGGAAGCCGCTCGAAACAAGAAAAACAGAGCTTAGTGTTCCCTTCGCGAAGGTTTCACTTACATTAAACACCATGCAAGACAGACACGGTGATGGATAAAAGAAGGACAAGGCAAGGTTTGAACCCCATAAACCCTTGCCTCATCACCGCAAAATGGTGAAATGACAAGAAACGGGTAGGTCGCACCTATGGATAACGACACTGAAAAGGACGCCATCGGACGAATCGTTGCAGCCTTTGCGACGCGCTCCGACGTGAGCCCCGATGACATCGTCGAACTCTACAACCGCCTGACGGGCGAAAAAGCGCCCAGCCCCGCCGCCGCCGTGGCGGAGGAGCCCGGCGCCCGGCGCCCCGCGGCGCAGATGACGCCCGCGCTGCCGGTCGACAAGGCCGTGACCGAGGACAAGGTGTTCTGCCTGTGCTGCGGTCGGGGCTTCAAGATGCTCAAGCGGCACCTGGGATCGGAACACGGGATGACCGAGGCTGAATATCGCCGCGCCTTCGGCCTGCCCGAGGACATGCCGCTGGTCGCGCCGAGCTATTCCCGCAAGAAGGCGGCCCATGCCAAGCAGGCCGGTTTCGGCAAGTACGACCGGTCGGTCCTGGCCAACGAAGCGTAACGAGTTCCCCCGGAGGCGGCATGCCAAGCAACGAACGGCCCATCATCATCAAGAAGATCGAGGATGATGGCGGGCACGGACATCACGGCGGTGGTTGGAAGGTGGCCTATGCCGACTTCATGACCGCCATGATGGCGTTCTTCCTGCTGCTGTGGATCCTCGCCGCCTCGGACGAGGAAAAACTGCGCGGGCTGGCCGACTACTTCACCCCCAGCCTGTCGGAAAGCGGCGGCCGGGGAGAGGGGCTGCTGGACGGCGTCGTGCTGGGCCCCGAGGGCGTGCTGAGCGGCACGGACGGGCCGAGGTCCGAGGTGCAGCTGCCGAGTTTCGGGCAGGAGAACCCTCTGGCGGTGTTTGACAGCCGCCTGCGCGATGAACACCCGCAGGTCATCGTGGAATACGAGACCCGGCCGGACGGCGTGAAGACCGACACCACCGCCGGCGCGGGCGAGGCGCCCGAACTGGCCGAGAACCCGGCCACCGAGGCCAGCGAGGACCCGATCCAGATGGCGGCCGAGGCCGCCGCCGCCGCAGAGGCCGCGGCCCGTGCTGCCGCCGAGCGCGAGGCCGAGCTGCAGCGGATCGAGGACATGATCCGTGAAAAGGTCGCCGGGGATTCCCGGCTCGAGGAGTTCCTCGAGAACCTGCGCTTTGACCGCGTGCCCGAGGGGCTGGACATCCAGATCGTCGACAAGGAGGGCCGGTCGCTCTTTGACACGGGCAGTTCGCGCGTGAACGAACGTACCCGCGGCCTGCTGCGGGTGATCGGCGAGGCGATCATCGACATGCCGAACACGCTGACGATCTCGGGGCACACCGATTCAGTCCCCTATTCGCAATCCGGCGGCTATTCCAACTGGGAGCTGTCGGCCGACCGCGCCAACGCCACACGGCGGGTGCTGCTGGACACCGGCGTCAGCCCGTCGCGGATCACCCGGATCTCGGGCCTGGCGGACACGGCGCCGATCGAGGGGACCGATCCGTCGGACCCCGAAAACCGGCGGATCAGCGTCACCGTGAACTTCCCGCGCACCCCGGTTCAGCCCTGACACGCTGCAAATGTGCCCTTAGGGCGCGTTTTCCCGCACTGCGGGAAAGATCCGCCCAAATATTAGCGCGGCCACTTCATGTGGATAAGTATCAGGGAAAATAACCCATATTTTGGGGCATAGTTGACATTTAGTACTTTATTCGGCGCTCCACCTCAAATAGAGTAAACTTAAAGTTAAGAGTTCCCGCGAAGGCGAACCGGACGAGTTTTGGGGAACGGTATATGCGTACGGAAAAGCTGCTGCGGCTGATCTGGCAAGGGGATGTCTGGGTCAGTCATGACAAGGAAACACGGGCCTTTGCCCGTGCCTTTCAGGACATTGTCCAGGTCCGCGCGGTGACGCTGCGGATCGGCGGGGGCGAAGAGGCCCCGGTGGTCATGTCCGAGGACACCGAACTGATGCCGGCGCTGCCGCTCGGCGATGTCCTAGCCGAAGAGCTGGGGCTCGACGTGCCCTATGGCACGCTGGTGCTGATGATGCCCGACGCGGCGCCCGGGATGGCGTCGCAGTCGCTCGGCCGCGCGGTGGCCGAGACGATCCTCTTTGCCGTGATGCACAGCGACATGCCGGTGCAGCGCCAGACCGACGCGATCTATGTCGCGGCGCACGGGGCGATGCGGATGACGCTGGCGCCCGCGCTGCTGGATGCCGGGTTCGACCGACACGGGTTCGGTATGGGCATGGCGCAGGCGCTGGCCCGGTTCTGGCGCGGCAACGACGCGATCTTTGCCCGGCCCGATTTCCTGTGGACCAGCGAGCTGACCGCCCATCTCAAGCGTCTCGACCCGGCCTTTACCGCGCCGGACCCAACCGTGCTGCCGCCGGACCTGCTGCATGTCAGCGAGGGGCCGACCGGCCTGCCGCTCTGGGTGACGCGGGTGGAAAGCACCCTGCGCCGCGTCCTGGGCGCACCGCAGCCCGAGATGTCCCATGGCACCGGCATCATGTCGCGGTTTAATCTTCAGTAAATCAAACAAAGCTTCCGCAAATCAAGGAACTGTGTTTACCTGTTCTTGCAGGCAAGAATAGGTTGGGCGGACCTGGATGATGTCCATGTCGTACCAGGCTGCAATGCGCGAACCCCTGTTGAACGTACAACAAGAAAGGGACGCGATCTGCAGCTGGCAGGATCAAGGCGACCGCGCGGCGCTCGAGCTGCTGCTGCGATCGCATGCGCGACAGGCCTGGTCGCAGGCGTCGAAATTCACCGACAACCCGGTGCATCTCGAGGACCTGGCGGCCGAGGGCATGATCGGGCTGATGCGGGCGGCGGACAATTTCGACCGCACGCAGGAGGTCCGGTTTTCGACCTACTCGGCCTGGTGGGTGATGAACGGTATCTCGAGCGCATTGGCGCGGATCAAGGCGGTGATCGACATTCCGACGCGGACCTACCTCGACGCCCAGTTGGGCAAGCTCTCGGATGACGAGCGCGCACTGGTGCGCCAGGCGGTGCAGGGCATGGTCGCGCTGGACGGGTCGTCGTCGGATGACGAGGGCGGATCGTTCGATTTCCTGGTGTCGGACGAGCTGGGGCCGGAGGACATCGTCAGCGAACAGAGCCGCAGCGCCATGCTGACCCGGATGCTGGCCGAGGCGCTGGAACCGCTGAGCGGCGAAGAGGCCGAGGTGATCCGCCGCCGCAAGCTGGCGGCCAGCCCCGAGCCCTACTGCATGATCGCCAAGGAGCTCGGCGTGAGCGAGGCGCGCCTGAGGCAGGTCGAGAAACGCGCGATGATGCGTCTGCGGCGCAACCTCGTGGACCGGGGATTTTCGCGGAGCGTGCTCGCATGATGGATTTCGCAGCCTTGTTCAACCTGCCAACCGACACCAAGGCGACCGGCAAGGTCGCGGGCCAGCAGGGCCAGGCGGGCAGCGCCGCGTCGGGGCGCGAGGGCTTCTTTGCCGCGCTGATGACGATGCTGGGCCGCGACGGCACGGCCGCGCAGGGTGAGGGCGCGCTGGCCGACAGGATCGGCGGGCTGATCGATGAGGCGGAAGAGGCGCTGGCGGTGCCCGACCTCTCGGATGCCGAGATCACCGATATCCTCGACACGCTGGTGGCCGACCTCTCGGGCCTGCTGGCGGCGCAGCCGAGCCTCTCGGCGGATTTGTCGGCGCTGCTGTCCAGCCTGACGGCCGAGGGCGAAGGCGCGGTCGAGGCGTTGCCCGCGCGGCTGCTGGCCGAGGCGTTGCCGGCCCTGCAGCAGGCGCTGGCGGGCACCCTGTCCGAGGACGAGGCGGCGCAGACGCCGGGGCTGATGCCGCTGCTGGGGCGGGTCGCCGCGCAGGCGGAAGAGGCGACCACCGGGCAAGTGCGTCCGACGGTGATCTTTGCCGCCGCGACCGGCGGGCCGGTCCACCCGGCCGCACCGCTGACGGATCCGGCGCAGACGGCGGCCGCAACCCCGATCGCCGGGCTGGCCGCAACGACCGAGACCGCGCCGCAGGCGCTGCTGGCGCAGGTGCAGGGCCAGGCGGCGGCGCACACGGCACAACCGCCGGTCGACCCGCGCGAGGTCCTGGGACAGATCCGCGCGCAGGCGACCGAGGAAGGCCGCATCAAGGTCGAGCTGAAGCCCGCGGGCCTGGGCATGGTCGAGATCGACCTGACCGCCGACGAAGCCGGCAAGCTGCGCGTCGTGGTCCGGGCCGAGAACGCCGCGGTGCTGAACGCGCTGCGCGGCGACCGCGAGGGGATGGCGGCCATGCTGCGCGACGCCGGCCATTCGGTCGACGACGCGACGATGAGTTTCGGCGAGTTCGGTCAGCAGGACCGGGGCGCCAACGGGGCAGGGCAGGGGGGCTGGTCCCCCGTGCTGGGTGATGTGACCGACACCGAGGCCGAGACGGATCCGGCGCCGATGCGCGCCCGCGTCACGGACGGCGGCGTCGACATCACGGTTTGAGTATCAGGAAAGGCAGCGCGACATGATCGACGCGACAGCAAGCACCACGGCCACGGCCTCCAGCTCTTCGAGCAACGCGCTGAACCAGCTCAGCGCGGATTACGAAAGCTTCCTGACGCTGCTGACCGCGCAGATCACCAACCAGGATCCGCTGGCCCCGATGGACAGCACCACCTTCGTCACCCAGCTGGCGCAGCTGAGCCAGGTGGAGCAGACGGTCGAGACCAACGCCAACCTCGAGGCGATCTCGGCCCAGATGGGCAGCATCGCGTCGCTGTCCGGCCTGTCGCTGATCGGGCGGACGGTGACCGCGCCGGGCGACCAGGTGGCGCTGACCGGCGACGGGGCGGTCGTGCCCTACCGCCTGGAAAACGAAGCCTACTCGGTGTCGCTGTCGATCCTCGACGAAAACGGGACCGTGGTGAAGGTGATGACCGGCCTGCCAACCGGATCCGGCACGATGCAGAACATCGGCTGGGACGGCACCGACCAGAGCGGCAACGTCCTGCCCGAAGGCGTCTACACCGCCGAGCTCACGGCGCTGGATACGGATGGGGAACCGGTGGGGTACGAGCTGTTCGGCCGCGCCGAGGTGCAGCGCATCTCGTACAACGAGGGGCTGGCGACGCTGGAGCTTGCCAATGGCACCAGCGTCCTTGCCGGGTATGTCGAGGTGATCGAGTAGCGATCAGCTGCGCGGCACGTCGGCCTTGTAGAGCGACAGGAACAGGACCTCGTCGACGACCTTTTCGCCGAACTCGGTCTTCATGTCGGACGACAGGCTGTCGGACAGCTCGCGCGGGTCGATCTCGTCCCCGCGCAGCACCGAGGTGCCGGCGATGCGGTGCATCGACAGCAGGATCGCGTCGCGCAGGCGGGTGGCGTTCTCGGCCACGTTGAAATGCGCGGCGGCGTCGATGTCGGTCACTGCGACACCCACGTCGGTCACGACATAGCTGATGCTCTGGGCGTTCTGCACCGGGACGGTCATGCGCCCCAGCTTGATCACCTTGGAATCCTTGACCTGCTTTTCAGTCATCACGCCGCTGCCGGGTTCACCGTATTCGATGTTCATCTGCGCCTGACGCGCGGCGCTCAGCACGGCCTGCGGGGTCTTGGCGCTGCCGCGGTCGGCGGTCGGCTGGGCGCCGTACCCGGTCGCGGCGGCCTTGGTGCCCTGCGCGGCATGATCCTTGGCGGCGGGCTTGGCCTTGCCGTGATCGGACGCGGTGGCGCTGGCCGGGATCAGCTTGGCCTCGTGCTCGGTGCCCTTCATCGGCTTGGGCGTGGCCAGGCTGTCATCGTGATCGCCATGCGCGGCGGGCTGGTCCTCGGCCAGCTTGTGCAGCGCGTCGCGGGCGTCCGGCGCGTCGTCATGCGCGGCCTTCTGGACCGGCGCGGCGGCGGTGGCGGGCGCGGGTTCCAGCAGCTTGCCGGCGCCGAAACCGACGGCGGCAAAGATCGCAGGAAGCGCGGCGAGGGCGATGATGTTCTTGTTCATGAAGACGGGCACCCGGGACATGTGTTCTCGGGTGCCCGTAATGCCGGGTAAATCCGGCTTAACTTTTATGAAACTATGGCGAAAACCGGATTCAATACGGCAGGATGATGTCCGCGATGTCCTCGCCCCAGCTCCGGCCCTGCTGGTCCGAGATGGTGCCGCGGCCGCCGTAGCTGATCCGCGCCTCGGCCATCTTGTCGTAGGGAATCGTGTTGTCCATGTCGATGTCCTGCGGCCGGATGATGCCCGCGACGCGCAGTTCGCGCAGCTCGGAGTTCACCTTCACCTCCTGCCGGCCGACGACGACCATGTTGCCGTTCTGCAGGATCTGCACGACCAGCGCGGCGACCCGCAGCTCGATCGATTCGTTGCGGTTGATCGACCCGCTGCCCGACCCGCCGGTGGCCGACGAGATGTCGACGATGTTGCTGCCGCTCGGCAGGTCGTCGGGGCCGACGCCCGGCAGGATCTTGTCGATCTGGGTGCCGTAGCCGAAGAACTTGGGGTAGGCGAGCGTGCTGCCGCCCGACCGGGTCCGGTCGGATTCGTTGAACAGCTGCGCCTCGTCGTCGATGTCGATCTCGACCGTCAGGATGTCGCCGACCTGGGTCGCGCGCTGATCCCCGAAGAAGCCGGTCGAGCCATGCGCCCAGAGCGATGCGCCCTCGGCCCGGTAGGGCGTGCGCGCCTGCTGCGGCGCGGGCATCGGGACCTGCGCCGTCTCGGCCTCGTAGATGCTCTGCGGATCGACGCCGACCTTGCTGACCTGCGGATCGCGGTTGAAGTTCTCGGCACAGGCCGACAGGGCCAGGACGCTGACCATCAGCGCCGGGATGCGGAAGGTAGTGCTGCTCATCGGATCACCTCGACCAGTCCGTCCTGCCGTGCGATCGCACGCAGGGATTTGTTTGAGACGAGGTTCACGACCGTGATCTCCTCGCCCACGTGGGCATCGCTCAGCGACTTGCCGGGCGCGGTAAGGACCAGCGCGCCGTCGTCGTAGAGGATGTGCACCTTGTCGCCGCGCCCGACGATGATCGGCGCGGTGATCGAATGGGTCATCACCTGCCGGCCCTGGGCCAGCATGCGGCGCACCTCCATCCCGACCAGTTTTTCACGCTCGGTGATGGAATAGGCGCCGACCCGGTTCACCGGCAGTTCGACCATCTGCACGTCGGCGTCGCGCACGATCTCGCCCGGCATCATCCGACGGGCGGGGACCGGCACGTCCAGCGTCGCCAGCGCCATGCCCTCGAGGCGCTTGGTCTCGCCGCCCTCGGTCACCGCGTTGGCCAGGAAGCGGCCGGTGCTGCGGTCCATCCAGAAGGCCGAGAGCATCACCGCCTCGTCCAGCGGCTTCTGCGTGAGGTGCACGCGGATGTTGGCCTCCTGCGGGAGCTGCACGCCCCAGACCTCGCGCGCGCGTTCCTCGACCAGGACCTCGGGGGTCGCGGCGGCGACGGCGGCACCGAGCAGGAGCAGCGGGGCCAGCAGGGCAAGGAGGAGGCGGCGGCTCATGTCACTTGATCTGGTTTGCGGCCGACATCATCTCGTCGGCGGTGGTGATGGCCTTCGAGTTCATCTCGTAGGCGCGCTGTGCCTGGATCAGGTCGGTGATCTGGCGGATGATATCGACGTTCGACCCTTCGAGGTAGCCGGCGCGCAGGATGCCCACGCCCTCTTCGCCGGGCAGGCCCTGCACCGGGTCGCCCGAGGCGGCGGTGGCCGCGAGGAGGTTGTTGCCGAGCGGCTTCATGCCCGCGTCGTTGACGAAGGTGGCCAGCGTCAGCTGCCCGACCTCGACCGGGGTGGCGTCGTTGCCGACATAGGCGCTGACAATGCCGGTCTCGCTGATGTCGACGCTGACGGTGTTGTCGGGCAGGACCACGCCGGGGTCGACCTCGAACCCCTGTTCGTTGACGATCTGCCCCTCGGGCGACAGGCGGAAGCTGCCGTCGCGGGTGTAGGCCTGGGTGCCGTCGGGCATCGTGATCGCAAAGTAGCCGCGCCCCTCGATCGCCACGTCCAGCTGGTTCTCCGTCTGCACCAGCCCGCCCTGGGTGTTCAGCCGGATGGTCCCCGCCGCCCGCACGCCGAGGCCCACGTCGATGCCGGTCGGCCGGACCGAGCCGTCGTCGGCGGTGGTCGCGCCCTCGCGCGCCATGTTCTCATAGATCAGGTCGGTGAAGGCCGCGCGGGACGACTTGTAGCCGGTCGTGTTCGCGTTCGCGATGTTGTTCGAGATCACGTCGACGTTGGTCTGCTGCGCCATCATGCCGGTCGCGGCGATGCCAAGGGCTTTCATGGGCTTGTCCTCTGTTCGGTATCAGACCGGCTTGCCGACGCGGCTCAGCAGGTCCTTTTTCAGGTCGTCTTCGGTGTTCATCATGTTCACCGCCCGTTGGTACGCCTGCTGGATCTGCATCAGGCGGGTCACCTCGGCGACGGCGTTCACGTTGCTCATCTCGACGCTGCCCTGAAGGATGTTGGTCTGGTCGTCGGGAATGGCGTCGGCCTGTTCGCCCGGCGGCGGGGCCAAGAGGCCGTTGCCGATGCGTTCATAGCGCTGCAGATCTCGCAGCTCGAACACGCCGATCTGCGCCAGCTGGCCGCCGTCCTGCCCCGAGATGAAGCCTTCCTGCGTGATCGTCATCGCGCTGGCCACGTCGGGCGGCAGGTTGATCGGTGCGCCGCCCGCGTCGAGGACATGCGCGCCCGACAGCGTGACGAGGTCGCCCTGGTCGTTCAGCACGAAACGCCCGTCGCGGCCGAAGGCACGGCGTCCGTCCTCGGTCTCGTACGAGAACCAGCCGTTCCCCGTCAGCGCAAGGTCGAGCGGGTTGCCGGTATGTGCCAGGGCGCCCTGCGTCTCGTCGACATAGGATCCGCGGTCGAGCACGAAGTTGGTGCCGTCGCCCACCTCAGCGCCGCCGTCGGCATAGAGATAGCTCTCGAACAGCACCCGTTCGGCCTTGAACCCGTTCGAGTTCGCGTTGGCGAGGTTGTTCGCTGTCACGTCGAGCTGGCGCTCAAGCGCGGTCAGCTGCGAAAGGGCGACGTAGACTGTATTATCCATGCTTCCTGCTCGGATTAATAGCGGCTTTACATTCTTTTGTTGCCGATCATGATCTGTTTGGTAGAATAACGCAAGTATTAACATGAATAATTGAGGCAGATGTTGACCTGTTCTTGCCTGCTCCGCAGTTCCGCCGCGCTGGCGCTGGTGCTGGGCCTTGCCCCGCCGGCCCTGGCCGAGCGGAGCCATCCCGTCGAGACGCCCGAGGTGCTGACCTCGGGCCCCGGGGCGGTGCTGCGCAACACGGCCTGGTCGCTCGATCCGCCCGCGCTCTACCTCGCGCCGCGGGCCGAGGTGGATTTCCTCGAGGAACGCCGGGCGCTGATGGCGGCGCTGGCGCGGACGGAACCCGACACCATCGACCGGGCCCGCGCGGTTACCGACCTGGCCGAATTCCATTTCGCCCATGGCCTCGCCCCCGAGGGGCTGTCACTGCTGGCCAACCTGAAGGACGCCGACCTGCCGCCGGTGCACCGCCTGCGGGCGGCCGCGTTCGAGCTGGCGCTCGGCCTGATCGACCCGCGCGACCTGCCGCTGACCGACCGCGCCGCGGCGCTGCTGGGGCCGGATCACGTCGACTGGCCCGACCAGGTGCTGTTCGTCGCGCTGAACGCGGCGCGGACGGGCGATCACGACACCGCGGGCCCGCTGCTCGAGGATGCGACCGACCGGCTGGCGCGGTTCCCGGCCGCGGTGCAGGAACGTGTGCTGCCCGCCTTTCTCGAAAGCGCCATCGCGACGGAACAGTGGCGGCTGGCCCGCGACCTGGCCGCCGCCTTCGACGACTTTGCCGGCCTGCACGACAGCCCGGCCTATCACTTCCTGCTGGGCCAGGCGGCCGAGACCGGGGACGACGCCGTCGCCGCCTTCGACGCCTACGTGCGGGCGATGAACGGCCGTGACCTCTGGGCGCACCGGGCGCGGCGGTCGCTGGTCGACCTCGGGCTGCGGCGCCAGGCGCTGACCACCGGCGAGGCGGCCAGGCTCCTCGCGATCGAGGCCGAGCTCTGGCGCGGCGACGACAGCGCGCTCGAGGTGATGGATGACCTCGCCTCGCTCCAGATGGTCGAGGGCGACAGGATCGCCGCGATCGAGACCTATGGCCGGATCTCCGCCGCGGCACCCAATTCGCCGCAGGCGGCCGAGGCGCGGCAGAAGGCCCGGACGCTGATCAGCCGGCTCTACGAGCGCGGCACCACGGGGCAGATCCCGCTGGCCGAGTTCATGGCCGCCCACAACCGGATCGCGCGGCTCTACCGGTTCGACATGTCCTTTGCCGATGCCGCCGAAACCTATGCCGACCGCTTCGACGCGATCGGCGCGACCCAGATCGCGGCCGAGGAATACGGGCTGATCCGCGACTACCTTGCCGTGGCCGCCGACCTCGGGCTGGGGGACCTCGCGCCCGACCGGCTGGCCGGCATCACCGTCAAGCAGGCGCAGACCCTGCTGGCCGGCGGGCAGTTCGACCGGCTGGGCCGCCTGCTGGAGGAAGGGTTTCACGCCGAGGACCCCGCGCTGAAGGAGGCCTACGACCTCGTCGCCGCGCGCTACTATGCCGAAACCGGCCAGAGCGCCCGCATCGTGGCGGGCGAGGGCGGCGAAGGCGCGTCACCGCAACGGCTGGCGATCCGGGCGCAGGCCTTCTTTGACGCGGGTCTCTGGAACGGGGCCGAGGCGGCCTATGCCAGGCTCTGGGGCATCCAGGGCGACGAGATGGCGTTTTCCGACGCGGTGAACTTCCTGCTGTCGGCCTATCGCAACGGCAACATGGCGCAGACCGCCGCCCTGGCCGAGGAATTCCCCAAGCTGACCGATTTGCCCGGCTGGGCCGAGATCGCGCAGGGCCTGACGGAACGCGCACCCGAGCTGCTGCCGCTGCGCCAGGACACGGCGCGCGCACGGATCGACCAGGTGGACCACCGCATGGGCAAAATGCCCGACGTGGCCCGGACGGAATGAGGACAGCACCCGAAGAAGAACCAAGAATTTTTCGGGCAAGCCACAAGAATCAATCGTTTTTAAACATGCTGAAACCGCGCCGCACTACTTGAGGTGGTAACGGTGGTGGCAATCGCTGCATATAATAAAGAGAGGCGGTCATGAGTGTATCCAATGCGATGTCTTCGGGGGTTGCGGGCCTGCTCGCCAACTCGACGGCAGTTGAACGTATTTCCTACAACATCGCGAACGCGAACACGGTGGGCTACCGCCGCAGCTTTGCGCAGATGGTGACGGCGGGCTCGTCGAACCCGACCAGCAGCCAGGCGACGGGCGTCAAGACCTCGACCACCTACACCAACGACACCGACGGCAGCTACCAGTCGACCTCGGTCGCCTCGAACCTCGCGATCAGCGGCAACGGCTTCTTCGTCGTGACCCAGTCGCTGGGCGGCGGCGCGGCCAACGTGTTCACCCGGGTCGGCAGCTTTGAACCCGACGCCGACGGCTTCCTGCGCAACGCAGGCGGCAACTACCTGCTGGGCTTTGCCTACGACGACACCGGCTCGCTCGGCTCGGTCGACCGGGGCAGCTTCGACTCCCTCGTGCCGATCAACATCGGCAACCAGACCATCGCGGGCAGCGCCACCTCCGCGGTCTCGATCAGCGGCAACCTGCCCAGCCAGGAAACCGGCGCGGCGGCCGGCGATCCCTTCGTGTCGTCGACCGAGTACTACACCGCCCTGGGCGCGGCCGAACGGCTGAGCTTCTCGTGGCAGCCGGGCACCACCGCCAACCAGTGGACGCTGACCGTCTCGGACGGCACGACCGACTACGGCAGCGTGACCGTGGACTTCAACGACAGCGGCACCCTCGCCGGGTCGCCCGCGACCTATTCCGGCGTCACGTCCCTGGCGACGGCACCGGCCGCCTTTGCCTTCAACACCGCCACGGGCGAGATGACGCTGACCATCGACAACGGCACCACGCCGCAGACGATGACCGTGGACCTCGGCGCACCGGACACCTTTGACGGGATGACCCAGTTCGCGGGCGACTACTCGGCCCTGAACACCGAGGTCGACGGCGCCGAGAGCGGCACGCTCAGCCGGGTCGAGATCGACGAGTACGGCGATGTCTGGGGCGTGTTCGACAACGGCGCGCGCAAGGCGATGTATTCGATCCCGCTGGCCACCTTCACCAACCCGAACGGCCTGCTGACCAGCGACAACGCCTACTTCGCCGCATCGGGCGACAGCGGCGACTTCACGCTTTCGGCAGCCGGGCAGGGCGAGGCCGGGACGATCAACTCGGGCGGGCTGGAAAGCTCGAACGTCGACATCGCGACCGAACTGACCCAGCTGATCCAGCGCCAGAGGGCCTATTCCTCGAACGCCAAGATCATCACTACCGCCGACGAGATGCTGGACGAAGCCGTCAAGCTCAAGCGATGAGCGCGGCTGACGCGCAGATCGGAACGACACCATGAGCCTGACATCCGCCTTCAACGCGGCCACGACGGGATTGTCTCTGACATCCCGCTGGGCCAGCACCACGTCTCTCAACATCTCGAACGCCAACACGCTGGGCTATGCCCGCCGCACGCCGAACGTCACCGTCTCGGCCACCGGCGAGCCGATTGTCAACGGCATCAGCCGCGCGATCGACTATTCGCTCGACAGCATGTACCACGCGGAAACCGCGCGGACCGGCACCCAGTCCGCGCTGGCCGAGGTGCTGACGCTCTACACCACGACGCTCGGCGGCACCGACAGCACCGACGGGATGCTGGCGCGGCTGACTGATTTCCAGAGCTCGATGAACCTGCTGGCGATCACGCCTTCGGACACCTCGCTGCAACGCGCCGCGGTGACCGACGCCGAGGAACTGGTGAACGCGCTCAACCGCGCGGATTCCGGGCTGGAGCAGGCCCGGAACTCGGCCGCCGGCAGCGCCGCCACCGACGTGGCCGAGATCAACACGCTGCTGTCCCAGATCGCCAAGCTGAACGCGCGGATCGAGACCGAGGCCGAGGGCACCGACACCCGGCTGACCTTCGAGGACAAGCTGACCCAGGCGCTCGACGACCTGTCTCCGTTGATCGACTACACCGTGCGCTACGACAGCGTCGGGCGGGTGGAGATCTTCACCACCGGCGGCACGCCGCTGCTGCAGGGGGATGAGCCGTCGCTGCTGGCCTTTGACAAGACCACGCTGTCGCTGACCGCCGGGGGGATCGACATCACCCCGAACGTCGACGGCGTCCGCGGGATCAACGAGGGCACGCTGGCCGGCTACATCACCTTCCTCAACACCAAGGCGCCCGAGATCCAGGCCCAGCTGGACGAGGTCGCCCGCGCGCTGATCCAGGGCTTCCAGGATTCCGACGCCAGCCTGGCGGCCGGGGACGCGGGCCTCTTCACCGATGCCGGCGTGGCCATCACCGGCCCGATCACCGAAGGGCTGGCCGGGCGGATCGCCATCAACGACGCCGTCCTGCCCGAGGCGGGCGGCGAGCTTTGGCGTCTGCGCGACGGGATCGGCGCCACGGTCGAGGGGGCGCAGAGCGACCCGACCCAGATCAACGCCTTCATCGACTTCATGAACAGCACCACCAGCTTCGACTCGGCCGCTGGCCTGGGCGACAGCGCCACGCTGACCAGTTACATCTCGACGCTCATCGCCTCGCAGCAGACCCTGCGGTCCGAGGCCGAGACCTCGCGCGACAGCTACTCTGCCGGTGCCGACACGATCCAGAGCACGCGGATGGGCTTCATGGGCGTCAACGTCGACGACGAATTGCAACAGCTTCTCCTGATCGAACAATCCTACGGCGCCAATTCCCAGGTGCTGCAGACGATCAACGAGATGTTCGAAGAGCTCCTGAGCTCTTTCTGATGAGGTGACAGGATGATCGCGCTCCTCCGGAACTACTCCACCCTCTACTCTGCCTACCTGCGGCGGCAGCTGTCGGCGGACATCAACAACCAGCTGGCCGTCGCCCAGCAGGAACTCTCGACCGGCTACAAGTCCGACGTCTTCAAGGACCTCGGCGTACGGTCGGCCGAAAGCCTCAGCCTGCGCGCCACCATCGACCGGGACGAGGCGCAGGTCACCGCGAACGAACTGGTGATGGGCCGGATGGAAACCATGACCGACGCGCTGAGCGCGATGCGCGATGCCGTGCAGGAGGCTCTCGAGCTGGCGATCCCGAACAAGGAAGCCGCGCTTGGCACGGTCGACGGGATCCAGCAGGCCGCCAAGGCCGCGCTCGATGCCGTGATCGCGCAGGCCAACACGACCCATGCGGGCGTGCCGCTGTTCTCGGGCGTCGAACTGGCCACCGACTCGCTGCAGCCCTGGAGCGAGACGAACGCCGCCACCGGCCTGTCGCCCAGCGACGTCTTCGCCTCGATCCTCGCCGGCGGACTGCCGGACGACACCGCCGCGACCACCGCCATCGCCGAGATCGAGGCGCTGTTCTCAGACAGCTCCGGCACGGCGGGCTTCAACTTCGAGGACACGTTCTTCAACGGCGCCGCCACTGGCGCGCCGCGCCAGTCGCTGGCGATCGGCGACGGCATCTCGGTCGAATACGGGGTGCAGGCCAACGACACGGCGTTCCGCCAGGTGATCAAGGGGCTGGCGATGCTGGCATCGTTCGATCCGGCGCAGATCACCGATCCGGACGCCTACGCGACCTGGGTCGGCACCGCGGTGGACGCGCTGTCGGCAGGCTCTGCCGGCCTGCTGAACATCGAGACGCGTGTCGGCGCACAGGCTGCCCAGATCGAGGACGCGAACACCCGGATGACCGACCGCCTGGACATCTACAAGAACCGCATCCTCGACCTCGAGGGCGTCGACAGCTACGAGGCGGCGACGCGGATCAGCCTGCTGGAGTCGCAACTGGACGCCAGCTATGCCGTCACCGCGCGCCTAACGCAGCTGAGTTTCCTGGAGTATATGTGACCCGCATCGCGCCGGTCGCCGCCTCGCGCTGATCGGCCAGGCTCACCACCTCGGGGTCCAGCTTGTAGCCGCGGCCCCGCATGGTGCGGATGTGCGGATCGCCCGACGGCGACATCTCTTCGATCTTCTTGCGGATCCGGCAGATGTAGACGTCGATCACCTTGTCGAAGGGCTGATCCTCGGCCATGCCGTAGACGGCGTCGTAGATCACCGATTTCGACACGATGCGCGGCGCGGCCAGGGCGATCTGCTGAAAGATCGCCAGTTCGCGCTGCGACAGCTTCATCGGTTCGCCCGCCACGTCAGGGTCGCGCCCGTCGAAATAGGCGGTGATATCGCCGATTTGGATGGACCCGGCCGCGTGACCGTGGAACCGCCGCTTGATCGCGTTGACCCGCGCCCGCAGCTCGAGCCCGGTCAGCGGCCGCACGATGTCGTCGTCGGCCCCCGCGTCCAGCGCGGCCATCGCCGCCTCGGGGTCGCGTTCGTCGCGCAGCACTAGGATCGGGTTGCGGCAGCCCGACTGGCGCAGGCTGGCGATCTGGCTCACCGTCTCGGAATTCTCCGCAAGCAGAATGGGCCGGTCGGTGCTGTCGCCTTCGACAAGGTCGAACTCCCGATCAAAGAAGTCATCGCTAACGGACACCGGATCCCAGGCAGCATCGCCCAGCTCTTCCAGAAGGCCTTTCAGCCGGGTTGCCCTTGGCTCGTAAAGATAGATGTGCACGCCCGCCCCCTTGATTGCGTATGTGCGTCTGTGCACCGGATCATGCGGATCAATTCATGGTTAGTCAAGCTTAGACCAAGATTAGTGCGAAAATACACGCAGAAGTAACATGGTATATACTTGCACAATCGCTTCGTTCCATGCTTAATGTTCATGAGATCAAGCATCAAAAGCCGATTGTCATGTGGAAACCCGTCAAACTGGCCGCTCTCATCCTGACCACGCTGACAGGCGTGGCCGGGCCGTCGGCGGCGGATGTGCGGATCAAGGACATCGTGACGGTCGAGGGCGTGCGCGAGAACCAGCTGGTCGGATATGGCCTCGTGGTCGGCCTGAACGGCACCGGCGACAGCCTGCGCAACTCTCCCTTCACCGAAAAGAGCATCGAGGGGATGCTGGAACGCCTGGGCGTCGGCAACCTCTCGGATGACAAGATCAAGACCTCGAACACCGCCGCCGTGATGGTGACGGCGATGCTGCCGCCCTTTGCGCGGCGCGGCTCGCCGATCGACGTGGTGGTGTCCTCGCTGGGCGATGCGACCTCGCTTCGCGGCGGCACGCTGATCGTGACCCCGCTGACCGGCGCGGACGGAGAGGTCTATGCCGTGGCCCAGGGCCCGATCGCCGTCGCCGGTTTCGCCGCGCAGGGCAACGCCGCCTCGATCACCGAGGGCGTGCCGACCGTGGCCCGGATCGAGAACGGCGCAACCGTCGAGAACGAGGTGAACTTCAGCCTCGGTTCGCTGTCGTCGGTCCGGCTGAACCTGCGCAATCCCGATTTCACCACCGCGACCCGCATCGCCGAGGCGATCAATGCCGAGATGGGGCCGAACACCGCCGCCGCGCTCGACCCGTCCACGGTCGAGGTGCAGACGCCGGGCAAGGCGGCGACCCCGCCGTTCCTGGCCGACGTGGAAAACATCCGCGTCCAGCCCGACAGCATCGCCAAGGTCGTGATCGACGCGCGCTCCGGCACCATCGTGATCGGCGCCGACGTGCGGATCGACGAGGTCGCGGTCAGCCAGGGCGGATTGACCGTCATGGTCCGCGAGGACCCCGAGGTCAGCCAGCCGCAGAGCGAGATCACCATCGGCGGCACCGCCGTCGTGGTGCCCCGGACCAGCATCGGGGTGCAGGAACAGGAAACCCATTTCACCATCCTCGAGGGCGACGTCAGCCTGCAGCGGCTGGTGGACGGGCTGAACGCCATCGGGCTCGAGGCGTCGCAGACGATCTCGATCCTGCAGGCGATCAAGGCAGCGGGGGCGCTACATGCGGATCTGGAAATCATCTGAGGTGCGGCAATGGACGTGAAAGCTTCGATGGCGGCCCTGCAGGCCACCCACACGATGATCAACCAGCCCGGCGCGATCGCGCGGGACGCCCCGGCCAGCGCCGCGCGCGAGTTCGAGGCGATGTTCCTGACCCAGATGGTCGACGAGATGATGAAGAATGTCGACATGGGCGATTTCGGAGGCGGCCCCGGGGCCGACCAGTTCCGGTTCTTCCTGTCCGAGGCCTTTGCAAAGGAGATCTCGGCCCAGGGTGGCGCCGGGATCGCCCAGAGTGTCGAAGCCGCCCTGCGCGCCTATGCCGGCGGGACGGCCACCAGCCAGGAGGCGAACGGATGACTGACAGACTGACCCACGCACGCGCCAACCAGCTGATCGATCAGCTGTCCCGCGTGCTGCGCGACGAGATTGCCGCCATCGGCCGCGGCGACCTGGCAAACGTGGAAACCCTGTTCCCGAAAAAGGCGCAGCTGCTCGAGGACATCGAGACGGCGTTCGTCGATGCCGGCCCGCTGCTGGAAGGGGACGAACCTGCCTCGACCCGGCTGCGGCAACGGCTGGCGGCATTGCAGACCCTGATCCGCAGCGATCTGGCGCTTCTGCGCCGCATGACCGAAGCAACCGGAGCGGTAGCGCGGGAAATCGAACGGATCCGCGACCGGCACAGCCTGAACGGTCTTTATACCCGCGACGGCGCCGCACAGACCGGCCCGGTGGGCCAGCCGCAGCGCCTCGACCAGTCGGTCTGACTGACCACGGATGTCCGCCCAAATGTGGCCGCGCCCGCCCCTGGCGGGCGCTTCTTCAATGATGGTTGGGGCAATTGGGGCAATCCACGCCACATTTTCGCCATATTGCCGCACATTTTAACCAACCCGTAACCCCGCGCTCCAATTTCCTTACGCAAGGACAACGCCCGTCCCCGGTCCTCGTGACCCGGGCGACGCAAAAAATGCGCTGTGTCGCAGCTGCAACGTTTTCCTGCCTCAAATTTGCTTTAAACTCCAATTAACCAGAAGCTCCAATTTCAACCGTTACGGGCAGACCCGTTTTCGTCAGAAAGACGAAGACCAACGATTAGAAAATCGGAGCAGACAATGTCTTCCATCCATACCAATGCCAGCGCCATGTCGGCGCTGTCGACGCTGAAGGGTATCAACAAGAGCCTCAGCGAAACGCAGAACCGCATTTCTTCGGGCCTGAAGATCGAATCCGGCAAGGACAACGCCGCGTATTTCAAGATCTCCGAGACGATGAGCGGCGACAGCAGCATCTACAAGGCCATCGACGAAAGCCTGACCCTGACCCAGAACGCCGTTTCGACCGCCCGCCTGGGTGCCGAGACCGTCGTTGACCTGGCGAAGGAATTCGTCGAGCGAGTCGCGTTCGCCCAGGGCGGCACCGACGAGACCCGCGCCGACGTGCAGCTGGAACTCGATGCCCTGGTGGCACGTATCACAACGACCATCGACCAGTCGACCTTCAACGGCAAAGACCTGGTGAACGGCAGCGCCACCGTGACCGTCGTGACCGGCATCAGCCGCAACGCGTCGGGCGTCATCTCGACCACCTCGGTGACCTTCAACGAACAGGACCTGGGCGCGATCCTTTCCGCCCTGTCCGGCATCGACCTTTCCGCGGCCTCGACCTCGGCGCTGATGGAAACCGCTCTGCAGGACGCCGAAGCCCAGCTGGGTCTCGCCGTGGAATCCGCAACGGCCCTCGGCATCGCGGAATCCTCGATCGAGATGCAGAAGGAGTTCCTTGGCGAACTGACCGACCGCATCGACGCCGGTGTCGGCTCGATGATCGACGCCGACATGGAAGAAGAAGCGGCCAAGCTTCAGGCCCTGCAGGTGCAGCAGCAGCTCGCCACGCAGGCCCTGGCCATCGCGAACCAGTCGCCGCAAAACATCCTGTCGCTTTTCCAGTAAGTTAGCCCGTAGGCTGACAGGTATGAGTGACTTGAAAGGGCGCCTTCGGGCGCCCTTTCTGCGTTCCGGGGCGCCTTGGAAGGTCGCGCCAATTGTGGCGACTTCGCCACAATTTGACCCAACGTAACCACAAGACCCCGTATTTCGCCCAATATTTAGCTTTGGTGTAACCCCCGCCTACAACTTAGGCCACACGGGTAGAACCGCTTAACTTCAGAAATAGAAGACCAACGATTAGAAAAATCGGAGCAGTATAATGTCTTCCATACACACGAATGCCAGCGCCATGGCGGCGCTGACAACGTTGCGTGGCATCAACAAACAACTGGGTGAGACTCAGGGTCGGATTTCCTCCGGCCTCAAGATCGAATCCGGCAAGGACAATGCCGCGTACTTCAAGATCTCGGAAACGATGACTGGCGACAGCCGCATGTACAAAGCCATCGACGAGAGCCTGACGCTGACCCAGAACGCCGTGTCGACCGCCCGCCTGGGCGCCGAGACGGTGGTTTCCCTGGCGAACGACTTCGTTGAACGGGTCGCCTTCGCACAGGGCGGCACGCTGGAAACCCGTCAGGATGTTCAGCTGGAACTCGACGAACTGGTGGCCCGCATCCAAACGACCATCGACCAGTCGACGTTCAACGGCAAAGACCTTGTAAATGGTACAGCGACCATCTCGGTCGTGACCGGCATCAGCCGCAGCCCCCTGGGCACCGTCACGACCACCACGGTCACGTTCAGCGAGCAGGACCTGGGCGCCATCATGGCGGCGCTCCAGGGGATCGACCTGACGGCCGCCTCGACGACGGCCCTGATGGAGACCGCCCTGCAGACCGCGGAGGCCGAACTCAGCAATGCGATCGAGGCCGCCACCGCACTTGGTATCGCAGAGAAGTTGATCGAGATGCAGAAAGAGTTTCTTAACGAGTTGACCGATCGGATCGACACGGGCGTCGGCGGCATGGTTGACGCCGACATGGAGGAAGAGGCCGCCATTCTGCAGGCGCTTCAGGTGCAGCAGCAGCTCGCGACACAGGCGCTGGCTATTGCAAACGCGTCACCCCAGAACATTCTCTCGTTGTTCCAGTGAATTGACTGGCATCCCGTCAAGAGGGGATGGCATAGTGAAAGGGCGCCCAATGTGGCGCCCTTTCCACGTTGATGCCACAAAAAAACCGGCACGACATTCTAGAAAATCCGCGGGAACCAACCCAAGGGTAACGAGGCAGCAGAATGAGCATTGCGGCGTATAAGCGCACAATTCGCGAAAGCGAGTCCCCGCGCCAGATTGAAGTGCGGGTCTTTACCAGGATCACAGGCAACCTCAGAAAGCACCTGAACGACTACGAAGCAGCCCAGAACCGCGAAGACCGCAGCCGCATCCTGGCGGACGGCCTGCGCCATGCGCTGATCGAGAACCAGAAACTCTGGATCGCCCTGCGCGACGACCTCGCCGGCAGCGGCAACCAGCTTCCGGCCCAGCTGCGCGCGCAGCTGCTGTCGATCGCGCTGTGGACGCATCGCCAGACCAGCCAGGTCCTCGGCGGCAATCCCGGCCTCCGCGCCCTTGTCGACGTGAACGCGAACATCCTTGCGGGCCTGTCCCGCGCCCAGCCCCAGGCGGTGACCTCCGATGGCACTCAATCTTACGCTCAAACCGTTTGAACGCATCGTCGTCAATGGCTGCATGATGCGCAATGGCGGCCGCAAGACGACCATCCGGATCGAGAACCGCGCGGACATCATCCGCGAGACCGATCTGCTGAAACCCGACGCGGCCGCGACCCCGGTCAATGCCGCCTACTTCCTGATCCAGAGCGCGCTGATCTATCCCGAACGGCGCGAAAAGCTGGCCAAGGCGGCGCAGAAGCAGCTGGCCGTCCTCGCCACCGCGTTTTCCTCGCACCATGTCGGCCATGTCTTCGAGGCGGCGAACAACGTCAGCCGCGGCGAATTCTTTGCCGCCCTGCGCAACCTCGGCCCGCTGATGAAACGCGAGGGCGAGGTGCTGGGCACCGCCGAAATGCCGGCGACGGCCTGGGTCAAACCCGAACACGATCCGCGGACCGATGCGGCCCCGGCCGGCGACGCCTCTGACAAACAAAGGAAAACCGCATGATTTCGGTTGCGGGCATGCCCACGATCCTGGCGCTGAAACTGGTCGACGCCACCGAGGACCGGCAGGAAGAGCTGATCCGCAACCAGGGTCAGCATGCCCGTGCCATCGATCATTTCACCAAGAACATCGGCAACATCGAGACCGTCGATCAGCTGATGGACGACCCCGAGCTCTATGCCTTCGTGATGCGTGCCTACGACCTCGAAGACCAGATCTTCGGCAAGGCGATGATGGAAAAGATCCTCAAGAGCAACATCGAAGAGGACGACGCGCTGGTGAACAAACTCACCGACACGCGCTTCAAGGAGCTCTACAACGGCCTCGGCTTCGGCACCGACGGCGAGGGCAACACCAACACGATCAGCGCGACCTGGCAGGAAGAGATGGTGGCCCGCTACGTCGACCGCCAGTTCGTCAACGCCCAGTCCGAGGAAAACGACACGCTCGGCTCGATCCTCGAATTCCGCCGCAAGATCGAGACCATCGAAAAGCCGCTCGACATCCTCAAGAACGAGACGCTGACCGAATTCTTCCAGGTCGCGCTCGGCCTGCCGAAAGAGCTCTCGGGCCTCGACATCGACCGCCAGATCGAGATCCTGAACCAGAAGTTCGATTTCGAGGACCTCAAGGACCCCGAAGAGATCAACCGCCTTGTCGTGCGCTACGCCGCCATCAAGGACGCGACCGAGGGCGTGTCGCAGATCGAGACCGGCGCCACGATCCTGATGCAGAGCGCCGTGGACACCAGCACCAACCTGCTGTCTGCCGTGATCGACATCTCGACCATCCGAAACGTCAACACGACGTACTGGTCGCGCTAGACAGCCCGCCCAAAGACCGGCATTCTATCCCGGGTTGACCTGAGATCAGGTCTTGCCCGTTCTCATTTTGCCCTAGGTTCCGTGGTGTGGCGGAGTCCGCGGGTCATCCCGGATCACCGGGGATGTGACATTACAGGGGGAAGAATTGTGAAGACGACCATTCTGGCCGCGGCCTTGGCGCTGGCGGCAGGCGCGCAGAGCGCGCAGGCTTCCATCTACGACATCATCGTGAACTTCGAGGGCGGCCAACTTGGCACGCAAACGCTTGATATTACGTTGGATTTTGATCCCGCGACGTCGTTCGGGGACACCAGTTCAGGACTGACGGTCAACGCCGGCACGACCTTCGCGGTCACCGGCGGGCTGGTGTTCAGCTACTACGCGCCGAGCGGATTCATGTACATCGGCGGCGCCGGAGCCGACTCGGACGGGATCGCGGGGGGCTCTGACGACGTGCTCTTCCTGATCGCCGGGCTGGGTGGCTTCCCCTACATCAGCGCGGCCGCGGATTCCGCCGCCTCGATGGGCGGTGGCGGGGCGGTCGACGTGACCAGCTATTCCATCGGGACCAGCGCCGTCACCGGCGTTCCGCTGCCCGCCGGCCTGCCTCTGGCCCTGGCCGGGGTTGGCGCGCTCGGCCTCCTGGCCCGCCGCAAGCGCCGCGGCTGATCCGGCCCGATCCGCAGTACGACAACGCCCCGCAGCGCGGGGCGTTTCGCATTCCGGGGATCAGTACATCTCGTCCTCGTCGTCGATCGGCAGGCGGATGACGTCCTCGTCCGCCAGCTGGCGGGCATAATCCAGCAGCAGCGCCTGCGCCTCGCGCACGTCGCGGCCGCGCACCGCGCCCATGGTGTTCATCTCTTCCTCGAGCATGTCGCGCGACCGGCCGGGCAGGGCGCCCAGGAACACGTCGCGCACCTCTTCCGGCGCACCGCGCAGGGCGACCGGCAGGGTGTTGCCCGGCACGCCGCGCATGATCTTGGCCAGGTCCATCGCGTCCATCTTGGCGAGGTCCTCGAAGGTGAACATCTTCTGCTTGATCGCACCAAAGCTGTCGGGCATCCGCGCCTCGAGCCCCGGGGCGATGGCGTCGAAGGCGCCGCGGTCGAGCTTGTTGAACAGGTCCGCCATCTTCTGGTGCATCTCGGCCGCGGTCGGCTGGGCGCCCGCGTTGATGATGTCGCGCTGCAGGGTTTCCTCGATCTGCTGCATCATGTGATGCGGCACGGCCTCCATCCGGATCATCCGCTCGATCACGTCGGCCATCTTGTCTTCGCCCAGGAGCGGCAGGACCTTGGCGACCACGTCGGATTTCATGTTCGACAGGATCGCCGCCACGGTCTGCTCGTGCTCGCCCTTGAGGTAGTTGGCGATCACGTTCTCGCTGAGCGACGAGAACCGCGCCCAGAGGTCCTTTTCCTTGAGCGGGCCGCGAATGTCCTTGAGCACCCCGTCGACCTGGTCCGCCGGCAGCAGCGACCGCAGCAGGTTCTCGGCGACCGAGAACGATCCCACGACCCCTCCGCCGTTGGCCATCGCATCGGTGAAATCGGTCAGAACCTCCTCGACGATCTTGCTGTCGATGGTGCCCAGGCTCGACATCGCGCGGGTGATGGTCTGGATGTCTTCCATGTCCAGCTTCTGCATCAGGGCCGAACCGCGTTTCTCGCCCAGGCAGAGGAACAGGATGGCGGCCTTCTGCGGGCCGGTCGGCTTCTTGCGGCGCTGCGCGTTGGCATTCTGGGCCTGTGCCGCGCGGCCGGTCTGGGGACGTTTCAGATCTGCAACAGCCATATTCCCACTCCTGTTCCTATAGGCTGCCGCTGAGGGCGCCATAACTTTCCAGCAAAGATCCGGCCAGCATGTACCAGCCGTCGATCAGCACGAAGAAGATCACCTTGAAAGGCAGCGAAATCAGCACCGGCGGCAGCATCATCATGCCCGCGCTCATCAGGATCGACGCGACGATCAGGTCGATGGCCAGGAACGGCAGGTAGATCAGGAAGCCGATCGAAAAGGCCCGCCGCAGTTCCGAGATCATGAAGGCCGGGACAAGCTCGCTCCAGCCGGTCGCCTCGGCGGTGTCGGGCAGGGGGCCGGGGTCGGCATCCGGCCCCTCGGCGCTTTCCGCCGCGATGGTGTGGAACAGCTCGAGGTCCTTGGGCCGGGTGTTCACGAACATGAAGGTCTTGAACGGCTCCCCGATCCGCTGCAGCGCCTGCTCCTCGGTGATGGTGTTGTTCATCAGCGGCTGCACGCCGTCCTGCCAGGCGTCCTCGAACACCGGCTGCATGACGAAGAAGGTCATGAACAGCGCCATCGAGGTCAACACCATGTTCGGCGGCGTCTGGTTCAGCCCGAGGGCCGAGCGCAGCATCGAGAAGACGATGATGAACCGGGTAAAGCTGGTCATGATGACCAGCAGCCCCGGCGCGATCGACAGCACGGTGATCGCCGCGACGATCTGCAGGATCCGGCCCGACAGCGTGGCGCGGTCGTCCGATCCGGCGGGCGCGTTCGACAGCGCGTCGCCAAGCGCGTTCAGCAGCCCGCTGGCCGCGTCCTGCGCATGCAGCGGCGCGACCAGGCACAGCAGCAACCCGCCCCCGACGAGGAGGCGGGCCAAGAGCCACCGCGTGCTGATCGCCGGTCGGATCATCCCTCGGTCACGTAGTCCTTGACGATCTCGATCAGCGAGACGCCGATGCGGTCATCTTCGAGCTTGACGAGGTCGCCGCGTGCCACGAGGCGGTCGTTGATCACCACCTCGACCGGCTGGCCGATCCGCTTGTCAAGCTCGATGATCGACCCGCGCGACAGCTTCAGCAGCTGCGCGATCGGCATCCGGGTCCGGCCCAGCACGATCTGGACGTTCAGCCCGACGTTGAGCATCGCGTCGATGTTCTGGCCCGACTTGGCGCCGACCGCCTCGCCCAGCGTGTCGCGGTCGATCGTCTCGGTGTCGCCCTCTTCCGGGGCGTCGTCCTCGATGATGTCGTTGTTCTCGGTGTCGTCCGACATGGGGGTTATCCTTCCGACTGCTCGGTTCTTGCCTGGGCCGCCGCCTGCGCCGCGGCCAGCGCGTCCAGGACCTTGCGGCAGATATCGTCAAAGCTGTAGCGCATCACGCCGTGGTCCCAGGCGACCCTCACGTCGCCCGCCGCCAGCTCGGGGTCCGGCAGCACCTCGACCCGGCCGGCATAGCCCTGCAGCCGCGCGGTGCGCTGGACGTGCTCTTCGCCATCCTGTTTCTCGGCGGGGGCGAAATGCACCTTCAGGATCGCCGAGGACAGCGCCATCCGGATCGCGCCCTCGACCTCGCGCCGGGCCTGCTCGCGGGCCAGCCCCTCGACCACCTGCGGCGCGACCTGGCGGAACACCGACAGCACGAAATCCAGCATCTGCGCTTCGAGCACCGCGTGATGGTGATCGGCATCCTCCAGCAGGTTGCGCATGGCGGGCGCGATCGCCTCGAGCGCGGTCAGCTGGCGCCGTGCCTCGCTTTCCTCGGCCGCCATCGCCGCCTCGGTCCGGCCGGCCAGCCGCCCGTCCTCGTAGGCCTGGGCGGCGGCGTTCTTGATCGCCGCGTCGTATTCGTCGCGCGTGTAGATCGCGCCGACGCGCGATTCCGCCAGCCGCACCCGCGTCTCGATCTCGCCGTCGAAGTCCCTGTCGAACACGAATTGCATGTCTTACGCTCCCTCGGCCAGCCAGCTCTTGACGACTTTCAGCGCATCGTCCGGCTCGCGTTCGATCAGGTCGCTGACGGTGTTGATCCAGCCGCGCTGGATGCCACCCTGCACCGAGGCGATGTTGACCATCTCGCCGGCGCCCGCGGGCAGCGGGTCGAGCACGGTGCCCGAATGCGCGGCCTGCTGTCCCGGCAGACCCTGCGGCGCCTGCTGCGCGGCGGCCAGCACCTGCGGCTGCGCCTGGGCCTGCTGGCCGGGCAGGGCGGGGGCCTTGGCACCGGCGGGCAGAGCCTCGGCGGCCTTGACCTCGTTCAGCTCACCCATCTTGCGCAGCGCCGGGCGGACGCCCAACATCAGCACCGCGCCGATCACCGCCAGCGCGAACAGGCCGCGCAGGATCGAGGGCAGGTTCTGCGACAGCGTCTGGCCAAAGCTCTGGCCGACCGGTTCGCCCACGTCCATCGAGTAGTCCATGAACCGCAGGCTCACCACCGACACGTCGTCGCCGCGGCCCTCGTCGTAGCCGATGGCGCTCTGCACCAGCTGCTGCAGGCGCTCCAGCTCCTCGGGGCTGCGTTCCTGGTAATCGACGGTGCCGTCCTCGGCGACGTTGTAGATGCCGTTGATCAGCACAGCGACCGACACCTTCTCGACCTCGCCGGGTTCGCGGACCGTTTCGGACTGGGTGCCGCCGATCTCGTAGTTGACGATCTCGTTGGTGCTCGACTGGCTGTTGCGGTTGGCGGCGGGCGCACCGTCGGCCAGCGCCGCGGGAATGTCGTCGGCAACGCCGACCTCGCCCCGCGCGGCCTTGCTGTCCTCGCGGCTTTCCTCGCGCGTTTCGGTCGACCGCACCACGCGCTGCGACGGGTCGTAGCTCTGTTCGCGCACCACCTGCCGTGTGGTGGTCAGATCGACGCTGACCTGCACCCGCGCGTTGCCGGCGCCGACCCGGGCGCTCAGGATCTCGGCGATCCGGCGGCTCAGCCGGTCCTCGATCCCTGCCCGCACCGACATCATGCTCGCCTCGGCCGAGGCCTCGGCATCGTCCGCCAGGATCGTTTCGCCGCTGGCCGAAAGAACCGTGACCTGGCCGGGGGCAAGATCGGGCACGGCGGCGGCGACAAGGGCGCGGATCGCCTGGCCTTCACGCAGGCCGACCTGGCGGCTGCCGCGGCCCCGCACGATGACCGAGGCCGAGGGCCGCGGACGTTCGCGCGAAAACGGCTCGCGTTCGGGCAGCACCAGGTGCACCCGCGCCGCGTCGACACCATCTATGGTCTGGATCGACCGGGCGAGTTCTCCCTCGAGCGCCCGCAGCCGGTTCACCCGTTGCATGAAACTGTTCATGCCCAGGCCCGAGGCCTCGTCGAACAGTTCCCAGCCGGGCGTGCCGTCATTCGGCAGCCCGGCCCCGGCCAGTTCCATCCGTGCGCGGGCCACGTCCTCTTGCGGCACGCTGACGATGGAGCCCGACGGATCGGTCTGCACCTTGAACCCGGCGCCTTCGAGCGTGTTCACCACGCGCGATGCCTCGGCCGGCGACATGTCCCGGTAAAGCGGCACGTAATCCGGTGCCACCGCAAAGGACAGTCCGAAGAACAGCACCCCGACAAGGGCCGCACCGATGCCGCCCAGCAGGGCGAGTCGCTTGCCGCCCAAGGATTTCAAGTTGTTCAATATGCCTTGCACGTCCCCAACTGCTCCGTGCTGTAACCTTTATGCAAGAATAACCACATCTATACATGCACAGCAAGAACAATAGTCCGGTTTATGCTTGTTTGTTTGCGCAGCCTGTTGCATATTAAACCAAGAATTAAGCGGATAGACATGAAGCCGGGCGAATGACGGACTCAGCGGACGCAACAACGGGCAAGACCCCCCTCGGAAAACGCATCCTGCGGCTTGCGGGCGTGGCGCTGCTCTGCCTCGCGGCGCTGGCAGGCGGGCTGGTCGCGGCACTTGGCCCCGACCGGACCATGGCGCTCTTCTCTGGCGAGGAGATGGCGCCGGCCGACGCTGCGCCTTCGACCGACACCGCGGATGCCGGCCACGGCGACACGGGCCATGGCGCTCCCTCAGGCCACACCGACCTGCCGGACGGCCACGGCGCCCCGGCGGCCCAGGCCAATGCCGACCACATCGTCGTCACGCCGTTCAAGGAAATCATCGTCAACATCTCGGCCACCACGGTGACCGGGCGGGCGACCTCGCGGTTTCTCAAGCTCAACCTGGCGCTGGTCTATGACGACGCGGTGCCCGGCGCGACCGAGATCGAGGCGCGCAAGCTCTTCCTCCGCGACTCGTTCCAGGAATACCTCCGCCAGCTCAACGAATCCGACATCCAGGGCTCGATCGGGCTGGTGAACCTGAAATCCGAACTCCTGCGCCGCGCCCGCGCCGTGTCCGGCAGCGACGCGCCGCAGGAAATCCTCATCGCCGATCTGATCATCCAGTAGACCATGCAGACCGCTGAACGGACCGAACCCAAATTTGTCGAAGAGCTCATCATCGAGCGGGCCAAGTACTCCTATGCCCGCCTCCCGATGCTCGAGGTCGTCTTCGACCGCTTCGCCCTGTCGCTGAGCCAGGTGCTCAAGACCTACCTCGGGGCGATGACGGATGTTGAGCTCGAGAGCGTCGATTACCTCTCTTGCGCCGACGCGGTGGACGGACTGCCCGACCCGGCCCTGAACGCCGTGACCGAGGCCGAGGGCTGGGCCGGTCCGCTTGCCGTGGTGATCGAACCCTCGCTGCTCTTCGCGGTGATCGAGATCACCTTCGGCGGCCGGACCGTGCCGGGCGCCGAACGCAACACCCGCAGCTTCACCGCGATCGAGAAACGCATCGGCGAAAGCCTCTGCGAGGTCACGCTCGACGATCTCGCCCGCGCCTTCGCCAAGGTCGCGCCGACCGAGTTCGCGATCAGCCACCTGGAAACCAACCCCCGCGCCCTGCTGCTGGGCCCGCCGACCAGCGCCTGCGTGCGCGCCGTGATGCGGATCGAGACCGAGGGCCGGTCAGGCCGGATGATGTTCGTCCTGCCGAACGCCTCGTTCGAGCCGGTCAATCACGTGCTGGGCCAGGCCTTCACCGGCGGCCAGCTCGGCGGCGACACCGGCTGGCGCAATAAGATGACCGGAATGCTGGGCCACACCAGTGTCACCCTGACCGCCCTGATGGGCGAAACCCAGGTGCCGCTGCGCGACGTGCTGGGCTGGACCAAGGGCACCGTGCTCGACTTCGGCATGCAGGAGAACGATCCCGTGACCCTAACCTGCGCCGAGATGCCGGTCGCCCGCGCCGAGGTCGGCAAACGCAAGAACGGCCGCGTCGCGCTGAAATTGTCGGAAAAACTCTATACGGATGATGAGGAGCTCGCCCAACATGTCCTTGATCGTTGATATTGCCATCCTCGCCCTGCTGATCGGTACGCTGGGCTACGCCTTCATGGTCGACCGCCGCGTCCGCAAGATGATGCAGGCGCTGCAGGACCTCGAACCCCTGATCGGCAGCTTTTCCGAGGCGGTGGACCGCTCCGAAAGCGCCGTGACCGTGCTGAAATCGCTGGGCCAGACTGTGCAGGCACCCTTCGGCTCGCGCCGCGGCTCGCGCGAGGAACCGCCCGCCACCCGCGGCGAAGGCGCCTTCCGCTCCTCCCGCGAACCGGCACGCGGCAGCCGCAGCAGCGGCGGTATCCCGGTGAAATCGGAACTGGTCCGCGGCTTCTTCGAAACCGTCCGCTCGCGAGAAGCCTGATGCGTCCGCTGCCCTTCATCATCGGCGGCCTCGGCCTGGCCGTCACCGCCAAGCTGGGGATCGCCCTGATGGGGGCCGCCCCGGAGCCGCCCTCGGCCGGGCTGCCGCGCGACACGCTGTTCCTGGCCGCCGCCGATGCCGCCGGACCCGCCGCCGAACCGGAACCGGCGGCACCGGTGATGCTGGCCGCGGCCGAACCCGCGCAATGCGAAACGCCCGAGGAAATGTTGCGCTCGATCCGCAAGGAACGCGAGTTGCTGGCCGAACAGAAGGACAAGCTGGCGCAGCGCACCGCCGAACTGGACCTCGCCGCCCAGACCGTCGAGGTCGAGCGTGGCAAGCTGGCCGAGCTGAAGACCGAGCTGGACGACCTGCTGGCGCGCGTCGCGCGGGCACACACCGCCGATGTCGACCGGCTGGTGAACCTCTACCGGAACATGAAGCCGAAGGATGCCGCCTCGATCATGGACGACCTCGACATCGAGGTGACGGTCATGGTCCTCGGCACGATGGAAGAACGTGACGCCGCGCCGATCCTGGCCGCGCTGAACCCGGTGCGCGCCCGCGCCGTGTCGCAGATCATCCT